>JAOAUO010000170.1 GCA_030157565.1 Legionellaceae bacterium
TCCATGCCAATGCAAGCCTAAAAGGAGTGGCTGCTGCCCAATATGGATATTGGTTAACGTTTGGGCACCAGATGACGACAACTCCAGATCGTGGATCATGAACTTGAATTGTTCCGGTGTGCTCATCTAATGCAATTCGGTATGGATAAGACAAATGCGTTCTAACCTGACCTAAAGGCGAATCATGCCTGTCAAAATGTGAAACATTTGGATCAAAATTAGTGGAAATTTTGTCTAAGAAAACAATAGTGTAATCAGCTATTTGTTGATCAATAATCTTGATCAACCCACTTACTGGGTCGATGCCATCTGATCTAGTAGAGGATTTAGCCAAAATTTGAACAGACTTACTTCCAAGATTGTGAATAGTCGAAACTACATCATCCGAAAGAACGAACTCTTGACCGATGTCAAGAAGTTGTTCAGCTAATTCCTTGTAGGTTAGTGGCTCTGCCATCATTGGTTCAAATTTGGCCAACCTGATTGGTCGACATCATGAATAGGATCGACCAGAATTAAATCTTGCAAGTCGGAATACTCTACAGCTTCAGGTGAGTTCCACACTTTCGATTCAATTGGAAACTTTTCCCAATTTTCAACTTTATCTAAATTATCGATTTGTAAAATTAGACGAGCTTTGCAGCACGAATCCAAGAATGATTCAATTTGCAATTTAACATCATCTACGTTTGGAAAGAGTTTGGAAAATTCTTGAGTGAGAGTTTCAAGGGAAACACCCGGATTCATTTGACACCATAAGTCCGCCGAAATATCAAGCAGGTTATAGTAACGACCAGTTTCCAATTGAATGGCTATCACTTCATTCGCTACGCGCTCCCAAGAAACGTTTCTCGAATCAATTATATAATTCATGATTATTTCCATCCACTCAATTATTTTACTTCCCAACCTGAAGTCGGTAATAATTCTCTATCAACCTAGAGTATTGCATTATCGAGAATTCACCTATCATTCTCGCTCGTCCGGCCGTCCCATGTTTACGGGCGGAATTTGGATTTTCAAGATAGAAATGAATTGCCTCCTGTAACGCTTCCGCATCTGAAGGCGGCACAAGTAATCCCGTCACTTGATGGAGAATCGTGTTTGATAGACCGCCAACGTCAGATGCGATGACAGGCAATGACATTATGTTTGCTTCGGCAGCAACCATGGAGAAACCCTCAATCGATGTCGAAGGCACAATAACTAATTGACTGGATTTGAGAACCTTTAGAGTTTCGAAGTGAGAACACCTCCCAAAGAAAGAGACACTTCCAGAGATTCCCAAATTGTTTGTTAATTCTTGAAAATAGATGTGATCACCAAGACCAACTATATTCAGGTGTAAATCTGGATATCTTTGAATAGATTTTGCAAAAGCCTGCATCGCAATGTGGAGGCCCTTTTGTTCCTCCAAGCGACCAATGAAAGTGATCCGGGAAATTTTGTCAAAAGAGTTTGCTCGCCCTGGATCAGCCACACCATTAGGAATTACTGAAATTTTGACTTCAGGAGCATGCCTTGCGATGGATTGAGCAACTTTATTTGAGACCGCAATAATTGAAGTGCTTGCGCGAAGAATCGCTTGTTTCCGTACATCGAAGTTTCTTGGAAGTTCACCATGAATATGATGAATTATTGGAATTCGCAAATCATTAGCGATCTTCGTGGCGGCAGCAAATAACTCAAAAACGCCGTGTACATGAACTAAATCTGGTTTCTCATTTTCAATTATTCCTCGAAGGTCATTGAATGACTTCATGGCAACCTTTGCACCTTTGAGCTGAGCGGTAATGGATCGTCTCCCGTAGTGAATCATGTCAATTGAGTAGACTCTTCTAGATTTGTACTGGAAATCATTGGGCCTTGACTTCCAGTACCGTGGTGCAATAAACACAGAACTAATTCCATCGCTTTTTTCTAATTCATCTGATAGAGATTCAATTAATGTTTCGACACCGCCGCGTATCGGATAAAAACCTGTGAGGATATGCAGTATTTTCATTTCTTGATTCCGATTTCGATATTCACACAATTAAAATAACTCAGAAAGGACTCTCCAACATGCAGGACACGGTTGTCATCTTATGTTGGAAATCGCCATATCCGATCCGAGGAGGTTTGGATTTAAGAGTAGACGGAATATGTAAAGCTTTGTCGAAAACTAACCAAGTGGTTTTAATCTGCTTGGAAGGTGCTGAAGATGTAAAGCCTGATTATGTCAGTGGAATTAAAATCGCACCTAAACATGAAACGCCTCAAAATCATGTCATTCTGAAATGGGGATTAGAAAATCCGGAGGATCCCTTCGGCATTTTTGTTCACGAAAATCAAACTAATTTCATTAGAAATCAACTTATTGAAATAAGTCCTGAGAACGTGATTATTAGTAGAACCATGATGTGGCGGTTTTATATAGACACAAGATATCATTTGCAATGTAATAGCATTTTGGACTTAGATGAATCCTCGAAGCGACTTAGCGAATCATTTGCAAACGCGTCATTAATTGGCCCACAAATTAAATTTATTAGCAATTATCACAAGCGAAACATTGATTTTGAGAAGCAATCTATCAAAGATGCGGATTATGTACTTGTATCAAGCGAAATTGAAAAAAAAGAGTGCCTTGAACATAAGAGCCCTGAACATATTGTTGTAATAAATAACGTCGTGCACTCATCGAACGTTTCGCATTCTCATCCCCGTTCCAAGAAACGAATTCTATTCCCAGGCAATTTTGACTATCCACCGAATAGAGAGGCATTCAAGGAAATAGCGAAGACATTAGCGCCAAGACTTCTAGATTATGAGTTCGTTATTGCTGGATCAGGTACTATTAAATTACAATTTAAAAATAGGAATATCGAAGTAAAGAGAAATCCCGAATTCATGAGTGAGGAGTTTCTTTCCTCAGAATTTTTGATTGCACCAATTCGATTTGGTGCGGGTACACGGCTAAAGGTATTGGAGGCTTTGCATTACGGGACCGCAGTAATTGCTACCAAATTTGCTGTAGAAGGATTGCATCTTGAACCAGGAATTCATTACTATCAGGCCGAATCTCCCGCGGAATTTATAATTGCCATAGAAGAATTAGGTGCTAACGAAAAGTTAAAGAGTTATTTAACAGAAAATGGGCGAGAGTTTGTTCATCAGAATCACCGCCCTGAAGCAATCGAAGCAAAATTAAATGGGGTTTTGAGAACTCGAAACTATTAATCTTTCCTGTATTAGGAGTTATGCTATAGATGTGCACCACAAGCCAAGCCTTCGAGATGTAGCCAAACAAGCAAATGTTTCTGTTGGCACAGTTTCAAATGTGCTCAATCGACCACAACAAGTCTCAGAGGAGATGCGCCAAAGGGTCCGCAAAGCAATCGATATGTTGGGATTTATCCCAAACTCAAACAATCGATCTTCCATCAAGGAACAACCAATTATTGGTTTGATCCTTCCGATCAGCAACAATCCATTTTATGAAGAGCTGGCACAAGGAATTGAAGATAGTGTTTCAAAAAGTGGCTTACGAGTCTTAATTGGTTACAGTCGTGAAGATTCAGCGATTGAAATGCAGCTTTTGAATTCAATGGTGGATGCAGGATTTAAAGGCATCATCATGACCCCGGTCGGTGCACGGAACCAAGTCTTTGAAAAGTTCATCGAAGAAAATGTCAGGGTTGGATTCATTTCGCAAACTGATGATCACATCGAACAATGTTCAGTATCCATTGACCAAGTCCGTGGGGGCTTTATCGGGATCGAATACTTGGCATCTCGCGGCCACAAAAAGATTTTATGGGTATCGGGACCATCTGATCATCACCAATCCAATCAACGTTTTGTTGGTGTGACACAGGCGGCGCGTGAGTTCGGTGTTGAGATCACAACTACTACTAGTCCTTCTCTTGATTTTCTGAGCGGTGAGCACATCGCACCTCAAATCATCGCCGCCGGCCCTTTACCTGATGCAATCTTTTGCGCCAATGATGCAACAGCGCTTGGTCTGATGAACTTTTTTTATAAGAGCGGGCTCAGAGTCCCAGATGATGTTTCAATCCTGGGGTATGACAACGTCGCTTACGCCGAATCAGCCTTGGTGCCCCTAACAACGGTCTCTCAGACCCCGTATCAGCTGGGCTTTACTATGGGCAGCCAGATGATCGCCGAGATCGAGGCAAAACCTGGGCACATCCACCAACATGTGATCTTTCAGCCCCAGATCGTTGAACGGGAATCGGTAGCCCAAAAACGGTAACCCTGACCATCCAAAAGGCGACTGGTCAGGTAGCGGCTAAACCTTCCTTTTCATCACCCTATACCCTTAATCTCCTGTCCTAAGAAGTTCAGCTGGCGAAAAATCGTGCCCTTAACGCCTGAAGATCAGGGGGGGGGGCGCTTACCGGCGGATCATTGAAAAATGATTGCGCGCTCCGAACAGCTGCGGGATCGGTCGGCAACCTTTGGACAGAAGGGTTGTGTCTACGTGCGTCAAAGTTTTGAACTGTTCATTGAACAGTTGGTGATTAACCATGAGTGAGATAAGAAGATTTATTGAATGGTTAAGTTTTCATCCAACATCAGAAGATATTGCACGTGCATTAGCCACGGAGTACCTCAGCGAATTCTCTGTGCGAGGCATTCGTTTTGGACGCCTGAATAGGGATGACTCCATTGTTGTTTTAGGTCAGTTTGGTTATGAGGATGCAGATCAATACCGTGATCGGGTAATTCCAAGTCGCGAATGGCGTTCAGTAGATTCACCAGACACAATTTTGATTAACAGCGGCACGCAAGGTGAGTACACACCGAACAACGGAATGTATGTTTCATGCTTGCGCGATCGCGGCGTCATTCAGGGCTACTTAATTGTTGAATTCAAGAACCCAGTCGCAGATTCAGAAAAGGCACGCACCGCAGAGGCTGTCGAGGATATGTGCGTTCCGATTGCTCTATACCTTTCATTCCAGAACCGTGGGGCAAACTCTTTGGCTCCTGGAACGGTCATTTTGAACGACTCACGGGAATCAGGCGCTGGCCAGCTTTCGGCCCGCCAGTTATCGATTCTTCGCGGCATGGTCGAGGGCAAGACCAACCACGAGCTAGCCACTGAAATGGGCTTTTCAGTCTCCACGATCCGCCATGAAACGATGCGGATTTACCAGGCGCTGGCGGTCAGCGATCGTAAGGAAGCGGCCAAAAAAGCCCTCATGCTCAGCATTATCTAGCTCCAGACACGCTCAAACTCTCAATACCAACTTTAGCCTCGTCTACCCCATAGACTAGAGATCTGATTCCGGCAGGCTTGAGTCTCGCTGCCATTCGGCGAAAGCCCAGCAACCT
>JAOAUO010000171.1 GCA_030157565.1 Legionellaceae bacterium
GTGAACCAGTGGGGGTTCCCTCTTTCAATTTAACATCCCTTGTAGGCCGCACCCGTTATCAATGGACCTGTATGGGTTAAGAAATGGTTGGACATGCGATTTGCTCAACGTGATTACACCATGCAATCGTATTCATTATCAAACAAGATTTTGACGTTGACAGGGCGCATGTCCATCTTTCGTGGAAAACACCTTCGCGAGCCTGCGTTTATTCATATAATAGAAGATGACCATTTAACACATTGGTTATGGGGTGATTATCGATTTCTTTCAGGCGATGATAAAAGCACTTGGTATTACCTACTCAAACAACGAGCCGATATGTTTTATATTCCGGACGCAACAACAGTAACCATTGAATATATTCAGGGGAGTGCGCTGGACCGAATGAAAGAAAACTTACGCCGTTGGAGTGGGAATACTTTGCGCAATGGTGCGCGCGCGATTGCGCTAGGGCCTCGAACAGTGGGTTACTTCACTTGGTGGTGTCTAATCGACCAGCGGTGCGCCATTTGGACGATGTTTTTAGGTCACATGATCATTATAGTGTTGGCTCTCACCAAAAATGCAGCTTTTTTATTGGCGGCACTGATATGGATTGCATTTTCCAGGCTTTGCCTATCATGCATGTTATTTATTCATGCACGCCGAATCGACATGAGTTTTCCTATCCTGGTTTATATCAATCAATTCATGAGCATGATCATTAAAATTTATATTTTATTTCGTTTGCCCCAGCAACGCTGGAAAAACAGGGGCAATCAAAAATCAGGGTTTGAAACACAACCTGGATTTCGTGCACGCGCGTGGGTCGCGCATTATTTGAATTTTTTCTATTGCACATGCTGCTTGGTGATTGTGATGGCGTTACTTAAACTGGTATTTGTGCCCACTATAGGCGATCTGATCATTGCATTTAGAATGGAATGAAATGGCATGCAACAAACGCATGACATTTCATTCAAACGCTAAAAGGTAGGTCTAGGTAGGACTTCTTAACCCACTAAGTCTGATTATTGTAATAATCAGACTTAGTGTTAAACCGTAGATAAGAGGGGTTAACGTCCTATAATGGGCTTTGGACAAACCCGCATAAATAAAGCCTCATGCGGGTTTGTCCAAATATAATAAGCACATCATTCGTGTTATTAACGTTGTATATCATCGAAAACTATTTCGGCACGTCCTGCATTGCAGAAACCAATAATTGCAAGCGCGTTCGGCCGTTGTATTCATTGATATCCAACTTATACGCTGCATGCAAATAACGAGCCCGATGATTCGGCCACGCATTTAAATCAATGTTAAAGGCTATGGCATCCAGCGGCGCGCCACCGAGTGCGCGCATCAACGTTAATTTCAAATGGTTTTTCCCGACAATGCGCTGCTCGAGTATTTCAAAAACATCATCAAATTGAGGCTCAGGGAATTGTTGCCCCCAAGGACCGGCCTGTTGCAACTCAAAAGCGACCTCTAAGCTCAATGCTTCTGGCGGCAAGGAACCATCACTCAGCAGCATGCCTTTGCATTGGGATTCATCCAGATGTTTACTAATCTCGGTGACCAACGCGCTTTGAAATGGAGCAAATGCATCTGGATGCAAGGTCAAGCCCGCGGCCATGGCGTGCCCTCCAAATTTTTTGATGAGTCCTGGGTGATCTGTGTCAATGGCTGCCAGTACGTCTCGAATGTTCAATCCAGGAATGGATCGTGCTGACCCTTTTATCTCAGTTTCATCGGCGGCTTTAGCAAATGCAATCACCGGACGATGATATCGTTCTTTTAAGCGGCCTGCGAGTATACCAATTACGCCTTGATGCCACGTTTTATCAAATAAACACAGCGCAATCGGCATGGATGGTTCTGTTGTGTGAATGGTGAATTTGTTTAAAGCGAGCATGGCTTGTTCGCTCATCTCGGATTCAATTTGACGCCGCTCAATGTTGAGCGCATCCAATTGCCCTGCCAATTCGGTAGCCACGTCCACGTTATCGCTTAACAAGCAGTCAATGCCCAGAGACATGTCATCTAGTCGACCGGCGGCATTTAATCGAGGAGCAATGGCAAAGCCTAAGTCGCTTTCACGTAGTTTTTCAATTTGACGTCCAGCTATTTTAATTAACGCTTGAATGCCTGGCCGGCACGAACCCTGACGGATTCGCTCCAGTCCCTGGTGCACCAGGATGCGGTTGTTTTGATCCAATGGCACGACATCAGCCACGGTGCCCAATGCAACCAAATCAAGAAATTGTGCCATATTCGGTGCAACACGGTCCTGTGATTCAAACCAATCCGTCGACATTAAATGCCGACGCAAACCGAGCATGACATAAAAAATAACGCCCACGCCGGCTATTGCTTTACTGGGAAAAAGGCACCCTACTTGATTGGGATTCACAATGGCACACGCTTGTGGCAAAGTGTCGCCCGGTAAATGATGGTCTGTAACCAACACATCAATACCCGCCCTATTGGCCGCCTCAACGCCTTCAATGCTAGCGATCCCATTGTCCACCGTAATGATCAAATCTGGATGCCATTGTTTGGCCATATTGATGATGCCGGGCGTTAATCCATAGCCAAATTCAAATCGATTTGGGA
Source organism: Legionellaceae bacterium (assembly GCA_030157565.1). Lineage (GTDB taxonomy): Bacteria > Pseudomonadota > Gammaproteobacteria > Legionellales > Legionellaceae > DDPF01. The sequence goes on from JAOAUO010000171.1 coordinate 2,602, forward strand.
CTAAAAATTCAACATGTAGTGCGCCCATTGCACGAAGAGCGGCCACGGCCAATGCGCTAGAGGTGGCACCGTCGGCATCAAAGTCACCCACAATCAAAATACGTTGCTGTGATCGCAAGGCCTTCTCTAACCTTGCGCACGCTTTATCGATATCCGTTAATGAGTGAAAAGGCAACAGTGCTTGCAATCGTTTGTCCAGTTGCGCCTCATCCTGTACGCCACGTGCCGAATAAATGCGTTGCAGCAAGGGTGAAATCCCAGGTAAATGGGCGGGATTTTCGGGTGTGACTCGTTGTTTAATTTTCAATCAATGATCTCCAAAGACGTACCAACCAGTGGTTTTGCGCCCTTTTGCTGTTCAATGGCTCCTCTTTGACGGATAAGAAGATGGCCTGTTTAGAATAAGCCTGTTGAGGCGCGTAGCGCTGAATTTGCGTTGACAACACGCTCGCCAGTGCGCAGGATGCTTCATCCCCGCACACAATGGGACGGGATACCGGTGTTGATAGATGGCCCGCACCCCAAATCCATACCCCATTCACAGGATAACGGTCTTTGCGTGCATGGTTCAATGCATGTGCACTAAACAACATTTGATTTTCAGTCAGCAAGCGCTGCCAAAACAAGGTTGCATCCAATGCTTTCAAGTGTGCCATCATGGGTTGTTGCAATAACGCATGCACGGCCAGCGCATGAATAGGCTTCGGCTCACTGGGTTGAATCAGCCAAGTATAGGCGTCGTGATAATGCAATTGAATGGCTTCTGACTGAAGGCATTCAGCCCAAATAGCAAAAAAAGCGCGAGATTCCTCATCAGACCAATCCAATGCCTGATCACAGGCCACGATCATGGCATCATTGTGGGTGGCTTGCCAATGAATGGGCGATACGACATACCATGTACCATCCAATCCATGATAACGACGCAACCAGTCAGCTACGGGCGGCGCATCAGCAGGATACCCCAAGCTCGTCAACACATGATGGTAGTCATTGCTCGGTGTGGGGATAGGTAGACCGCCTTCTGGCGCGATGGCATCCATTTTATTCAGCCTTCAAATAGCCGTCTCGCTTAAACAACCCTTTTAAATTTCTTAACGCTTGACGAATGCGTTGTGTGTTTTCGATGAATCCAAATCGCACGAATCCATCGCCTTGAGGTCCAAAACCAATGCCCGGAGAGACCGCAACGTGTGCTTCATTTAATAAGTGTTTGCTAAATTCCATCGAGCCCATGTGACTGTAAAACGACGGGATAGGCGCCCAAAGAAACATGGTTGCCTTGGGCCGCTCAACAGTCCAGCCGATATCGTTTAATCCATCGCACAATACATTGCGCCGTTTCTCGTATAAATCACGAATGTCATGCACACAATCATCCGGGCCTTCCAGGGCTGCAATGGCCGCAATTTGGATGGGCGTAAAGGTGCCATAGTCCAAATACGATTTGATGCGTGTCAACGCTGAAACCAACTCGTCATTCCCGCAAGCAAAACCAACGCGCCAACCCGGCATATTATAAGACTTAGACAATGAATACGTTTCAATGGCAATATCAATGGCACCTGGCACTTGCAAAATGGATGGGGCTTTATACCCGTCAAATGCAATGTCTGCATACGCTAAATCATGGATGACCCAGATGCCATGTTTTTTAGCCAACGCCACTATTTTCTCGAAAAAATCATATTCCACACAATGCGTGCTGGGGTTTGCTGGAAAACTAATCACCAATGCTTTCGGCTTGGGCCACGATTCAGCGATGGCTTCTTCCACGGCTTGCAAAAATTGTGTTTCATCAATCAATGGCACCTGTTTCACATTGGCGCCTGCAATCACAAAACCATACACATGAATAGGATAAGCCGGATCAGGCACCAACACCGTGTCTCCTGGCCCTGAAATAGCCAATGCCAAGTGGGCTAAACCTTCTTTTGATCCAATGGTCGTGACAATCTGCTTTTCAGGATCTAATGTCACTTGATAATGACGCAAATACCATGCAGCCATGGCTTTTCGCAAACGCAAGATCCCTTTTGACATGGAATAGCGATGCGTATCCGGGCGTTGCACGCTTTCAATTAATTTATCGACAATATGTGCGGGTGTGGGCTGGTCAGGATTGCCCATTCCAAAATCAATGATGTCTTCTCCGCGCGCACGCGCTTCGGATTTTAGTTGGGTTAAGGTATTAAAAACATAGGGTGGTAAACGTGCTATACGTGGGAATTGACTCATGGCATTCGCCTCTGTGATGATGAAAAAGACCCGCATGAGGCCCTTTTCATGCTTTTTTGTCCAAACTCCAATAGAATAGGGGCAGTATAAATTAATGAGCTAAAAAACACCATGCAAATTGATCGAGAACCCCCCGCGCCATATAGTATTCAGTCATACAGTGACACAGAAATCACGCTGAATAATCAATCCTATTCGGACAGTGTGATCATCAGTCGGCAGAGAATCATTTCTCCATGGGCTATTCACTCCATATTTGAATTAAGCAAAGCCTCTTTAAATCCTCTGCTGCTAGAAAAACCTGAGGTCATCTTGTTAGGCCACGCAAAAGGCGTCATACCACTGCCGATGCTACTCATTGAATATTTGGCGAATCAACGCATAGGAATTGAAATCATGTCCATTGGTGCGGCTTGCCGCACCTTTAATGTGCTACTGAATGAACAACGTGCAGTCGTA
>JAOAUO010000172.1:0-19116 GCA_030157565.1 Legionellaceae bacterium
AAAGATTCAGGCGCTGATTATATTTGGACGAAATGACATGCGTGTTTTTGCATGTTGTTTTGTCCAAACTCCAAACATGGGGCATGCTGGGTGATTCTAGCTGTTGCTAAACTCCTCAAACGCTTCCAATGCCTCTGCGGCATACATTAAAGAAGGCCCTCCGCCCATGTAAATGGCCATGCTTAAGGTTTCTAATAGCTCTTCACGACTGGTTTGTAATTTCACCAGTGCTTGTGAGTGAAACCCAATGCATCCTGGACAATGATTGGCAACGGCCAGCGCAATGGCGATGAGTTCCTTGGTTTTCTTGTCGAGTACGCCTTGTTTGCTGGCCGCTTGTGCCAACGCTGAAAAGCCCGCCATGGCCTCTGGCATTTCTTTTCTAAATTTAGCCAATTGTGTGCTGAGATCGGTGGTTAATTGTGTGAATTTATCTGACATGGATTTTTCTCCTGATTTATCCGAATTCCAAACGCTCAAGGGCAATGGTATTCAGCGGTTATTTGTCCGTGGCCATCGATGGCTTTTAATATCACCGGGAACCCCCACAGGGTGTGTAAATGCCGGAGGACTTCCTTCGTGGTGCGGCCCAGCGGGACCCGGTCTTGTTGTGTGTACTGCAAAGTGAGCGCGCGTGAGCCTTCAATATCCACTGAAACCACTTGAATATCCAGCTCCAATTGGCCTAGATTGTATTGCTTGGATAGTGCGTCACGAACCGATTGATAGCCCGCTTCATCATGAATGGCATGAATCATGAGCTCTGGATGTTGATCGTCATCAATCAAGTGAAATAACTTCATGTCGCGAATGAGTTTTGGGGAGAGGTATTGTGCAATGAAGCTCTCGTCCTTGTAGTTTCGCATGGCATGATTCAGGCTGGCGCGCCAATCGGTGTGGGCTAAATGGGGGAACCAATGCTCGTCTTCTTCCGTGGGGTGTTCGCAAATGCGTTTGATGTCTTGCATCATGTGGTACCCGAGCGTGTAAGGATTTATCCCGTTGTAATGCGGGCTGTTGTAGGCGGGCTGCATGATGACGTTGGTGTGTGTTTGCAGTATTTCTAGCATGAATGCATCGGTCACCAAGCCTTCGTCATAAAGGCCGTGCAGGAGTGTGTAATGCCAAAAGCAAGCCCAGCCTTCGTTCATGACTTTGGTTTGCCCTTGTGGGTAAAAATATTGCGCTATTTTTCTAACAATCCGCACAATTTCACGCTGCCAAGGCAAGAGTTTAGGCGCGTGCTTCTCAATAAAATAAAGAATGTTTTCCTGCGGCTCGTCTGGAAAGCCCTTTTTTTCGGTGTCGTTTTTAAGTGACGGTCCTTGAGGAATGGTTCGCCATAATTCATTCACCTCGGATTGCATTTGAACGGCGCGATTTTGTTGGCGAATTTTTTCTTCTTGAATGGAGAGCGCGGCGGGGTGCTTATACCGGTCTACGCCGTAATTCATGAGCGCATGGCATGCATCCAGGATGTTTTCTACCGCATCAATGCCATGGCGCTCCTCGCATTCACTGATGTAATGTTTAGCAAACACCAAGTAGTCGATAATGGCATCGGCGGAGGTCCACATCTTAAACAGGTAATTGTTTTTAAAAAAGGAGTTGTGGCCGTAGCAGGCGTGTGCAATCACCAAGGCTTGCATGGCCATGGTGTTTTCTTCCATGAGATAGGAAATGCAGGGGTTGGAATTGATCACCAGCTCATACGCCAACCCCATTTGCCCGCGCTCGTAACTTTGTTCAACGCTCACAAAGTGTTTTCCAAACGACCAGTGGTTGTACCCAATCGGCATGCCGACCGAGGCGTAAGAATCCATCATTTGTTCAGCACTGATGACCTCAATTTGGTTGGGGTACGTGTCCAATTGGAAGTCACGCGCCAAGCGTGCAATTTCACGGTCGTAGGCTTGAATCAATTCAAAGGTCCACTCAGATCCGGTGGATAGCGGTTTTTTTTTCATGCGATTTTCCTTTTGAATAACGCACGAAAGACCGGATAAATATCGGCGACTTTATCAATGTTTTCCATGGCAAAATTCGGGTGTGTTGCCCGTAATCCTTGGTACACTTCCCAAAGGCTTTGATGATGGCGTGGCATGATTTCGATGTAGGCGTAATATTGCAATAATGGCAAGATTTTATCGCGCAATAATTCCAAGCAATAGGGTGAATCGGCATTCCAGTTATCCCCATCCGAGGCTTGAGCCACATAAATATTCCAAGCACTGGGGTTGAACCGTGTTTCAATGGCCTGGTGCAATCGTTCTAACGCGCTGGACACCACCGTGCCGCCTGTTTCACGGGAGTAAAAAAAGTCCTCTTCACTCACTTCTTTCGCGGATGTGTGATGCCGAATGAACACCAATTCAATTTTTTTGTAGTTTTTAGTGAGAAATAAATAGAGCAAAATAAAAAATCGTTTGGCAATGTCTTTTTTAGGTTCATCCATGGAGCCGGAGACGTCCATGATGCAAAACATCACCGCTTGCGTTGAAGGCGCAGGAATTTGAATGCGATTGTTATAACGCAGATCAATCGTGTCGATAAACGGTACCGTTTTGATTTTTTGTTTTAAGCGCGCGATCGCTTGGTCTAAGCGGGCGACTTCGGTGGCATTTGAGGCTTCGGGCATGGTTTGGGTCATCATGTCGTCCCCGCGAAGGTGGGGATCCATTCCTGCCGTGGCTCCCGGGGCGCCTTCGGGATGGATCCCCGCCTTCGCGGGGATGACAGACCCATCTGAGGCCGCATTCAGACAGGGCACGCCCAATAAGCGATCCCGCTCCTCCTCAACGGCACGCAATTGCCGTTTTAAAGGAGCGGCCAAAGCCATGCGCCGCCCCGTGGCCTGGCGCATGGAACGCAAAATATTAATATTGGTGGGGATCCCGCTCGTGGTGATGCCGCCGCGTACGGTTTTAAATGTGGTGATGCGTGCCAATTCTTTCTTGATCAAGTCGGGCAATTCCAAATCGTCAAAATACAATTCCAGAAATTCATCCCGTGAGAGCTCGAATGCAAACGCATCATCCCCCTCTCCATGGTCGCTAGCAGACTCACCGGAGCCTTGGCCGCCTTCATTCGGAGCGCGTTTGATGCGATCGCCTGCCTTAAATTCATCATTGCCGGGCAACACCCGTTCAACCCGGCCGCCTTTCCCTCGATGAAATTGGGGTTCAGAGAGTTCTTTGGCAGGAATGGTGATGTGCTCCCCTTTTTCAATGTCTGTGATGCTACGCTTGCCGATGGCATCCGAGACCGCACGCTTGATTTGATTTTTATATCGCCTTAAAAAGCGCTGGCGATTGACCGTGCTTTTTTTGGCGGCATTTTGTCGTCTATCAATCAATTGAGTCATGTGAGTCCCCGCGTTACTGTGACTTACGCACCCGTAAATACCATTCACAGAGCAATCGAACTTGTTTGGGGGTGTATCCTTTGTCTACCATGCGGGCAATAAAATCCGCATGTTTTTTCTTATCATCTTCCGATGCTTTGGCATTGAACGAGATAACCGGCAATAAATCTTCGGTGTTGCTGAACATTTTTTTCTCAATGACGGTTTTTAATTTTTCATAGCTGTTCCATTTGGGATTATTGCCCTGATTATTCGCGCGCGCACGCAAGACGAAGTTCACCACTTCGTTACGAAAATCTTTCGGGTTCGAGATGCCCGCAGGTTTTTCAATTTTTTCTAAATCGGCATTGAGCGACCCTCTATCAAATATCTCGCCGGTATCGGGATCGCGATAATCTTGATCTTGAATCCAAAAATCCGCATACGTGATGTAGCGGTCAAAAATATTTTGACCGTATTCAGAATACGATTCCAAATAGGCCGTTTGAATTTCTTTTCCGATGAATTCCACATATTTAGGTGATAAAAATTCTTTGATAAATGCCAAGTATTTTTCGTGTGTCTCTTGCGGCAATTGCTCTTGCTCGATTTGCCGTTCCAATACATACAGAAGGTGCACTGGATTGGCTGCAATCTCTGTTTGGTCAAAATTAAAGACTTTTGAAAGAATTTTAAAAGCAAATCGGGTGGAAATCCCATTCATGCCTTCATCCACACCGGCAAAATCACGGTATTCTTGATAAGACTTGGCTTTCGGATCGGTGTCTTTTAAGCTTTCTCCGTTGTAGACCCGCAATTTAGAATACATGCTGGAATTTTGTGGTTCTTTGAGGCGTGTTAATACAGAGAATTGAGCCAGCATGTCGAGCGTGCCGGGTGCGCAGTGCGCGTCCATGAGCGAGCTGTGCTCAATTAATTTCCGATAAATTTTTAATTCTTCAGACACGCGTAAACAATAGGGCACTTTGACAATGTTAATGCGGTCAATAAAGGCTTCGTTGTTTTTGTTATTTCGAAACGTTTGCCATTCGGACTCATTGGAGTGGGCGAGAATAATGCCTTCAAACGGAATGGATGAGAGCCCTTCCGTGGCATTGTAATTGCCTTCTTGGGTCGCGGTCAGCAAGGGATGCAGCACTTTGATGGGTGCTTTGAACATTTCTACAAATTCAAGAATCCCACGATTCGCGCGGCACAGTCCACCGGAATAACTATACGCATCGGGATCATCTTGTGAAAAATATTCCAGCTTTCGAATGTCTACTTTTCCGACTAGAGATGAAATGTCTTGGTTGTTGTCATCGCCGGGCTCGGTTTTGGCAATGGCAATTTGCTTCATGCGAGACGGTTTGATTTTGATCACACGAAATTGATTCACGTCCCCATTGAATTCTTGTAACCGTTTCACGGCCCACGGCGACATGATGTATCGCAAATAACGCCTTGGAATCCCATATCGTTCTTGTAGAATTCCGGCATCTTCTTGCGGGTCAAAGAGTGACAGGGGTGAGTCATGCACCGGTGAGCCTTTGATGGCATAGATGGGCACTTGTTGCATTAAATCTTTGAGCTTTTCAGCGAGAGAGGATTTTCCGCCGCCAACGGGACCTAATAAATAGAGCACTTGTTTGGTTTCTTCTAAGCCTTGGGCTGCGTGTTTTAAAAAGCCAACGATTTGCTCAATGGGTTCTTCCATGCCATAAAATTCTTTAAAGACCGCATAACGGTGAATGATTTTATTTGAAAAAATGCGCGACAAGATGGGATCATGACGGGTATCGACCGCTTCCGGTTCACCGATGGCCATCAGCAAGCGTTGCGCGGGATTTGCGTAAGCGATGGGATCCGTGCGACAGAGATCCAAGTAGTCATTCAAGCTCATCTCTTCTTCTTGATTGTCTACAAATCGGCGAGTGTAACCGGTTAAAAAGTCTTCTGTGCTCATGACATCCCCTTTTTATTGCCATTCCCTACCTTTTTCCCTCTGGGAAATAGATGGGGAATGGTTGCTTTTTTTTTCAAATAGCGGCTAACGCGCGACAAGTCCCTTTTATGTCAGTATAGAACGAAATGAAAGACGTTGAATAGGACTGACGTCTTTTTTAATACAACGGTAGAACATTGGAGTTGATAAGCTTATTATATTTGGACGACATGGCCTGCGTGTTTTTGTATGTCATGTCCTCCAAACTCCAATAAAACAGGAGGCACGACTGTGTCAGATACCACGATTTATTTAAAAAATTATCAGCCCCCTTCCTTTGCAATCCGCACCGTGGATTTGGACTTTGATCTGCATGACGATCATGCTGTGGTTAAAAATCGCATGCACGTTGTGCGACAGCATCCCGGCGACTTGCATTTGAACGGTGATGGATTGGAGTTGATGAGCATTGCGCTCAATGAGATCCCTTTGGCGGAATCCGCTTATCGATTGCAAGGGGATGATTTGATTGTGACGGCCTGTCCGGATGACTTTACGTTGACTATCGTGACGCGCATTCGTCCGCAAGACAACACGAAATTGTCAGGTCTTTACCGTTCGAACCATCTGTTTTGCACGCAATGTGAAGCAGAAGGGTTTCGTCGCATGACGTATTTTCCTGACCGATCGGACGTGTTGGCCATGTACACGACGCGCATCTGTGCGGATCAATCGCAGTACCCTGTTTTATTATCCAATGGCAACTTAATCGATTCAGGTCAGACCAATGACGGACGGCATTGGGTGATTTGGCAAGACCCCTTTAAAAAACCCTCTTATTTATTCGCACTCGTGGCGGGCCGATTGGCTTGTGTGACGGATTATTTTACTACCTGTTCTGGCAAATCGGTTGAATTGCGTATTTATGTTGAGCCCGGCAATGAGGACAAATGCGGGCATGCGATGGCCTCATTGAAAAAAGCCATGCGTTGGGATGAAGAGCAATATGGCCGTGAATATGACTTAACTATTTTTATGATAGTGGCCGTCAGCGACTTTAATATGGGAGCCATGGAAAACAAAGGCTTGAATATTTTCAATTCCAAATACATTTTAGCGCGCTCTGATACGGCTACTGATCAAGATTATGCCGGCATTGAAAGTGTGGTGGCGCACGAATATTTTCACAATTGGACGGGCAATCGCGTGACGTGTCGTGATTGGTTTCAATTGAGCTTGAAAGAAGGATTAACCGTTTTTCGTGATCAAGAGTTTTCACGCGACATGCATTCGCGCGACGTGAACCGTATTTTAGATGTAAAAACATTGCGTAATATTCAATTTCCAGAAGATGCAGGTCGCCTGTCTCATCCGGTGCGGCCGGAGTCCTATCAGGAAATCAATAATTTCTATACGGCAACGGTGTATAATAAAGGGGCGGAAGTGATCCGCATGCAGCAAACCCTGTTGGGTGAGGCCGGTTTTCGGCGTGGGATGGATTTGTATTTTGAACGCCATGACGGTCAAGCGGTGACCATCGATGATTTTGTCGCGGCCATGGAAGATGCCAATGCGGTCGATTTCACCCAATTTAAACGCTGGTATAGCCAGGCGGGCACGCCGGTTGTACAGGTTGCATCGGAGTATCGTGATGGGCAGTTGAGCCTGACGCTCTCGCAATCTTGCCCAGCCACACCGGATGGTGATGTCAAACAACCGTTTCATATTCCGATTCGAATCGCGTTGTTTGATGCGGCAACAGGTGCTGAGCTCCCGCTTAAAACACGCGTGTTGGAATTGCGTGAAAGCCTGCAAACCGTTCATGTGGATGGCTTGAATGCCGAACCCATCGTGTCTTTGTTGCGTGATTTTTCAGCGCCCATTTCATTATCGGCCACGGTAAATCAAGAGGACTGCCTGGCTTTATTGCGGTTTGAAACCAATGGTTTTGCCAAATGGGATGCGGCTCAACGTTTAGCGTTGGCGTGTATCACGGATTGTTACCACGCGCCGCGCGCTGATTGGTGTCTGCCGGCGTCGCTATTGGATGCCTATCGGGATATCCTGGATGATGAGCGATTGGACCTGGCCTTGCGCGCGGAATTACTCACGCCACCCGGTTTTGAAGACGTTTCGTCTACTTTGACCGCCGTTGATGTGGAGCGTGTTGAAGCCGCGCGTGATTTCTTTCGTGCAACACTAGGGCGGGCGTTATTCGCATCCGCAGAAGCAAAATACCAGGCCTTATGGCAACAAGAAGATCACGCGATGGAAAGTCAAGCCTACGGACGGCGTAAATTACGCAATGTGTGTTTGGGCTTGATGATGAAGGCGGATGAAGCCCGGGCGCTCCCTTATTGTGAAGCGCAATTATCCGATGCTCGCACCATGACCGATCAAATCGTGGGCCTGGCTTTGTTGGTGAATAGCGGAAATTCCGATGCGCGTGAGGTGGCTATAAAAGACTTTTATCAGCAATGGCAGGCGGATGAATTGGTCTTGGATAAATGGTTTGCGTTGCAAGCGAGTGCGGATGTGCCGGATACGTTGGCTCACGTACGAACCTTGTTATCGCATCCTGCGTTCAATCTGAAAAACCCCAATAAAGTGCGGGCATTGATTGGCGCGTTTTGCCAAGCGAATCCGCGTCACTTTCATGCCGCTGATGGCCGTGGCTATGCTTTTTTAACCGAGATGCTGCTTCAATTGGATCCAATCAATCCCCAAATTGCAGCGCGTCTGGCCACACCGTTCACCCGCTGGCCGCGATTGGATACCGTTCGCCAAACGAGCATCAAGGAACAGCTGGCTCGTTTGGCCGCCGCTGCGTTATCTCGCGATCTGCGTGAAGTGGTTGAAAAAAGCCGAGTGGATTAATGCCCGCTCGTTATGCGGTCATGGGGCACCCCATCGCACACAGTTTATCGCCTACAATCCATCGATTGTTTGCCCAGCAAACGGGCTGTGTGCTGAGGTATGAAAAAATACAGGTTGACGTGCCCCATTTTGAAGCGCAGGTTGAGCGGTTTTTTCAGCGGGGCGGGAAAGGGCTTAATATTACGCAACCGTTTAAACAACGTGCCTTTACGCTCAGTCAAGACAAAACAGCGCGTTGTCTCACGGCAGGCGCTGCCAATACCTTATGGCTCAATCCAGCCGGCCGATTGCAAGCAGACAATACGGATGGGATCGGCTTGCTGCGTGATTTAACGCGTTTCATTGATTTAGCGGGCCTGCGTATTTTGATATTGGGTGCGGGGGGGGCCGCCCGGGGCATATTGACGCCATTATTGGACCGTGGGCCCCAGTCAGTGCATATCGCGAACCGCACGCCCGAGAAAGCCCATGCATTGTGCCAAGCGTTTTCTCCCTTCTCCCGCCTGCGGGCGGGAGAAGGGAATCATCCATTATTAACTCACGGCCGCATAATCGATTTAAACGGCCCCTTCGATTTAATCCTCAACACCACCTCCGCCCATTTGGACCGAGAGCCATTGACGCTACCCCCCACACTCATCTTGCCCCGCACCGTTTGTTATGATCTCAACTATCAACAAAACGGCGAGACGCCCTTTGTGGTATGGGCTCGATTGCAAGGGGCTCTGGGCATGGATGGGCTCGGTATGTTGGTCGAACAAGCCGCAGAAGCATTCTTCATCTGGCATGGTATCATGCCCGATATCAGGTCAGAGCGTTTCATCCAGGCGATCCGTCAGTCCATCACCACGAGCAGGTGACGCCCACCTGCCTAAATGAATCCGCCACCGCATCGGGATTGAGTTTTCGGTCCGTTGCCGCTTGTATCACGCCACAAGCCGCCTGGTCGAACGTCGTGTCAGACACCCAATAATTTTTGTTGGCATCCACCATGACTTGGAACGCATCCGATACAGACCATCCGGGTTGATGTGCCAGCAGATAAAAGGCTCGGTTGAATACGCCACTGGCGTAATGAACATTCAGGCTTTTTGTGTAGAGGCTGGCATGCTCGATGGATTTTCCCTCCATGGATGGGTGTTCAACGTAGCGTATCGGCAATCCACTTTTGGTCGCCTCTCGTCCAAGGGCCCAGTCTTGCCCATCCCAATAAAAAGCGTGTTTGCTTCGGACTCTATCCATCAGCGTGATGGCGGCCATGTCCGAGAAGGACTCATTGATTGCGCCGGATTGAGCGGCGTAAACCAGGTTTGAATAGAGATGGGTGAAATTGTGTGATAATTCGTGAGCGAGAACAGACTGCGTGAGTGCTGTAAAGTAGAATGCGCCGTTGCTGAGTACGATTTGTTGGTGTGCCTCGATTTGATTCGTGCCTTTAACGTAGGACGTTGGCAAAGCGAAGGCGTTATCAAATCCGGTAATGTGCGTATAGACCCTGATCGGCAAGTCGTGCTTTCCTATCGGGTATTCAACGCCAAAAGAACGATACATGTCCAAAGTTTCATTGACGAAATACATGGCGTCATTATTGGGTGAGTATGCTTCATTGACCGGTGAGTAACCATTGTCATTTTCATTATGAAACAACGTGGTCCATGACCAGCAGGTACTATAATTGGCATTTAAACCATATGTTGTTTCTTCTACATCATAGATTGGAAATACATATGGGATCCTTGATTCGGACAACCATTCGTTCATCAGACTGATAACCCGATAATCCGGCGTCTGCATATAACACCAAATGCCCCATTTTTCCATTGGAAAGGTTCCCAGCGAGGGCAGTCCTTGTATGGATTTCCCATATTGAAAAGGGCCGTTGCGATAGGGTAGTGCAACGGCATTTCCACCCGGGCCCTCACCTTTGATGAGCGTTTTTGCTTCATCCCATTGTTTTAAAATGGATGCATTGGTCGCGTCGATAATGTAATGAGGATTCCGTATGCCTTGCTCGTTATCTTGCGTGTAAAAACGAAGCATCCAGGCGTTGTGTGCCATTTTGTTTTCATCGATAAAAATAATGTGCTGTGTTTCTTTCGCTTTGATGGGGGTGGAAACGCCCGCCAGGATGGTTTTGGTTGCTTCTTCTGGTGTCATGATGTGTTGGTCGTCGGGGATGTCTTGTTCAATGCCATTGACCAGAACCCCGGTTAATAAGGGTTTTCTCAGGTTTTTTTTGTGAACGATCACTTGGCGGCCCCAGATTGGGATCCCTTTATACGTCAGGTTATAACGCGTGTGTTCATGGTTTTCTTCCTCTGGGTTGATTTTATCCAGTCCATAAACCGGTTCGTTTATGCCGTTGCTTTGAATCATCCCCTGCGGGCTAATACTCAAGTGATACGGGTTTAGCGTAGACGCAGGTTTCATCCAAATGGCGTGTTCCGACGCGGTGAATCCGGAAAATGAAGCGGTGAGAAGGATTAGGCATAAATAGTTTTTCATTGAGAATCCATGAGATGAGCGCGAAGGGATGCTTGCGTAATTTATAATTTGATCAAATAATATCATTTTAGCGGAGGGCGAACAAGTTGGAGCGTTTTCCACTCGAAATCGAATAGAGGGGGGGGGGCATCGTCCTCACTCACCAGCGGACCTGTGATGTCGATTGTTTATGGTCTGATTAATCGTTACGAAATCAGGTTTCGAAAAGATCCTGAGTGAGCGTCGAGCCGAAGCATATCATCAAAATGAACAAGGATGGGCTGCGCGGATGAAAAAATTTCAGGCTTATGTTTGCTGAAATGTACAGCAATCATATGGAATGAGTGGTCCGATTTGAACCACCCCCCATTTTTAAGATGAAATGTTCAGGGTAATCCATGATGCCCGCATCATTTTCGTTCTTCGCGGACAAATAAACCTTTATTTTTTTGGGCGTGACGTGATTTAGACATTGGAGCATGTCGTTCTGTTGGCTATCACAATAATAATCTCTGTAATCATACAGGCGGTTGAGTTTCACTTCTGAATCGATTAAAGAAAAATGATAACTCTCATAGTTGGCCAATACCCAGCCTCTTGAACGTTTTTTTAATTGAAATAATTTCATGGCCGGTGCGTTACCATAAACAGTCGATAACGCCGGGGTATAGAAAACGCCGGAAATGATGTCATTGTTTTGATTTAGAATGATTTTTAATTCATCCTGATGCGTGTGCGCGCTTAATATGCCCAATAAATTAGACGAATGCGTCTGAATCAGTGCCAAAAATGACGTTAAATCATCCTTTTTCCAAAAGGTACTCTTATCATAAATGTTATAACCGGGAGGAATATGCATCGCAATCAACACACGCTCTTTATTTTTTTTCGCCTCTTGGAATTGCTTATCCAACCATTGCAATTGAAGTTGTGCATTTTTTCGCTCAAAAAATCCGCGATGATTTGAAAATAAAACGCTATTTAAAGCAACCAGTCTTAGTTTTTCTTGCGCTAAAGCTGAATAAAATCCTAGCTCTGGATTTTCATGGATGAGACAAGGCGCCTTTGTCCCTTGAGTGCAAAGCCCATTGGACGATAAAAATCCATTGTTCCAACCCGTTTGCAGAGCAATGTCATAAGGACTGCGCGCATGATGGAGTGCTTTTGATGACCTAAAAGGACCATAATTGGCCTTCAGTGAATCATTATTTCCATAGACATAAAAAGTCGGGATATCTGGGAAATTGTCTTTAAATGCGCGAAACACCTCCGACTCATTTTGATGAATGTCTCTTGATTTTCGTAAATGTCCTTGGATATCCCCTAATAATAGAATAAAGGCAGGTTTGGCTAGTTTACCTTGTGCAATATTTAGCTTCACTGCCGCCATCAGTTTCTGAAATGTTTTGCCATCCAGATCATTGGCTAAGGTTTGTTTTGAGGGTCTAAAATTCATGGCTTGAGTGGCCGTTGAATTCAGATGAATATCGGCCAGTACTAAAAAATGGGTTTCAATGGAAGCGGCCGTTGCCGCTGATGCCCAGAGCCATAAGCTAAAAAAACATAGGAATTGATTTATCTGAGCACCGTCGCCGGGTAACCATCGTAGGGAGCTTAGGCTTATCCAGCGATGGTGACGGGACTTCCATTTATTGAGGAATAAAAACGAAATCTTCATTTTCATCTGGATTGCTGATGGGCGCCTTCTCTGCCCAATCAACCATGGTAAATCCATCATTTTGCTCCTCCTCTGACAACAATCGTTTAGCCTCGGGCATTGGGGGTGGGTTTTTAGGAAAGAAAGCCGAGGCTAATTGCGAATAATACATGGGTGTATCCGGTGAAATAGGGTGGCATCTTTGACTCAAAGGAATCGATGTAATTGAACAATCCTGTTCCTTCAAAAGGTTCACGATCCCCATTAAATGAGCGGCCCCTACGGCAAAAAAGGCATTGCCTTTCTCTAAATAAGGCAACATGCGCTTCACCATATTCTTATTTCGACGGTGAAACATCCATTCAATACAATACAATTGAACGATCTCGGGTGCTTTAGCCCAAGTATCGAGCTGTTGTTGAACGAAATCATCGCTGCAATCAAAGGCTTCTTTCACTTCGATGGGTAAAGCGACAACATCCGGATGATTGACATGCATCGTCCCAAATAAATAACTGTCTCGTCCATTTGCCGAGGTGATTTTATAAAATAAACCCATGATACTCACTTTTTTCAATGTGACATTGCATTACTCATTGCGTAACGACGCAATGGGCTCCAATCGCGCTGCGCGAAGCGCTGGGTAGAACCCAAAAAAAACACCGGTTGTCACGGAGACCGCAAAGCCGGCTAGAGCCGGGATAATATAGAGCGTAAACGGCCAATGGCTGAAATAGGCAATGATCCAGGTGAGGATGGATCCGACGATAACCCCCAGCAAGCCGCCAGATAAGGATAACATCACCGATTCCACCAAAAATAACACTTGAATATCGCGGTTTTTAGCGCCCACTGCTTTTCGAATGCCGATTTCTTTTTTACGCTCGCTGACCGATACCAGCATGACATTCATGATCCCAATGCCACCCACCAACAGTGAAATGCTGCCAATCACGCCCAGCAACAATGTGAAAATGCGCCCTTGGCTTTCCATGCTGGCAATGATTTGTTTCGCACTGCGCACGAATAAATTGAGTTTTGGCGCAATCCATTGTATGCGCTGGGTGATTTGTTCAATCACGGCATCAATCGGGCTATTGGGTTTTAATAAGATGATGGCATTATTGATTTTGGCATCCTTATTAATCAATGCCATGCCTGCAACGGGCGTGATGATGGATAGATTGACGTCTTCATTAAAAAATCCGTTTTCTTTCCACGGGTTGATGACGCCTATGATGGTGCATAAAGACCGACCCATACGGATTTGTTTGCCAATGGGTGGGTCGCGCGTGACTTGATTTAATTGTTGGGCTACGCGATCGCCAATCACACAGACGTGCTCGAATGATTCCACCGATGAAACAAACCGCCCTGAAGCCATGGTGATGTGTAAGATGTCGGCCAATGATTCATCCGCTCCAATCACAACGCCCGTGAGGCTTTTTCCTTGAAAACTCATGGGTTGATACGCGGTGCTATACGGTGCGAGTTGCTCTATGTCAGGGATCATGCCCGGCAGCTGGCGCCAAGCCAGGAGGGAGACCTCATTCTTTCCACTCAAACCTGCGGTCTCGCGTTGAAACACGGAGACTGCAATTAAATCCGTGCCCAAGGCTTTGAACTGTGCCAGCGCTTTCTCTGTTGCCAATTGACCGCAGTTAATCAGAGCCACCACAGCGGCCGTTCCCACCAATATACCCAATACCGCGAGAAAGGAGCGTAATTTTGAGGCGGTTAAATTCAGCCGAGCTTGTTGAATGTGGCTGTATAGCCTCATCGAGGAGATGCCGAGACAATTTGACCATCGGCTAGCGTGATTCGTCGTGCACATTGTGCGGCAACGTGTTCGTCGTGCGTGACAATAATGAAGGTTCGCCCCTCGCGGTTTAATGCATGAAACAAGGCCATGATCTCTTTTCCGGTGACCGAATCCAATGCGCCGGTGGGCTCGTCCGCTAAAATGACCTGTGGTTCACCGACCAGTGCGCGCGCGATGGCAATCCGCTGTTGCTGGCCGCCTGATAATTGGGTCGGGCGATGGTGAGCAAAGGCACCCATCCCCACGCGCTCCAGCGCGAAGAGCACGTGTTGCTTGATTTGACTGGGCGAGGTATTGCTGCGGTAGGTGAGGGGGAGAGCGATGTTTTGAAAGGCGTTTAAGCGTGGGAGTAAATTGAATTGTTGAAATACGAATCCCATGCATTGATTGCGTGCGGTTGCTTGTTCGTCTTCTTGTAAGTGAGCCACATGCTTGCCTTGAAGATAATAGTCCCCTTGGCAGGGTTTATCCAATAGACCAATGATATTCATCAGGGTGGATTTTCCAGAGCCTGACGCGCCTACAATGGCGAGCATCTCCCCCTCATGGATGGTCAGTGACACGCCTTTTAATACCGTGCTTTCCACGCCATCCATTTGGTATTTTTTTACAATATTTTCAAGCGTAATCAGGGGCATAAAATAACCTCGCCTGCTTTTAATCCGGATTCAATCACCACGCTATCGCCCTCAGCGGGCCCCGTTATCACGGGTTTTGCACGAAAGTGCCCTTTTGCATCGCGTAGCTTAACGATGCTTTTGCCTTGTTTTTGTTGGACTGCAGCAATGGGTATCAGGCGTTTGTTGGTGCTGTTGATATGCAACTCAACGGAGGCGCTCATCCCTACTTTTAATAATAATTGCTGCGTTAGACTTAACGATTTCACTTCAATGATGGCGGTAAAGGAGGGCAGTGCGCCGTTGCCACTGCTAGACGCTTGCGCATTAATCGCGACCAGCACACCCTGAAGCGTTTCTTGGCCAAATGCAACGCCATGAATGCTGGCCGGCATGCCGATTTTAATTTGAGTGATATCCACTTCAGGCACGTCTATGTCGACTCGTACGCCACTGAGATCACCAATCAAGGCAAGGACTTCTCCAGCCTTGATGGCCGAGCCCACGGTCATGTGGCTGGTGGTGTTCTCGGTTGTTTTGGGCGGGTAAAGCAAGACCCCTGTTAGTGGTGCGACTAGGTGAATTAAATTATGTTGACTGGTCAGCGCGAGGCGCACCTTGTCAAATTCTTCGAAGCTTAAGTTAGAGAGGCTGTCATCGTCTTTTCCGCCCATTTTTTCGAGCATTTCAGATAATTTTCGTGTGGCCTGCATCAGCGTGACTTGTGCGGTATTTAAGTTTGATTTTTCACTTAAATAGTTGTTTTTTGATATAAGTCCCGCCGCCCATAAGTCTTCTGTGCCGGTGAATTTAGCTTTAGCAATGGAGTAGCTGTCTTTGGATTTGAGGTATTCGGTGACCGTGTCATTGTATTGGCGTTGCAATTCGGCCGAATTTAATGTGAATACCACGGCATTTTTTTTAACCGACTGGCCGTAGTGATAAGCCATGGATTCAACGACGGCGTCCACCGGACTGGTTAACGTGCTTTCGTGCAGTGGCTGAAGTGTGCCTGTGAAATATAATGTTTTGTGTACCGATGCGCGTTTAACGACACATGTTTTTTGATGGCTTTTTTGATGGGCCGGCCCGCCGCATGCCAACAGCCCGATTGAGCAAAATAGAGTGATGAGTATTTTTTTCAAGCGCTGTACCTCAGTTTAATATGCCATTCATCCAAGGTGGTGCCTAATATCCGCTGCAATGCAGACACTTGGTTGAGGTATGCGATTTTTGAACCAATCAAGCCCATTTGCGCTTGAATCCATTGATTTTGTGTGTTGTTCACATCCAACGCACTGGCAATGCCGGCTTGTTGTTTTTTCTTTTCTAATGCATACGATTGAGCCGCCAATTCGACCTGTCGTTTCGCTAGAGCATAGCGCTTCGCTAAACTTTCTATTGTGCTGATGGTGTTTTTGATGGTGGTGATGAGCGCACGTTTGGCCGCGATTAAATTCAAGCGGTCTTTTTCCAGACGAATTTTAGCCGTAATCAGCGTGCTACGACGGCTAATATCGTTCAACGGGATGGTGAGCATCACGTTTGCGGACTCGGTGATATTATTGCCGCTGTATATTCCACGCAAGCCTTTGGCATTATTATTCCGGTCTACATCTGTTACGGTGCCGGTTTGTACATTGGTGGTTAAATCCAGCTGCCACAATTGTTGATTTTTAGCGACGGTATACGCGCGCTCATCGGCACGAACGCCGGTTTGTAGGGCTAGATATTGCGCATTGTGTGCCAAGGCTTGATCAATGGATGCATTGACATCTGGCACGTTCATGTTCTCCAGGCTAACGTCATCGGGCACCGAGAGCTTCATTTCGGGATCAAGTCCAATGGTTTCTAATAAATTTTGCGCCGAGGTTTTAAAGTCATTCTCCGCTTGTTCAACCATCAAGCTCAATGATTCAATTTGATACGATTGCTGGATGTTTGCGGTCGGTTCCAGCTGGCCTGCTGTGATTTTCTTTTCATTGATTTCATACGACTTGTGGGCTTCTGTCAATTGGCGTTGTTGATTTTGATAATTATTCCCACTTAAAATCAAGGACCGATAGGCGGTAATGACTTGTGTGATTTGATCAATGACGGATTGTTTCAAATTAAGCTTGTTTAATGTTTCACTATCCATCGCATCTAAAAGACCGGCTTCGTTGGTGGATGCGCCAAATCCTCGCAGGAGGGGTTGCGTGAAAGCAAACGTCAACAGCGGGTTGTAATCGCCAATGGCAACCGCACTGTTATCCATTTTTAACGCGGCATGGCTGCCGTATTTGGTTTTTAAATCAAATTCAGGAGAGGCCATGTAATTTTGTGTCACCCCGCTACCCACCCCACTGTATCGGCTCTTGGTTACGCCTGCTTGGCCCGCGAGGGCATATTGCAATTCAAATTCATTGTGTGCCAAGCGCAATTGGTAGCGTTGAATAATGCGGTCGAGCTCAGCATTTTGGATGTTGGAATTATAACGTAAGGCTAATAAAATGGCCTCCTTGATTCCTAAGTGCAGCGTTTCGCCCTCTCGAGAGGCGGGTGATGTTGGCAAATTAATCCAGTGGTTTAGCATGTACTCTGGATTTTTTATGGCTTGCGTTAAGCGTTTTTGTGCGACGTTCACGGCTTGTTCTTGATTGAGTGGGGATGCTGTTCTGGTTTCTATGGGCGAGGCGATGGGTTCCGCGGCGAGAAGAACGCCGCTGGTGATGTAGATACCGATTAGGCTACAAATTTTTAACAATTCCATTCGCCAATGTAATTCATAAAAGCGTATTATACAATATATCAGAGTTTGGACGAAATGACCTGTGTGTTTTGCGTGTCGTTTTGTCCAAAATCCAATTGATATTCTAGTCGTGGAATGATAGGTTCAAAATGTATTGGAGGCAGCGCTTGACGATGGGGGGGGACCCTCGCGCATGGCCTTTATTTCATGACTGAATGTCGCCTATTAGGCGATATTCAGTCATCGGTTCACATAACAAGGAGTGTAGTATGAATAAAGTAAAACAAATGGGTCTGCTGGCCAGTGCCCTTGTGATGGTTTTTTTTAATTTAAACGTTTGTGCAAAAAATGTAGGCGCGTATATCCAATTGTCTAGCTCGGTCACACAAGCGGCAAGCGGGGAAACAAATGTGGCTACGTTCAACACGGTGGCGGGTAGCGCCGGGATTGCCCCGATTCAAGATAAAGTGAGGTTTCATGAAGATGGCATTTATTTTATAATAGCTCAAGGGCAAGTGGGCGTCGTCAAGCCGGGTTCTGTGGCCTCAGGTGATGTTGATTTATGGTTTATAAAAAATGGAACCGCAATAGCGAACACCACGTCGCGGCAATCCGTTGCTTCGGGGGCATCTAGTGCATTAGTAATACAGGATGTCCTGTCAGTTAAAGCTGGAGATACCATTGGCGTCGGTTATGCTTCCAGTAATCCGTTGTTAGGCTTGTTTTTTTTGCCGGCCACGAAAAATGTGCCTGCGATCCAGAGTATCGTTTTTACGGTTTATAAAGTCGCTTGATTCGTTGAGTTTGGACAGAAAAGCATGAAAAGTGTCTCGTGTTTTTTTATCCAAATGGAATGGGCTTATCCAGACCAAGGAAAGCCTGCCTATTTAACGGAGGGTTTGCGAGCCGGACTGAACCCTCCATTGATGCACGATCTCAATGATTTGGAGAAGCGATAGGCGTGTTTTGCCTGTCGCTTTGTCCAAACGCCCATTCAGTGTAAAGCCATTTAATTTGTAGGAGTGTGTAGATGATTCAAAAAAACAGCCATTATGCATGGTTTATATGGGCATTGGGCGCCTCGTTTTTCTTTTTTGAATACATCGTGAGGGTTTCACCAGGCGTATTGGTGAATGAACTGATTCAATCGTTCCATATTAATGCATATCAGTTGGGTCTTCTCTCCTCTGCATTTTCGTTGTCTTATATTGCGATGCAAATTCCGGTAGGAACGTTGGTTGATAAATATAGCATTCGATGGTTGTTGGCATTCATGGCGCTGCTTTGCGCGGCGAGTACGTTTTTGTTCGCGTCTACTGAAACGTTTGAATGGGCGGTTTTAGCACGGTTTTTGATTGGGATAACAGGGGCATTTGCCTTTGTGGGTGCATTAAAGATAGCAACATTATTTTTTTCGCCGAAGCACTTTGGTTTCCTTGCGGGCATGACGCAAGCGTTGGGCATGTTGGGTGCCTCTGCCGGTGTGGGGCCCTTATCCGTGTTGGTTGAGTCCATCGGATGGCGTTACACCTTGATGGGTTTAGGGGCGCTTATCTTGATCTTGTCTGGATTGATTGGTCTCTTAGTGAAAGACAAACCAACGAACCCCGTATTGCATGAGAATAGCCGCCCGCCTCATG
>JAOAUO010000172.1:19126-23478 GCA_030157565.1 Legionellaceae bacterium
CCCGCCTCATTCCATTTGGGTCGGTGTGATGACGGTATTTAAAAGCCGGTATACGTGGGTCAATGTTCTGATTATCGGCCTTCTTTATGCCCCGACCATGATTTTTGGTGAGTTATGGGGGCCCCTCTATATCGCGCGCGTCTACCATGTCTCGCCCATTCAAGCCGCCAGCGTGGTGAGTGTGGTGTTTGTTGGTTGGGCGATTGGCAGCCCATTGTTTGGATGGATATCCGATCGCATTCAACGACGAAAACCGATTATCATGGGCTCTGCGGTCTTTAGTTTGTTGTTTATCTTGATCCTGTTGTATTGCCCCTCATTGTCATATTTTGGTTTGTTGGTGGTTGCTTTTTCGTATGGGTTGAGCAACGTTGGCGTATCAACCTGCTACGCTGTGGCCTGCGAATTGACGCCTAACCAATATGCGGGCACGGCACTTGGGTTTACCAATATGGCCTCTATTCTTTTAGGCGCGCTCTTTCAGCCCATTATTGGGCGGTTGTTGGATTTGCATTGGGACGGTAAAGTCATGGATGGCGTGCGCGAGTACTCGGTCGCTGATTTGCAATCGGCCATGATTGCTTTGCCGGTCTGCTTGGTGATTTGTTTGGTGCTGTGTTTCTTTTTGAAAGAAAGCTACGGCGCTGATCGACACGGAGTCTAAAGGCCTAATACCGTTTTGACGAAGGGTATGGTGATTTTGCGTTGAGCGATGAGGGATGCTTCGTCCAAGCGGTTGAGCAAGGTATTTAAGTCATGCATGTTACGGGCGCTACGATTTAACAAAAACTGAGCAACGCTGGTTGGCAATTCAAATCCCCGTTTGTTGGCATGCAGTTTTAGCGTCTTGATTTTGTCATCATCCCGTAATTCATGGAGTTGAATGACGAGCCCGCCACTTAATCTTGAGCGCAAGTCTGGTAAGCGAATCGGCATGGTGACGGGTGAGAGCGTTCCTGCCATGATAAGCCGGGTGTGGCCATTGTCACGAACGCGATTATATAAATGAAAAAGAGCTTCTTCCCAAACAGAGAGGGTGGCGACGGCATCCAGGTCATCGATACAAATCAACGCTTGTTCGTCCATGCCTTCTAGCACGTCTGGCCCCCATTCTTTCAGGGTTTCTAGAGGTAAATAAATGGCCGACTGATTGGCTTCTACGGCTTGGCAGCAGGCTTGTAGCAGATGAGATTTCCCTGTTCCGGCATGCCCCCAAAGATAGAAAAAACGTTCCCCCGCTCCGTGGAGAGCGAGGTGCAGTTGTTGCTGCAATAGGGCGTTGTCTCCCCAGCAAAAATCAGCCAGAGTCGCTTCATCATTGAGTTGAATGGCAAGAGGGAGTTGATAACTCATTTAGCGACCTGGGCATTGGCGAATGCCTTTCTTCCCCAAGTCCAAGCATAATCGATGTAGCTACTGACGGTGGTGATGGCGGTGAGTAGCGTCAAGCCATCCAGCCAGCCAGTATGAATATTGGAAAAAGCCAACTGAAACAAACACAATGTGACCAAAGCCAACTGCAGTACGGTATTTATTTTACTTAGGTAAGATGGCTTGAAGTCTGGTTCATGTTGAATCAGCCAGTGCCAGCCCAATACGGCGATAGAAATCGTGATGTCACGTAAAAAAACCAACGCGACCAGCCACCAGGGCATGCAACCAATCATGGCGAGTGAAATAAAACTAGAGGCAATGAGTAACTTATCAGCCACAGGATCCACAAATGAACCAAATGAACTTTGCCAATGAAATGTTCGGGCTAGCCAGCCATCCAAGCCATCCGTAAAACCGGCAAGAATAAACGTATAGAATGCATTAATATACGCATGCTGATAAATAAACACCAAAAATGGTGCAATTAATATTAATCGAGACAATGTTAAGGCATTGGGTATCTGTCGTAAAATCATGGGGTTTAAATGGTCCGTTACCATACCTTCTTTGGGGTTTGTCTGGGCAAGAGACGAACAATCAACAATCTTAATGAATGGTACCTTTTTTTTAACGCGTTGTCACGCGTCAGCATGCCCCCTTCATGCCAGCGCTTTTGCACGGGGCTCACCCACACACTGACAGGGGCTTTTTTCAACGCGGGCTTGTAACTCTGTGATAGCGAGTCCACGCACGCCTGTTCCCGCGGGTGCTTCAATGAACGTGAGTGTGATGAGCAACGTTTGTTCTTGTTTGTATTCTGGGTTTTTATACAGAACCAATATGGGCATGACCGCTTGCCATTTTTGATGGGTTAAAGGCTTTATCTCAGGGGGCATGGTGGCTACGGCGCTGACATAATAGGCGTTTTTTTGAACTGTCTCTTGCAGTTTGGCGTCTAGCAGCGCTTTGCTATAGCTTATCCAGCCATCCGCTGTAAAATATTTTGCAATGTCTTTTTGGCGTTCCAAAAAATTTTGGTGGTTGTACGTAAACGTTGCAATAATCGCCTCGTTTGCCCAGACAGCACGCTGTATTTCGTTGTCGTTAGATGCCGAAAATCCTGAAAAACAGGGCATTGTTAACAATAAAAATAGCCAGACTGCTTTGTGGTTTGTCATCCCGCCTCCCCTAAGAATGTGACCGCGCGTAGTCTATAGTATTTCATATATTTGGCGTTTGGACAAAACCGCATAAAAAGAGCCTAATGCTGTTCTGGCCGAATATACATGAACGATATTTCAGGCCGGCAGGGTCAGATCGTTAAACATAACATCAATAGTGGCGCGACGATTAGAGGAATCACATTGTATACGATAATGGGAGAGACGCATCGATCAACGCTCCGTGTATTTAATCGATGGTGACTGGACGCAAGGATTATGTTAATATCATAACAATACTGAGCATTTTTTGTAAAATTGGTGCGAATAAAAAAACAAAAAAAGTCTTTTGTGCTCATCATGGGGCGCCCCTTACCCCCGGCACCCTATTTTTCACATAGGGCGAAAGATGATGAATGGTTACGATGAACGGAGGCTTGATCGATCATGATGAAATTTTTTTGTAATAACCGTGTCAGCCATGCGGAGCCCTATGAGCCGTCGCCGTCATCTCTTCTCTCGCAATTTGCTGTGGAATTGGATCTTAAATTAACTGAGAAACGGTTGACCATCATCAATGGTCCAGGGCTCAATATAATTGAATTTGCATCTGAAATAATGGTGCACGAGGAGCTGATAGGGAACACGTTTAACAAAATACAAACTGCCAACGGCACGATGCTGGCTAAATTTTGTTATTCTGATTTGATTGATCAATCATACCTTGTGTTAACCATGGCGACCACTGAGGAAATAGATGCTTACTATAAAAAAATAGCGAAGGTCACGCTTCAACGGGGAACAACGAATTGTGAAGGTTTGGCTGCGGTGGCTTTATTGTTATCCGAGGATTTATATAAAAATGAATCGTACCATAAAATTCAAGTGCAAATATGTCAGCTATTAAATTGGCAGCATATATTTGTTCGATTTCAGCATATGGACGAATCAGACGGTTTGTTTTATGACCCATGGTATCAGCGCTGCCAAACAATGAATCCAGAAGCCCCAGTGCTGATTAAAGAAAATGAGTTTCATGAAAAAATGTGTGATATGGTCAGCCGTGTGTATAGTCAGCCAGAACAATCCATCCGGCACATCGATTATTTTCACGATTTTAACGACAAAACTCGGCAATTAGGGACGAGGGAAATAATGAATGGTAATCATGGTTATGGTTATAGCATCATCTATAGCTCAATGACGTCTCCTCCCAGTACTGAGAAAAATAGCCAAACGTGTATGATGAGCTAATCCTCTACGCTGACTAACCAATTTTAAACAAACCACATGAGTGACTGAATGATGGGCTGGGACAAATAGGGTCAGAGAACGTTCCGTTGAGGCCTCCACTACGATATCAAAAAGTGATGGCACACCTTATGTTTGGGATATTAGCCTTGACGGTTGATCAATTCATGCGTTTTGCAACATAGCTATCGATTATATGGTCATGCTTCTCCGAAAAATATATGTAGTGCCTGGTAGGTTGCGGCTTTGGCCTAAAAAAATAGTTTGATTGACATTCTCAGGACAAATCTTGTGACATAGTTGCGACACATCTTGCGGCACCCGGCGATTATCGTAAAATCCAAAACTATGTGCTGAACTCTAAAACCAAAGAGGTTATTTATACCCCACCAACAACTTATGAAGTGCCTCAGATGATGCAGGCGTTAGTTGATTGGATCAATCATGAGACAGAAATACACCCCATACTCATGTCGGGCATTGCTCAATTTCAGTTCGTGCATATTCACCCCTTTTTAGATCGAAATGGTAGAACAGCGCGACTCTTATCAACACTTTACCTATATC
>JAOAUO010000172.1:23488-27458 GCA_030157565.1 Legionellaceae bacterium
ATATCAGCGCGGATATGATTTCAAAAAATTATTTACCATCAGTGAATACTACGATCGTAAGAGATCTGATTATTATCAGGCGATTCAAAGTGTGCGTCAGCAAGAAATGGATATGACGGGATGGATAGAATATTTTATCCAAGGTCTATCTACGCAGCTACAAGAGGTAAAATCACTTGGAAAACAGGCAATAGAGCAAGATGTACTGATAAAAAAGCATCGTTTATCGGACAGGCAAAAATTAGCGATTGAATACATCTCAAGGCACGGTGGAATTACAATCCAGCAATTCGAGGATATTTGCCCTGATGTGACCCGCAGAACCTTACAACGCGAACTTAAAGAACTATTAGATAAAGATATTTTATGTACAACCGGCGCTACAAGCAATTTGCTCTATGACATGAACTCAAAGAGCAAATCAGACTGAGCATCATAATTCGTCTTTAATACCTATTCAGTGCATTACGAGAAAAAGCTTTTCTTCGATGATTGCTACAAGCGTCGGAGTGAGTTGAGGTGTGCGGCTTGTGCCTTTGCTCGACGCTCTATAGCCAGCGATAGCCTCTACCCCCAGTGTTACGCTTAATTTCATGGCTTATTGTCGATACATGACGATCAAAAATAGCAGAAATTTTGTGCAATGATGTTTCAGTTGCTTTTAGCGCGTAAATTTGAGATCTTATCTCTCGAGTCACGTGATGGTACCCTTGTGGCACGATAACCTCCTCTGGTTTGCACCTTGAGATGATCAACGTTCAGTGGCTCATTCGACCTGTTGCTTCGTTTATAAGCACTGTTGCACTTCGAGGTTGAAAGGGTATATTGAATGCCGTGTATTATATTTTTTCAACCATAGTGAAATTTACAATACATACGTGATTTCAATTTTATTTATCCCAGTTAGGAGATCGTTGTGAGAACAAAAACGGAAACAACAATAGTAACAGAATACCCAGATACCTATCCGAGAACTCCTGAATGTGAAAAATATTTACTGTTGCGTGCAAAGTATGAGAATACGGAGAGTAAAAGAGCTGGTTGGGCTCTTGTTGCTGCTGTAACGGGTAACTCTGGGTTAAATAATGCCGCTGACAATGAAGCATTTCGGACAATCCAAACTGCATATCATGATTGTCAAATGACGGCGATGGCGTTTTTTTATGCGAAGAAAGGCATGATTCGTGACGTAGTCGTTGAAAATAAAAATGGATTAAAGAAGGGTTAACAACAGGATATAACGGATAGATTTTTTGTCGTTTCCGTGAAGAAAGATATAGTGGACACCATGGGTGAGACAGTAATGTGTCTGTTTTAAGATGGAATGTTAACCTCTCATCCCATGCTCAAGATCATATCAAATCGACGAAGAGCGTGCAACGCACGCGAGGCGATTTGTGTTAAAAAATCAGAAATTATTACTGAGCCTGTGGGTATGTGGTCACGAAGCTCGCGAGTGGCGTCAGGCGGAGGATAACGTCTTTTTGTTATCCATGACTTCTCCATACGTCCCGAAGGGCGCTGGCAGGTCCCTAGGATGCGTCTAGGCGTTGTTTCTTAACCCATTGATTGAGCCGATCGAGATGGTCAATATTGAGTCCTGTTATAATGGTCGACATTGAAGTTCTGGTCAGGTGACGCCGTCATGCCCAATAAATATCCAGAAAAGAACGACTGGAATGTCCCAAAACAAAAATTCAAAGTAACGAACGGGTCAGAATATAATAAGTCCTTGCGTCAACGCGGTAATATTACTGTTTGGCTATCTGATGAAGCAATATCTCAGTGGTACGAGACAGACCGGGTCTATGATGGGACTGGATCTCCAAGGCTTTACATGGATTTTTCTATCGTTAATTGTCATGAAATTCGGCTGGTTTATAAACTCTCACTACGACAATGCTAAGGGTTCATCGACTCCTTGTTCCAACTCATGAATATTCCTTTGTCATGCCATGATTTTAGCGTATTAAACGCATACAACGCATACATTAAAAGATGGGGTTAATTAAACGCATACCCTCAATCCAAGTTGAGCGATGCATTGAATTATATGCATAATCGTTGGGAGGAGCTGACGAACTATCTAACCGATGGTGCACTTGAAATCGATAATAATGGTGCCGAGAATCAAATCAGACCCTTTGCGCTGGGGCGTAAAAATTGGTTGTTCTCAGGCAGTCCGCGGGGCGCGCACGCCAGCGCGCTATTTTATAGTCTCATTGCTACCGCCGTTGCTAATGACTGGAATCCGTTTGACTACCTTCGATACGTATTTGAAAACATACGGTCTTGTAAAACTCAAGATGATTACGCCAATCTGTTGCCGTTCAATATCATCTCAAAAATCAGTTAAATCACGCAAGCCGTAGCTCCCCGAACGGATACATTAAATTTCCAAACTGCTCTTACTTTAAAACTAGCCCAAATCGCTTATCATACTCATGCTATAACTCTGCATTATCATGGCGATGTTCAATTAAAAACTCTTCCTCTTGCTTACGAAGTTGTTTTGTGAACATCCCTCTTGGAATAGGACTACATTTTTGTACAACTGCTTCAGATTTTGGTGGTTCGATACTCTTTAGCTTTACAGATGGTTTGTCTGCACTAAAAAAGCTTAATTGTAGTTTAGAAAGAATAGATTGAAGATCCAAATCCTGTAGAGTGGTTCCAAAAATAGAATCATTTTCGTGAGTACTGTCTTCTAAGGATAAGACTGAGTCAAATAATAGTCCTCTGCCCATACGCTGTGTAGAAAGACCAGTAGGTCGTCTATTAAACACCGATAAGCGCTCAAAACCATGACTACTTTCTTGAAGCAAAGATCTCTTTGGAGAAGCAACTTCCATATGCCCATTAAATTGATCATAGCTGAAAATAGAGTCTTCAGTTTCACACAGTAACAGCACTAAACGAGACCAGGTTCTCTCACTTTCAGACTTTGGAAGTTGGGCTTTAATTTGAATTAATAATTGCTCCGCGCTGTAACTAGTCTGGTTGATTAAAATAATTCGTCTTCCGCCTTGATCGTGAGCATAATTGAGCACACGAATTAATTGATCCATAGAATTTGAATCAATTTTTTTTCCCGAAAAAGGAGAGTTATATTCTCTCATTTCCAGCGCTATTTTTTTACAATTAGTTTTTTCAAATTTCGATCTATTTGCTGTGAGGTGAGGCTCTTTATAATGAGAGCGTCCGCCAAAAAATGAATACTTTCTACCCACTTGATGAACATGAATCCATTGCTTTTGTACAGGACGTAATTTATCGTAAGCACTGCAGTTTAGGGAGCCTGTCTTATGCAATGACTGACGAATAGGAACTAATTCCTCGCTCTCGTCAAAAGATGGAATTAGCTCAACCTGACGTAAATTACCTTCATTGGTTTTCCAGGATAAATCACTTACTATTGCCCCTATAGATTGTCCATCGCGTCTGGAACGTAAGCTTACACTTGCCAAATCTGCTTTATGTTGCCAATTTAGGTATTGGGGAGAACTATAATCATTGAATGGAGGATAATAGTATTTTCCATCTAGTTTATAACCGTAGCAATCCTTAAACCGAATAGGTTCATTGGAAGTGATGAATAAGCCTTTTCCTGGATTACTCACAAACCAAGAATATATTTTTTCAAGCAATAGATTACCACTAAAGCCTGCCAAATTATCATCATCCAGAAACACAACATTAGGATCTGAAGCCAATAATTTATCTATTTCCAGCCCGCAATGATCAAGATCAGCCATGCTCTTAGCTTGGTCTGCCCATCCCTTAACCATTACTTCTGAGATCCAGACTACATTCTTTCCTCTAGTTGTTAATTCTTTCGCAGCACATACAGCCGAGGCCGTTTTACCAACACCAGCTTTTCCAGTTAATATAACGAGCTTAGATTCGTCAGCCATGATCAGGGCTACCGCACGTGTGATTCAAAACAACCCATCAAGAACTTTATCTGCAA
>JAOAUO010000173.1:0-4897 GCA_030157565.1 Legionellaceae bacterium
TTTTGCAGATAAAGTTCTTGATGGGTTGTTTTGAATCACACGTGCGGTAGCCCTGCTGATCAATAAATAAATGCTCGCTACTGACAAAAACGGTCAGTCCATGCCAGTAAACTACGTTTGATAATATCCATTTCGTTTAGGGTAGTGTGATCGGTGATCGGTGATCATGACATGCAACTGATCGCTTTACCCGAATCCCATCAATATTCAATAGGAGTGATTAAAATGTCATCTATACCACCAACCCTTAAATACGTAGAACGTTTTACGGTGACAGGTTTTCATGTAAGGACGCAAAACAGGGATGAATTTAATGAAAACACAGCGAAACTACCGAGCCTTTGGCAACAATTTTATTCGAGTGATTTAGCGGTCAATCCAAATATATTTGAAGTGTATTCAGATTATGAATCAGATGCAGATGGTCTGTACACGGTAACGCTCGGTGTCACCGATGATAGTCAGCGTACGGCATTTTCAAAGGTTAACGTTCAAGCAGGAAAATACCTTGTATTTGAAGGGATAGGCCCGATGCCTTCTACGGTCGTTAATACGTGGAAGCAAATCTGGGATTACTTCGAAACAGAACGTGAGTCTCAGCGCAGTTATATTAGCGATTTTGAAGCATATAGTGGTTCTGATAAAGTGGCCATTTATATCGGTATTCAAGGCTAAGCTCACCCGCATTGAGGACTTAGGCCGTATCTTTTATCCATCATTCCAATATTCAAGCAGGCTATTTTTTTGTGTGCAACGAATATTAATAATGCGGTACTCCACTCATGGGGCGGTCTATTTCTTCTTGTCCTTTCGTTTCTTTCTGTCCCTTCATTTTTATCTGTGCAAATTGGATCATCGATGCGGAAATTTGCTTGAATAGTTCTTCTGAATCCAATATGTCCTCGGAAAAAATAAATCGCTCATTGTATCGGCATTGATCAATTTGAATATTCAGTTTCTTAAATGACTCACTCAATGTCTTGGTTTTATCTAAATGAAACGCGATCAATGTGCGCGAGAAAGAAAATCGGGTTTTCATTGATAACGATGGATGTCTTGGTCATTTTTTTCCTTCCTTGCTTAATTGAACAGCTCGTTGATAAGCGGCGTGGACGGCATGGTTGACTAAGGGTTCGATGCCCCCGGCAATAAAGCAATCTATTGCGGCTGCGGTTGTGCCGCCTTTCGAGGTGACTTGTGCTCTGAGGGCCTCAAAGGGTAGGGGGCTTTTGCTGGTCAATACACTGGTTCCTAACATGGTTTGTTGAACCAATGCATGTGAGGTATCATCGGGTAGGCCTAGATTTTTTGCGGCATTCACGAGCATTTCTTCCATCAATAAAAAATAAGCAGGTCCACTGCCGGAGATGGCCGTTATTTTATTGAGGTCCGCTTCGTGATTCACTGGAATGAGAAGGCCTGTGGGCTCCAATATAGCGTTAAATAACGCGCGTTGTTCCGTGGTTACAAATGCATTGGCATAGAAGCCGGTTACGCCTAGACCGACGGATACGGGCGTATTCGGCATGGCTCTTATCAGGGGCATATTTTTTGAATGCAGATGTGCTTGTATGGTGTCTGTTAGAATGCCGGCTGCAATGGATATGATCAACGGTTTCGTGTTTTTTTCTAATACGACATCGGCTATTTCATCGCATATCTTTGAGATGAGGTGGGGCTTTGTGCATAAAAATATAATGTCGGCTTGATGTGCTGCCTCGCGATTGCTGTTGGCCACGAGGAATGGGGTTGAGTTTGGGTTATTGCATAGGCTGGGGCTGGAAACAATGATCTGATCGTTTTGCAAAGAATGGGTTTTTAGCGCACCGGCTAGCAGAGCACGCGCCATATTCCCAAATCCGATAAAGGCTATTTTGTGGATTAAACTCATTTGTTCTCTGTTTTCTCTTAGATGGGGTTGAGCTTAGGTCCAGCAGAGCTCAGTGAATAGAAATAAGCGGCTGTTGTCTCAGGGAATACTAGGCCTTATCCACTTTGAATGGTTGAATGACTGTAGGTTGGGCCAAGGCTCAACCTACAACCTATGATTCAATGTTGAAGACGCGAAGCCGGAAGTGAATGCAGCAATGGATCCCCTCGTTAACATGGACAACCGTTTCAACAGTCGTCCAGTTAAGGTTTGCTAGCAACGTTTAACTTTCATCCCCTTCGAGGAAACTACGCAGTTTTTCCGAACGAGACGGGTGGCGCAGTTTACGCAATGCCTTGGCCTCAATTTGACGAATGCGCTCGCGTGTCACATCGAATTGTTTACCGACTTCCTCTAGCGTATGGTCGGTATTCATTTCAATTCCAAAACGCATGCGCAATACTTTGGCTTCGCGCGGCGTCAAGGTTTCTAGAATTTCTAGTGTGGCTTCACGCAGGCCTTCGGCCGTGGCACAGTCAACAGGAGACTCGATGTTGTCATCTTGAATAAAATCGCCCAAGTGCGATTCATCATCATCACCCACGGGTGTTTCCATTGAAATGGGCTCTTTCGCGATTTTCAAGACTTTTCTAATTTTCTCTTCGCTAAGATCCATTTTTTCAGCCAATTCCTCAGGGGTTGCTTCTCGCCCTGATTCTTGGAGAATTTGCCTGGAAATACGATTCAATTTGTTAATGGTTTCAATCATGTGCACGGGGATTCGAATCGTGCGTGCTTGATCGGCAATGGATCGGGTAATGGCTTGGCGAATCCACCATGTGGCGTACGTTGAGAATTTGTACCCTCGTCGGTATTCAAATTTATCAACGGCCTTCATTAATCCAATGTTCCCTTCTTGTATTAAATCAAGAAACTGCAAACCACGATTGGTATATTTTTTCGCAATGGAAATCACGAGCCGTAAATTGGCTTCAATCATTTCTTTTTTAGCTCGACGCGCTTTCGCTTCGCCTAGCGACATTTCACGATTGATGTCTTTGATTTCACTGATGGTCAAGCCGTATTCTTTTTCAAACGTCAGCAGTTTAATTTGCAATTGCTTGATATCGTCAGCAAATTCATTGATGCGAATGGCATCCAGCTTTTTAGCATTCTGGGTGAGTAGCTTGTCCAGCCATTGTGTGTTTGTTTCTTGACCGGGGAAGGAGTCAATAAACAATTTCCGAGGGATGCGTGCTCTATCAATGCAAATTTTCATGATGCTGCGTTCAAATTCACGAATATGATTGCGCAGTTGCCGAAAATGACGTGTTAATCGATCGACTTGTTTTGAGGTTAACTTCAATTTCAAGAACGATTCTGCCATCTGTTCCAACAATTCCACGGTTTTTTTCGTGGTGCGTCCATTGTCATTCATGGATTGCATGGCATTGTTAAAATCTTCACGCAGTGTGTCAAAATAAATTTTTGCTTGTTCGGGGTTGGGCCCAACATCGACTTCAACGACGCCTTCGCCATCATCGACTTCATCAATGATATCAGGGGTCGCTAGATCATGCGATAGATCTTGTTGAGATTCATCTAGCATGGATCCAATGCTGGATGGCGGCGCGCTGTCATCATCATCAGAAAATCCGCTAATGACCTCATTTAAGCGCATTTCATCTAGAAGCACCTGATCGTAATCACTTAATATCAGTTGAACGGCTTCAGGGTAGTGTGCCAAGGATTTTAATACTTGGTAGATGCCTTCTTCAATGCGTTTGGCGATGCGAATTTCGCCTTCTCGCGTGAGCAGCTCTACCGTACCCATTTCTCGCATATACATGCGAACAGGATCCGTTGTCCGGCCGGTTTCTTTGTCCAGCGAAGCGACAACCGAGGCGGCTTCTTCAATGTCTTCTGGCGCTTCTTCCGTATTGCTCAAAAGAGCCAATTCATCATCATCGGGTGGACGCTCGAACACTTTAATGTTCATGCCTTCAAGCATACTGATGATGACACCAAAATGTTCAGTGTCGACAATGTTGGGCAGCAGGTCATTGATCTGTGAATAGGTTAGGTAATTTTGGTCTCTTCCTAAACTAATGACCTTGGTGATCTGCGAGCGGTCCTGTTCTTGTTCATTATTTGAACTCATATGTACTCATAAAATAGGAATGTTAACCAATTGGTTTGATGACTTGACGGTATATATTCCATCCCGTTTTGCCAATAATCCAATAACAACGAAGAAATGGTTTCAATTATAAACCGGCTTCACACATTATGCCAGTATGTGGGCAATATTTCTCTCAATGTTGGTTATGTGTGGTTTTATGGCGTTGTTTTAGCATGTTTTGCAGGGTATGTTGATCCGTTTTAGTCAGTCCTTCCTGCCGGGATTTTTGGATCAATGCTTGTATTTCATGGTCTTGGTTTTGTTTGGATAAAAATAGGACGATATCAGTAAATTCACGCTTGAGCGCATCTTCGGGGACCTGATGCTCCCACGCCGCGAGTTTATTCATGGATTCAAATAACGGCGTGTCCCGCCAAGATTCAACCAATGATGCAGTGTTGATGGTTGGATTTTGTTCAATCCGATGCATGAGTGTTTGCAGGACGTGTTGGCGCTGTTCATGGAGCATCTGGGGGTTCGCGTGCTCGCAGCAATTGGCATACAATTCAGGGTGTTGTAAAAGCAATGCGGTGGCGATTCGAAGCGGTGTTCGGTTAATGTTTTCAGTGGTGTCGGGTGCTTTTTCTGGGGTGTTTTCATGCAGTAATTGGTTGAGCCGGTGATTCTCGATACGCGTTAGACGAGCGAGCGCATCCAGCATTAATTGCTGGTATGGTCCATCGGTCATTTTCAGTAAATAAGGTTTGGCGGCCAATACCAGTTGGCTTTTCCCGGCCAAACTCGCGTGGTCTATATCTCGCGTGAGCGTTTGGTAAAAAAATTGATTCAGGGGTGTGGCGTTTTTGATTCGGGCGTTAAAGGGCTCGAGCCCTTCTTCTCGCACT
>JAOAUO010000173.1:4907-5158 GCA_030157565.1 Legionellaceae bacterium
AAGCTATCCGGATCGTGGCCTTCTGGTAAAAATACAAAACCTGCATTCAAGCCCCCATTGAGGTGCGGCAGGCAACTGTCCAGTGCTCGCCACGCGGCTTGTCGCCCGGCTGCATCGCCATCAAAGCAGAATACAATGTCTTGTGTGTGTTTGCTTAATAATTGAATATGATACGTGCTGGTTGCCGTGCCCAGTGTGGCGACGGCATTCATGATGCCATGTTGCGCCAATGCAATCACATCCATATAGCC
>JAOAUO010000174.1 GCA_030157565.1 Legionellaceae bacterium
GGATCGGGAGAAATCATCAATGATTTTAATTTGCATCATGAGCTGAAGGATAAATATGGGCTGGTTTTTTTCTACCCGCTTGATTTTACGTTTGTATGCCCTTCAGAATTGATTGCCCTGGATCATCGGATGGATGATTTCATCAGCCGAGGCGTCAAAGTGGTGGCTGTGTCCATTGACTCTCATTTTACACACAATGCGTATCGCAATACGGCCATTAACGATGGCGGCATCGGCCCTGTGAAATTTACATTGGTCGCTGATATCACGCATTCCATCTGTCAAGCGTATGGGGTTGAGCATCCAGCCGCTGGCGTGGCTTTACGTGGGGCATTTATTATCGATAAAAAAGGCAATGTTCGATCGCAAATCGTGAATGATTTACCCATTGGGCGCAACATCGATGAACTATTACGTATTGTTGACGCCGTGCAATTTGCAGACGAGCATGGGGAAGTCTGTCCTGCGGGTTGGAAAAAAGGCGACGCGGGCATGAAAGCCAGCCCACAAGGCGTGGCCGCATACCTTAACGAGCACTCTGAATCGCTGTAATTCACCTTTGGACAGAAAAGCATCGCATGCTTTTCTGTCCAAACGCCTAAATCAAAGCCTGCATTCCACTCCAAGTATTGAGCATCTTACAAAATAATTCGGCTGTTTTCTCTGCGTCGTAAATGGCGGAGTGTGCTTCGCTCTGATCGAAAGGAATCCCTGCCGAAATCATGGCTTTGGCCAGCACGGTTTGTCCGTAGATCAGTCCCGCAAGCGTTGCTGTATCAAAACAGGTAAAGGCATGAAAAGGCGATTTAACACCCGTACGCTTTGCCGCTTCTTTGATAAACAACAAATCAAACCAAGCGTTGTGCCCGACCAAAACAGCCCGTTGGCAACGGGTTTGTTTTAATGCCAGATGGATGGGGGCAAACAAACGTTTCAGCGCCTCGGCTTCATCCAGAGCAAATCGAAGCGGTTGATAAGGGTCGATTTGGTTAAACGCAAGCGACTCCGGATCGAGAACGGCATGCTCGAATGGTAGAATATGCTCAAAAAATCGCCCCGCCGGCGTGAAAACACCCTCTTCATTCAGGTCTAGCAAAACGATGCACATTTCTAAGAGGGCATTTTTCTGGAAATCCACACCCGATGTTTCCACGTCCACAACAACGGGTAAAAATCCTCGAAAACGGTGTTTTAACTGGGTGATGCGTTGGTTATTATCTGGCTTCACGAATACTCCATTCCAATGTACTGCCCGCAGCAAGGGGCACGACATGCGTTCGCCCTAACGGCAAGGTTTGCGGGATTAATTGTGGCGACTGAATCAATTCAATTTGCTCTATTGAATAAGGCAGGTGATAAAAATCAGCACCCAATCGACTCATGAAGGCATCCAACTTCCCCAATTGATTCAATTGATCAAACAATTGCGCATACATAGCCAGCGCAAAAGGAGCCGAATATACGCCCGCGCATCCACACGCGCTTTCTTTAAGTCGTTGCGCATGAGGCGCACTGTCTGTGCCTGCAAAAAATTTAGGATTCCCACTGATGGCCGCCTGCACCAATGCGGCTTGATCACGTTCGGATTTTAAAATGGGCAGGCAATAATAGTGGGGTTTAATGCCGCCCACGAGTAATTGATTGCGATTATACAATAAATGATGCGGCGTAATGGTGGCAGCCAGGGTAGCAGATGCTTGGGTCACGAACTCGACAGCGGCTCGACTGGAGATATGCTCTAATACGATCCGTAACTTAGGGAAATTTCTCATGAGGGGTTCTAAATAAGTATCAATAAAAACCGCCTCTCGATCAAAAATATCTCCATGTGTCACTTCACCATGGATTTGTAACACCAAATCAAGCGACTGCATGACTTCTAATAATGGATACAGCGCATGGATTGAATGAGCCCCTTCATCCGAATGAGTGGTCGCTCCCGCAGGATACAGTTTAGCACCTAATATAGGTGTATGGGTGTCGCTAGCGATGGCTTCTAAATCAGAGGGGTCAACCGTTTCATTCAGGTAGAGCGTCATGTACGGCGTGAACCGCTGGTGGGGCTTGATGGCCAAGAGAATGCGTTGATAATACGCATGAACCGCTGAAACAGTGGTCAAGGCTCGGGACAGGTTGGGCATCACCAACGCTCGAGCAAAGTGTGCAGCCGTTGCCGGAACCGTGTCGAATAGCGCATCATGGTCGCGAAAGTGAACATGCCAATCATCGGGACGCGTGATGAATACGGTGCGCATGCTGCCATCTCCTCGAGTGTTTATCTAAGCGATAGAGTAACATGCTTTAGAACGATAAAGGCCAAGAAATCCGTTTATTTTTTGGCCTGGATTTGCCTGATTTTTTAGTTTATGTGTTTTTTTTATGAAAATGCATTGACAAATGACACAGATGTGTCAAATATGTATGACGCGTTGCTTTTTGAAGGCCAGCTGCACGCGATGGACAATTGCAATGAATTTACCGAGATGCTGTTGACAACGAAGAATTGAGGCTTGATAATCGTCTCAAGTACGTTTTCGGAGTAGAGCGATAATGGCGTACTGAAGTCAATACCGAGTGGTGGCTTTATGAAAAAAACGGAAGTTTAATAATAAAAAGTGGAGATAAAGTATGTTAAATCTGAAAAAAACAGCCGTAGCTGTTCTTGCTTTAAGCAGCAGCGCAGTATTCGCTGGTTCTATGGGCCCTGTTTGCAGCGCAGTGAACGTTACCGTTCCTTGCGAATCAACTGCTTGGGCATTCGGTGCAAAAGCATTGTATCTGAAAGCGGATTCCAACAATAACGCGGGCTTCAACCCTGTTGTAGCAGACGCCACAGCAGACCATGCTCCAAACTACAACTGGGGTTTCCAAATTGAAGGTGCGTATCACTTCAACACTGGCAATGACCTGAACCTGAACTGGTACCATATCAGCAAATCAAAAAGCCGATCATTTGGTCCAGCACCAACAGCTGCATTCAATAACGGATTTGGCACTAGCAGCACCGCTACATTCGCAGGCGGCAACTCCTCTATTGATCCTAAATGGGATGCGGTTAACATCGAAGTCGGTCAACACGTTGACTTTGGCGATAACAAAGCCATTCGTTTCCATGGCGGCGCACAATATGCTCGTGTAGCAAACAGCGTCACCAAGTCAGCTGGAACATTACTGACACAAACAGTAGCCGCAACAACAACTGCGGTATCTTACACCGACTCTGCGACATACAACCCAACTTATAACGGTTTCGGACCTCGTTTAGGTATGGATATGTCTTATGATTGGGGCAATGGCTTAGGTATCTATGCAAATGGCGCAACTGCTATTTTAGCCGGTACACGTGCACAAAGCTTCACTTACTCTGACTCTTTAAATAACTCTGTCAGCGGAAGCCAATCACGTACAGCAATCGTTCCTGCGATTGATGCTAAACTGGGTGCAACTTACACTTACGCTATGGCGCAAGGTGATTTGACTCTGGATGCTGGTTGGATGTGGGTTAACTACTTCAATGTGCATGCAGACAGTGAAGGTCATCTAAGCAATTTAGGCCTAGAAGGTCCATTCATTGGCTTGAAATGGATGGGTAACATTGCATAATTCATTGCAATGGTTCCATTCTAAAAAACCCTCACCTTTTCATGGTGAGGGTTTTTTTTTACCCAGAATAAACCCCTCAAATCTTTGAGTACTGTGCTGGCCATCGCTGATATTGCAATGTATAATCCGCGAAAAATGAAACGGCCCGCCGGAGTATACTCAGATGAACCAAAAAATCATTGTTCTAATCACGCTGATTGGACTTTGTCCATTTGCAATGGCGGATAATGCCGAACTACAACAAGAAATTCAACGCCTACAAAAACAAACGCGGGCCTTGCAGGCGCAGGTAAACCATTTACAAAAAACAATGGAGCCACACACTAAACCCACTCAACATGATCAGTCGCTCGTCCAGAAAGAGTCCTCTCACCTAGAGAAAAGAAGAGACCGCACCCAACACCATTCGATAAAAAACACAAAGCGGGCATCGCCTGGATTGAATAAAAACGCGTCAGCGAAACAAAATCCGACCAAACCGTCATTAAATTTGCATAACAGCCCTGTGACTGTTCACTCATTGAATCAGCACCCCGAATCAGTGGAATTGAATCCCGCCGCCTTGATAGCAGACGGACACGTAGTGACTTATATTTCAGGCATGCCCGTGGTCACGTCCCCTTACTTAGGCGCACTACCGGCATTTGATGGTTCGGATTACATTGTCAATATATCCAGCATTAACCGCGACATCCGTTTAATGCAGCAGCGCCGCAGCTTATATCAAGCATATGAACGGATGGGCTATCCAAGACCCAATTTACCCATGGTGGCCATCAGCGGAAAAGCGGAGCCCGTGGGCACATGGCATCAATCAACGGCGGGTGAGTCATCCGGCGACTGGACATTAGGCTCCAGCGAGTTGGATGTGGCGGCTGCGGTAAACGACACGGTCGAGGCCTACCTTGCATTGGCATATGATGAAAGTCCCCCGTCTGTTGGTGGCCCGCGCGTTGGGAACTCGGCCGTGAATTTAAACATGGGGTTTGTTAATATCGGAAATTTAGATGCGTCCCCCTATTATTTCACGGCAGGTCAGTTGTATATTCCGTTTGGTCGCTTTTCAACAGCCATGGTGAGCGCACCATTGACGTTACGCATGGCGCGCACAAAAGCCCGTCCTTTTATATTGGGCTATAAATCACAACAGTCATCAGGCCCTTTTGCCGCAGCGTATGCTTACAAAAGTGAGACAACATTGGGCAATTCGGCGGTGGGTGGTTTAAATCTAGGGTATACCATCAACACCGGCAGCGCATTGGGTGAAGTGGGTGCCAGTGTGATTAGCTCACTGGATGATGTGGCCGGTCTTCAAAAAACAGGCTCACCCATGGGCACCACGTTCGGCGGCTTTGCATCCCCCACCAATGGCAGTGAAAACGTGCATAAAGTACCCGGCGCAGGCGTTCATGCGGCGATCAACATCGACCGATACAGCATAACTGCGGAGTGGCTTAGCTCGGTTGGCCGCTATCAT
>JAOAUO010000175.1 GCA_030157565.1 Legionellaceae bacterium
CAGTGATGCCGTGATGATGCGTAAACACGTTCAGCCGTTGGCCATGTGTGACCAGTGGTGCGGCTTTCAGTTGGCTTTCCAGGAGAATGGCTTTGCGTGCAAGCGGTGATTTGAGCCAATGCGCGTTGGGGACGGATTGAGCCGGTGGCGCACGAAGACCTGCGATGTTGCGTTCTGTTTTGATCAACGCATCCGGATGAAGGATTGTATTGGCACGCAGGTCACGTTTGGCCACCCACACAGGCGCGTAAGCGCGAACGCGAAACCAGACGGCTATTCGAGGGGTTTTGTGGTTCTTGTGCACAAGCCAAACGCACACGCGTTTGGGCGTTGGAAAGGTTTGCTTGTTATCGGTACTGAACGCATCCAGCGCGTATTCACGGTCTTTAATACGCGATAAAGGGGTTACCTCAACGCGCGTATAGTGAGGTTGCAGTTGATGGATTAAGGATGACTGGGCTTTTTCAACCAACGCTTTCCCGGTGGTTTGGATGACTTGCTTCACCACCACGTGCGTTTTGCCTTCCCAATTGGCTTTGAAAGGCCCGAACCGGTTGCTCATCCAAGCCATGATGGCCTCCTGCCGGATGATTTCACCTGCTAAAGGGTGACTCTCGAGCGGCAAACGCGACCAATGATGCGTGTCTTTTTCAATCACCAGCAGGTCGCCCAAGCGGCTAGCTGCAGGCGTGATGATCGGTTGGAATCGCAATGTGACCTCGGCCTGTGCCAAAGGGCAAAGGATGGACAGTAATAGAACGAGATACATGCAGCAAAGCCGTCCCTTAATCGCGAATTTCATTGGTCATTTTTTCCAGTTCATCCGCGATTTGCACGGCTTTGGCGTTCAATTGGTAGATGCGTTGCGCCATGGTCAACTGCATCAATGAATTGACCATGTCCACGTTGGAGCCTTCGATTTGGTGTTGGAGTAAAACGCCCATCCCACTGTTACCTGGGTTATCCATCAGCGCATCGCCTGTTTTTTCTGTTGGACTATAAAGACCTGAGCCCAATGGATTGAGGGAGTCTGGATCTAGGAATTTGGCCAGTTTAATGGTGCCTAATAATTGCGGTTCGGGATCATCATTGAGCGTGGCTTCCACATCGCCATTTTTTTGAATGTGTATTTCGACAAAATCCTCGGGTATTTGAATGTTATCTGCGAGTCGCAAACCATCTTGTGTGGCCAAATACCCCTCGCTATCCACCGTTAAACTGGAATTTCGGGTATAAGCCGTATTGCCATCCGTGTTGACCACTTGAAAAAATCCGCTGCCATCAATGGCCACATCGTTCCAATTGTTGCTGGGCTTGAGAGGGCCTGCGCTAAAATCTTTTGAGGTTTTAAACACGGCGGTACCCAATCCAATGTTTGCCGTGGTTTGATGCTGAAACATAGGCGTGGTGCCATCGATGTTTTGGTACAAGACGTCTTCAAAGGTGAGTTGGGTGGATTTATAGTTGGCCGTGTTTAAATTGGCCAAATCATTTGCAATTTTATCGATGTAATATTCTTCGGATTTCAAACCGCTAGCGGCAATGGCGAGTGCGTCAGACATTTCCTTCTCCTAATTGATTGATGGCGGTGGACAACAGACCATCGGCTGTACGCATCACCCGTTGAGAGGCTTCAAAATGACGAGATGTCTTGACCATTTCCATCATTTCATCGATGGACTTCACATTGGCTTGCTCCAAATACCCTTGCAATACATGGGTCGAATGGGTGGCCGGCAGGGCGGGTTCGTGGCTTTCGAACAGGCCCTGCCCTTGATAGGTCAATGCATTTGGGTTTGAAAATTGCACCACATTCAGCTGATCAACCTTGCGATGGTCAATGAATAGCGCGCCACGGGCATCAATCGTGAATGCATTGTCATCCACACGCAGTACCCCGCTTTGGCCCAATAATAACGCGCCGGTTGCCGTTGCGAGTTCGCCGTGTTCATTCACGTGAAAATCCCCGCGGCGTGTGTAAAACACACCATCGTCCGTTTGGACTTCAAAATAGCCATCGCCCGCTAAAGCCAACTCGTTGGGGCGGTGTGATTGAATAAACGTGCCTTGTATATTTTGCGTTGAGAGCTTAATGGTTTCACCGGCAGTGGTCATGTTCGCTTCTAATTGCTCATCAAATCCAATCGCTTCAATCAGTTCGCGTTTGTAGCCCGGTGTTTGCATGTTACTCACGTTTTGGCTAATCGATTGCAACCGAAGCTGGTCTTGCAGCATCGCCATTTGTGAAGCCGTGATCGCGTCAATCATATGGGTTCCTTAAGTGACCACGCCGAATGATTCGATTTGAATCGTCAGCGGGATCTCATTCATGCCTAAAACCGTGAGTTGCGGAATCACGCGTTGGGTTAATTGTTTCATGTGGCGACGCAATAATGTCGAACACAATAAAACGGGTTTTTTTCGCTCACTCAACATGGATTCCACTTGAAGGGCCAGCGATGTAATCAATCGTTCGGTGAGGATGGGTTCCAGTGCCAAATGATGATTTGTCACGCGCGCGCTGAGCGTTTGTTCCAGAGTCGGTGCGAGCGTTAAAACGGGCAAATTAACCGGGTGGTTCATCAAGGTTTTACAGATAGGGATGGCCAGGCGTGCGCGAACCCATTCGGTGAGTGATGCGACCTCTGTGGTGGATTTGCTGTGTTCTAATAGCACTTCAAAGATGGTATTCAGATCTCGAATGGAGACGTGTTCTTCCAATAAATGTTGTAAAATACGTTGCACATGTCCAAGCGGCAGAAGGGTCGGAATCAGTTCATCACGCAAATGACTGATGGCGGGGCGCTCGAGTAATTTTTCTGTTTGCGCACGGGTCAGCAGTTCAGGCAGATGGGCTTCCACCACATCGCTTAAATGATTGACCAGGACTGCCAGTGGATCGCGGACGATGAGTCCTTGATCAAGCATCATGGAACGGGCGGCTTCAGGGACCCACGTGGCATCGATTCCTAGACTGGGATCAACCACCGCAATGCCTTTTAAGTCGACTGTTTCATCGCTGGAGTGAAGGGCTAATATGGATTTTACGTGCAATTGGTTGAGCGCATGCGTGTTGCCTTGAATGCACACGGCATAAAACGGATAACTCAAACTCTTTTCAATGCGCAATTTAACCTCTGGGATCACGAATCCAAGGGTAAAGGCCAGCCGTTCACGAAGGGCGCTCATTTGATGAAGAAAAGCGGCTTCCAATGGGATGAGTTCATCAAATAGCGTGGCATTCACTTGAATTTCGATGGGGTGAATGTGTATTTTTTCATACAAAGACGCGTCGTCATTGGATTCAATCACCGTGCAAACTTCCTGTTTTTGAGCGCGCGTGGCAAAAACGCAAGCGATGACAAAGAGCGCCAAAATCATCAGCACAGGCAACACAGGAATCCCTTTTAAACACAGCAAGCCCACCAAACTGAC
Organism: Legionellaceae bacterium; assembly: GCA_030157565.1. Classification (GTDB taxonomy): domain Bacteria; phylum Pseudomonadota; class Gammaproteobacteria; order Legionellales; family Legionellaceae; genus DDPF01. The sequence goes on from JAOAUO010000175.1 coordinate 3,436, forward strand.
GCTGACCATCCATAAACTCTTAGGATACGCCGCCACTTGTTTGGCCACTTCACTGCCCAAATGCGCATCGGTCGCGGCCCGTGTGACAATGATGCCGGTGGCCAATGAAATGGTGAGCGCGGGTATTTGAGTGATGAGGCCGTCGCCTACGGTGAGAAGGGAATAGGTGTGAATGGATTCGCTTAAACCCATGCCTTTTTGCGCCATGCCAATCGCAAATCCACCGATGAGGTCAACTAAAATAATCAAGACACCTGCAATCGCATCTCCTTTTACAAATTTACTTGCACCATCCATTGCGCCATAAAAATTGGCTTCTTTTTCGATTTGTGCGCGCCGAAATTTAGCGTCCGATTGTGAGATAATCCCCATGTTCAAATCGGCATCAATGCTCATTTGTTTGCCGGGCATGCTGTCCAGTGTGAAGCGTGCGGCAACCTCTGCTACGCGTTGTGCACCGTTCGTGACCACCACATATTGCACGATGATCAAGATCATGAACACCACCAATCCCATGACATAGTTGTCATGAATCACATATTGTCCGATGGCACCAATGACGCGGCCTGCATCTCCATTGGATAAAATCAAGCGGGTTGCCGATACATTTAAGGCCAGTCGAAACAGTGTGGAGATTAACAAAATGGCTGGAAACGTAGAAAAACTGAGTGGTTTGTCGGTATAAAAAGTCAACAATAAGATGGTCAATGCCCAACTGAAATTAGCAATGAATAGCAAGTCCAGCAACCAGGCCGGAATCGGGATGAACAATATCAGTAAAATGCCGGTTGCAAAGGCAATCATCACCATTTCGCTGATTTGATTGAAGCTCGATTTAGGGTTCATCATGTCCAAATGTCAACTGATTGACGAGAGCCGAACATGTCAAAACATAGTTCATGGCATATATAAAATACATTACTAGGAAAGGATTAAAGCAGAAATGAGCAGCTCAAGCAAGTATTTCGATCTTTGTGTGAATTATATTGGTCTGTTTGTTAAAAACGAACCATCATTTTGCGCCCTTTGGCGGTACACATCACGAAACACCATGGCGACCATTGGAAAATGTTCGCGTTGAACCCATTGGTTTAAATCCGATGCCACAAACAACAAGCGCGCGAGGGCTTTGTTTTCAATGATGGGCACGTTGTGGCGTGCGGCTAGCGTTTTCATGTGTTTCACCAAATCGCCTTGTGCTTTGCACACCACTTTGGGAGCGGGCATGCATGTGCGGTCATATTTCAGTGCAATGGCCAGATGGGTCGGGTTTGTGATCAGGACATCGGCTGATTTGACTTGCTCTAGAGACGCGGTTTTTTGGCGAAGTTGGTGTTGCAATTGTTTGATCTTGGCCTTTATTTTCGGATCGCCTTCGCGTTGACGATACTCGTCTTTGAGCTCTTGCTTGCTCATGCGCTGGTCTTTCCCAAATTTCCATGTGGTGTAATATTTGTCAATCATGGATAGCGCAAATAGCAAGGCCAATACCTGTAGCATCACTTTAGACAAAAGGGCGATGATAAGGTGTGGGTATTGCGTGGGAGAGAAGGCCATGAATCTTAATAGGGTGCTTGATTCATGCCGCAATGTA
>JAOAUO010000176.1 GCA_030157565.1 Legionellaceae bacterium
CTTCTAAATATTTTACAGCTGTTTCAACGGCATCCAAGGCACTGCCTCCTTGGCGAAGGATCTCATAACCTGTCCGTGTGGCATGAGCCAGCCCGTCTTCCGTTTCTTGGATATTTTTTTTTAAAAAAGAGGTCAAACAGCTGGCGCCACCATGTACTGCAAATGCAATTTTTCTCATGAATTTTCTCGGTTATTTTTTATCGCGGGATTGGCTAATTTTCGTGTGCTAATAGAAAATCGACATCCTTTGACCAGTAAATGCACCCTCAGATTTTCGACAAAAACACTCTCTCCTTCTTTAACGGTTGTAATGTTCGTTTGACCCACATTTCTTCCGTCAATAATCACCACCATACCGGAACCCCTGCATTCGGCTTCACTGCCTTTTTTTATAATGAGAGCCGTGTCTTCGCCTAATCCGACCCCCAATTTTTCCGGATTCATGATGATGGCATGTGCAAGACGGCCAAATCGGCCTCGTTTTATAAAATGAGTGTCAATGATGCATTCGGGCAATAATCCTAGGCCCGCTGAGGTCATTAAATTACGGTAGATTAAAGCTTCCGTGAGCCCGCCTTGAGAAATCATCACCGTGGACATGGCCATTGCTCCGGCGCTCGTTCCTGCCACCACAAAATCATTATCGTGCATGTATCGGCGTTTAATGATATCCACAATGGGCGTGCCGCCTAAGATTGTGGATAGGCGAAATTGATCCCCGCCTGAAAAAAAAACAACCCCGGCTTCTTCAGCTCGGGTTAAATAAGCTTTTTTGCGCGCTTCGCTTCGCTCGGTAATGGAAAGAAAACCTAAGTTAGTGTACCCCATTTCATGAAACACTTTTTGGTACATTTTTTTTACTTCATCGGGCACTTCAGAGCCTGTGGTTATAATTTCTATTTTTCTATTTTGTGATGTAGACAACAACTCGCTCAATATCTCATATCGAGTAAATTCATTCATTTGATCCATAATATCGGGTTGTGCATCCACTTTATCTTCAGCACCACCGATGATGAGTAGCTTTCCTTTTGGATACATGAAGCCCTCTAACGATGGATGAGCTCGCTGTATTTGGACGAAAAGACAAGCGTGTTTTTTCGGGTCGTTTTCTTTAAACTCCAAAATATATGTTCTTGTTTTTTCATGTAATCAATTGCGGTAAATACATCGTCGACCGAGTAAAATATGAACGTATCGGCTGTCGCATGTTTCATGGCATATTCAATGGATTGACGTTCATCTGAAATAATGATGACTTTCGGCTGTAAACCCGAGTGCTCAATGCCATTCAGTAGCAAGTCAGATAATTCTTGGTTGGTTTTTCCGCGTCCATTTATATCATGTCGTATAATGATTTCATCAAATATTTGAGCCGCATAATATCCGATTTTTTGTATGTCCGCAGGTCTTCTGTCGCCTGTGGCCGCAATGATACCTATTTTTTTATTGCAATGAATGTGGCTGAGATAGTGTTTTAATTCAATAAAAGCCCGTTCATTATGCGCATAATCTATCATGACTTTAAATTGGTTAAAGTTAAAAATATTCATTCTGCCTGGGATATTTTCAACCGTGGGATCAAAGCAACACAGTGCTTTCATAATATGAATCAACCCCAATTTGCTGATGACGCCGGCCAGAACCGCGGGCAGAACATTGGCGATCATGCAAAGGGAGGTGCCATCAAAAGTGATGGGTATATCCGATACGTTTGCCAGAGGATGAACGGTTTCGCCGTGTCGTACGACAACCTTGTCATCTTTAATGTATGCGGCCAGACCACCTGCATCACAATGCTCTCTGATTCGGACGCTATCTTGTTTTCCGAACAGCGCTACATTGCACACCAGTTCTTTTTTTATGGCATAAACCCGGTCATCATCGGCATTTAATATGGCATATCCTTCTGCTGTGGTACTGCGAGCAACCACGGCTTTTACCTCTGCCAGTTCATCCAACGAATGAATATCATTTAAGCCTAAATGATCATTGGTGATATTGGTAATAATACTGACGTCACACTGATCAAAGCCTAGTCCTGAACGAAGAATGCCACCACGCGCGCACTCTAAAACAGCAAAGTCGACCATTGGATCATGCAAAACAACATCGGCACTTAAAGGCCCACTGCAATCGCCGGCATGAATCAACGCATGATTGATATAAATGCCTTCTGTTGTGGTAAAGCCAACATGAAAATGCGCCTGTTTGGCAAGATGAGCAATCAATCTGACAACCGTTGTTTTACCATTGGTTCCAGTCACTGCAATCACTGGAATTCTGGAAGAGCGCCCCATTGGGAACAGCATATCAATAACAGGAGCGGCTACGTTTATGGATGGTCCTTGACTGGGATATAAATGCATTCGAAAACCAGGTCCTGCATTCACTTCAATGACCGCGCCATTTTCGTGAGTCAATGGATGGTCAATGGCTTCACAAATGACATCAATACCACAAATATCAAGCTCAATCAGCCGCGATATTTTTTCTGCAAGGCGAATGTTCTGTGGATGCACTATTTCAGTCACATCCATTGCAGTACCCCCTGAGCTTAAGTTACTCGTGCTTTTCAAACACAATGTTTGATGAATCGGTAAAATCGAATTTAAAGATAATTTATTTTCATTGAGAAGAATCAATGTGTCATCGTCGATGTTTATTTTTGTTAGAATATTTTCATGATGATAGCCACGGTTTGGATCATTGTTTGTTCTTTCAATCAGTTCCAGTATGGTATGAACACCGGTTCCCGTGATACGGGCGGGTGTGCGTTTCGCTACGGCGACCACTTGATGGTTGATGACTAAAAAACGATAGTCATCGCCTTGGATTTGCTGCTCTAATATCACATCGGCTGATATTTTTTTGGCTAAATGAAACGCCGCGATAGCCTTTTCTTTGGTCGTGATCTTAGTGGTTATCCCTCTGCCATGATTTCCATTATGAGGTTTGATAACCATCGGGAAGGGCATCTTCTCCATCATTAGATGCAGTTCGTCTAGTGATTGAAGTATAAAACCCTCTGGTACGGGAATGTAATGTGTAGCGAGAATCTGCTTGGTTAATGGTTTGTCTGCAGCAATATCCACGCCAATGGAACTGGTTTGTGATGACACGGTGGCCCACATCTTTTTTTGATGAACGCCTTGACCTAAGACCATTAATGATAGGTCCTTAAATACAGTAATGGGTATTTTTCTTTTTTTTGCTTCTTCTACGATAGCCTGCGTGCTGGGCCCTAATTTTTCTTTGTTAGCCATTTCTCTGAGTTTGTCTAGATCAACCGCCAATGAGGGATAGTTTTCTCCTTCGGCCAAACACCGGGCAATATTGACGGCAGTCTCTGCGGCGTATAGTCCAGCACATTCTATTTCATACGAAAAAATCACATGGTAGGTCCCGTACTCACGAGCGCTATACGTTCTACCAAACCCACAGTCCATTCCTGCCATGTTTTGTAATTCAAGCGCAATGTGTTCAACCACATGGCCTAACCATGTGCCTTCATCTAATCGTTGAAAAAAACCACCCTCAATGCCAGGGGAACAGCGGTGATGGTACAAGGTGGGTATTAGTTGTTTTAGCCGCTCAGAAAAACCAGGCAATAAATGTGTTGGAAGCAATTCAAATCGTTCAAGATCTAATTTAATCTGAATTAATTTCTTTCTATAGTTTGACCAGTAATTGGGACCTTTTAACACGGTGGTTTTTAAAATGTTCATGTTTTTTGTCCAAATGCCACTTGATAGTGAAGATCTGAGTGATTCATTCAGGTTAGCGTATCTAAAAAACAGCGCATATTATGGTTTTCCTCCCTATTTGGATATTGGGCAGAAGAACATGAAAAAAGACGCCTGTTCTTCTGTGCAAAACGATCAAACGTTCAATTAAAATAAAAAGGGGGGGTATCGAGGCTTGGGTGGCCTCGATTTAAACCTGATTTGAAGCCGGAAATTGCTTTAAAGCGGTCGCAATTTGTTGATACAGTTCGGGCAGCCAGCGTGGCTGAGCGAAACGATTGGTTGCGGGTTTTGCGTGACGCAGGTCATTCGGTGCGATGATCAGTTGCATATGGCTTAAGCCAACACGATGCGCTAGTAAAAACAGTTGATCAATCCCTTTGTCTCCAACGGCAAGGCATCCCACCGAGAGTGCTTTTCCATGCAAGAATATATTACCACCCAGCTCACGTCGGCCATCTTTGCTGGCTTGCAGCCGGTCAAAATTGTTAGGGTAATTGATCATCATGGATAGATGCATGGAGCTAAATGGATTGAGCGAGGTTAACCGATAAACGCCTTCAGGAATTTGGCCGTCGCGTTCTTTTAATTTAGGCCCTAAACGACCACTGTATGCGGTTAAAGGGTAGGTATGAACGTAACGCCAGGATTGGTTCTCGTTTTTAGCCCACAATTGAATATGTTGTTCTTTTTTGAATGCCAGCAAAGCGACTTCTCGAGGCGGGTAGTGAATGCCTGCTTTGGAAAACCAGGATATTAATGATGGCTCCGTTCGCAAACCATACCGCGTAATCGCGTGATCAACGGCTTTATCCCAGTTTAATTTAGGCGCCATGCTAAAACCGGCGGCGCTATACAACAATAAATAAAAGGCGATTAGTCTATACATAAGGCTTGTGAATAGCTTGATGAGACCGATTGTAACAAAAATAATCCAAAGTAACAAATTTTTGTTGCGTTTGGGTCCCTGGATAACATTAAATGAGAAGGCGTGTTGATTGCGCTGCGCATGCAAAGTGTCCCTTAATAACAATCATATAGATAGAGTAAGTGTTTTTTTGAAAAAACAAAAGGGGGGGGGGACGTTCTTTTATCGAGAGATCTTATTTGTTGGATTTTGGACAGAAAATCATGAAAAGGGCCTTATACTTTTCGGTCCAAATAGAATGCGTTAACTAATACTCTAGACTG
>JAOAUO010000177.1 GCA_030157565.1 Legionellaceae bacterium
TCGGTTCTAGATGGAAGACCGTCATTGGCCAGAATTAATGGAATGACGTACTAGTGTGTTTCGAATTTTAAAACAGCACAAGAAAGACAATCCAGCGCCTCCCCCGCCACCAATTCAGAAAAAAATAATGCATGTTGAAGTTTGGCTTCAAGTGGAGAACAACTCCAAGTTTGTACGAGGAAAAAATGAATCTCGTCGCAGAATCGAAGATGAATGCTTTTTACCATTTGACATGATCAAAAAACACGAAGACCGCTGGGAATACAAACTGGCAATACCTTATGAAACCGATGAAGAACTGGATGAGATCATTTATGACATGATGGATGAAGCAAATCATCTCGCTGATTTGAAAAATGGGTATGCTGAAATGAGCGTTGTCGATCCAATAACTGAAAAATCATGGTGAGCTGGATTGTTTTTTGATTTCCAAAAAAAAACAAGCGCAGTGTTTGACTGAGCACTGACGCACCTGCTACGCAGGTTTGTCGGCACTGCCTGCTGGTTTCCTAAAAAACAGGAAATCAGCAGACAGCGCTCAATAAAAAACACTGAGAGAGCATTTCCTCGAGACAGGGGTTCGAGCCCTCCCCCCCCCCCCTGGAGCAAAATGTCAACCCTAATTTTGATGCCATGGCTCACTCACGACGCAGTTACACGGTGGTTCACTTTTATTCGTCTTTCTGATCACCATCTGACAAGTTGACTTGCCTTTTCCTCAACGATAAAAACCATTGCTCTTTACAGAAGCTGCTTGAGGTGATTCGAAGCCGACTCCTGAAAGCCGATTTCGAAGGACCTACCTTCATCATTCGTAGAGTTTTTTACTTCGACATTTGATTCATACCGAACTGAATGTCTCCGTGCCTGCGGCACACACATTTCTACTTTGCCGCTACAAACACACTCAATACAGTTGACTTAATTTTATTCATTTGGTAGAATTCTTGACTCAACCTTGCAGGAGCTAAATATGTCAGCCACTAATTTTTTAGATAATTGTTGGCCTCGACCGCCGTTCCGACCACATGATCACTATTTAAACTAAGGGCCCATG
>JAOAUO010000178.1 GCA_030157565.1 Legionellaceae bacterium
TATCGGAATCGGCAATGGGCAGGCTTTTTAAATTTTTCGCATCAATTTTCAGCACGGCCACGTCGGTTTCACTGTCACCACCAATTAACTTGGCTTTTAAGCGCCGACCATCGTTCAGTGTGACCGTAATGGACGTGGCGTTTCGGATGACGTGGTCATTGGTGATGATGATGCCGTCTTTGGGATCAATGATTACGCCGGACCCAATGCTCTGAAATTTACGTCTAACGGGTGGCGCGGCCTGTTTATTGTCTTCTTCATCATCACCGGAGGGCTTCACGCTGGGTGTAATGCCTTGAACCGCCACATTGACAATAGCCGGCATGGTCTTGGTTAATACCGGTGCCAGAGTGGGCCATTGGGGGCTTGGGATGGGTTGCGCGTCAATGCGCAGAGAGAGTACAAAGAGAGGGAGCGTCATCAAAATGCTGCGATAGGTTTGTTTCATGTTTGCAAGTCCTGTGTGATGGGCGAATGAAACCAAATCAATGTGGCCATTCTACCGGTTTCGGCTTCGTGTCGATAGGAATAGAATGTCTTGTTCAGTTCATTTGTGCAAGCACCCGATTGATAAACGGCCAAAACACCCGATGCGTGAAGGATTAATTCGGCTAAGCGGGGTAAATCGGCATATAAGCGTCCATCGGCTCGATGAAAGGCCGCCTCAGTAAATGGGTAGCGGTGAGTGTACGCTTCGCGAACGTCCTCGCCTGTTTCATAACACCGTTTGCAAATGGCCGGCCCAATCCAGGCCATGAGTGTATCGGGTCTTGCACGCATTTTATTCAGCGTATTGCCTACAATGCCGTTCAGTAGGCCACGCCAGCCTGCATGTATCGCGGCAATCTCGGTTCCGGCTTGATCACACAAGACAATAGGCAGGCAATCGGCGGTCATGATGGCCAACGGGTAGGCGGCAGAGCGGGTGATGGCGGCGTCCGCATCGCGTTGCGGTTCGTCTTCAACAACAACACATCGGTTGCTGTGTGTTTGATTGAGCCAGGCGGGTTCGTTTGGGAGCTGCAGATCACGGGATAGTTGATCTCGATTGCGGTGCACGTGTTCGGGATGGTCGCCCACGTGCACGGCCAAATTATTGCTTGCAAATGCACCCATGCTCGCGCCTTGAGTGCGTGTTGTCGTTAACGCGCAAATATGTTTAGGTGCGGGCCACTGGGCGATTAAGTTAGTCATCTTCCTCATCCAAGCGCGTTAATAACGATTGAAAATCTTCAGGCAGCGGGGCCGTGCAGGTTAATGTCTCGTGAGACACGGGATGCGCTAAGGATAAAAATCCTGCATGCAATGCTTGTCGCTTGAAGGCTGTTAACGATTGGCGAAGCACGTCACTCAGGCCTGCCGTCATGCGACCGCGCCCACCATATAGCGGGTCACCGACAACAGGATGGTTGATATGCGCCATGTGCACACGAATTTGATGCGTGCGACCGGTCATTAATCGAACGTCTAGTAATGTAAAGCCGGTGTAATGGGTGCGAACAGAATAATGGGTGACGGCTTGCTTGCCGTATTCACAGACGGCCATTTTTAAGCGACTACGAGGATGTCGGCCATAGCAGGTGTCAATGGTGGCGCCAGCAATCACATGTCCATGCACCAGCGTAATGTAGTGCCGTTGAATTTCACGGGCTTGCATTTGCCGAATCAGGCTGGTGTACGCGGTGAGGGTTTTCCCAACAATAAGCAGCCCTGTGGTTTCTTTATCTAAGCGGTGAATGATGCCCGCCCGCGGTAGATGATGCAGATTTGCATCATGGTGTAATAATGCATTCACCAAGGTATGTTCAGCATTTCCTGCGCCAGGGTGCACGACGAGGCCTGCCGGCTTATTGATGATGAGCAAGGCATCATCTTCATAGGCCACGTCCAAGGGGATGTTTTCTGGCAGGCAGCGCGCATTTTCTGCCGAGAAGGAAACCCGCATGCGAATGTGCTCACCGCCCAGCAATTTCTCTTTCGGTTTTAACCGTTGATCGTTAACCGTGATGAGCCCGTCTTTCAGCCATTGGCTCAGTTGCGAGCGGGAGTAATCAGAGAATAATTGCGCCAGCACCACGTCCACGCGTTGACCATAGAGTTCAGCCGGCACCGTTATTTCTTTTTCAAGCGGCGACGTTAACATGCGACGATACGACCACGCAATGAATTAGGCTGCGCCTCGGTCACCTGAATATTTACAAATTGGCCTTGCAAGCCTTCAGGTCCGTTGAAATTCACGACGCGGTTGCATTCGGTTCGACCGGCCCACTGAGCGGCATCTTTTTTAGAAGGGCCAGTGACCAAGATCCGTTGCGTGGTGCCAACCATGGCTTCACTGAATCGAGATGCATGCGACAAAATGCGGTCTTGTAGTATTTTAAGCCGTTGCTTTTTAACCTCCATCGGCGTTTCATCGGGCAAATTGGCGGCCGGTGTGCCGGGTCTTGGGCTGTAGATAAAACTAAAGGAGGTATCAAAGTCCATTTCATGCACTAAATCCATGGTGTCTTGGAAATCACGGTCGGTTTCGCCTGGAAACCCAACAATGATGTCTGTCGAGAGGCGTATGTCAGGGCGCACTTTTCGTAATTTACGCATTTTGGATTTGAACTCAAGTGCTGTGTAGCCACGCTTCATCAGGGCCAAAATGCGATCAGAACCACTTTGAACGGGTAAATGCAGGTGATTGGCCAGTTCAGGCACTTCGGCGTAAGCGTTGATTAAATTGTCAGAGAAAGCCAGGGGGTGGGATGTGGTGTAGCGAATGCGATCGAGGCCTTCAATGGCGGCCAGGTAATGAATCAAAAGCGCTAGATCAGCGACTTCACCATGGGCCATGGCTCCACGGTAGTCATTGACGTTTTGGCCCAGTAAATTGATTTCACGAACACCTTGTGAGGCCAATTGAAAACACTCACTCAAGACATCATCAAACGGACGGCTGATTTCTTCACCGCGCGTGTACGGCACAACACAATAACTGCAATATGTACTGCAGCCTTCCATGATGGAAACGAACGCCACTGGGCCGTCTGCACGGGGTGCTGGCAGGTGGTCAAATTTTTCAATTTCAGGAAAGCTAATATCCACCACTGGTTTTTTTAACGCCAATCGCTCGTTGAGCATGGCCGGCAAGCGGTGCAAGGTTTGAGGTCCAAACACCATATCAACAAAAGGCGAACGTTTAAGGATGGATGCACCTTCTTGACTGGCCACGCAGCCGCCCACGCCAATGATGACATGTGGATTTTTTTTCTTGTATTCACGCCATTGACCCAGTTGCGAAAACACTTTTTCTTGTGCTTTTTCACGGATGGAACACGTGTTTAGCAAGACCACGTCGGCTTCTTCCAGGTTGTCTGTTTTTTGAAGACCATGGGATGCCAATAATACGTCAGCCATTTTGGATGAATCGTATTCATTCATTTGGCAGCCATTGGTTTTAATATATAATTTTTTCATGTGGTTCAGTTCCTGAGCTCGGTGCAATAATGAGGCATTAATCTTGTTTTTCGTGAATAAACGGTATTAAGACCAACGAGAGTAAAATCAAAATGGGTAAACAAGATAAAGAATATTGGTAATCTGCAACGGAGTATATGCGCACACCGTTTAAGAGCGTTCCATCCCATTGGGCATCTAAAAGCAAACCAATAAACGGTTGGCCTAGTGCGCCACCCACCATGTTCGCACTATTCATAAAACCTAGGGCGGCGCCACTGGATGCATCGGTATGTAAATCACGCATCAACGTAAACGAGGGCAAAAAGAAACTTGAAAACACACCGAAACAAAAAATGCACACAGATAATAGGGCGATCGGCAACTGCGGGACGTACAGCACAGCTACGAGAACCATCAATGCACCGAAAGAACTGATCATCAGGGTCTTTTTATAAGAACGAAGAACCGTGGTGAGCAGTCCTGACAAAGGACTTCCGACAACCCAACCAAAGAACATGATGGACACAATGCCTGCGGCGGATGGTTTATCCAGGCCATAGGCCTTCATCAGAAAAGGAACGCCCCATAAACCACCAAAAATAGACGTGGATGCAAACATCAACCCGCCATAGGCAGCAACAATCCAGCTTTGGCCGGATTTAAGCACCGTAAGCAACCCGTGCAGGAGAGGTTGCGTGCGTGGTGCTTTATCGATGGCTTGGTGAAGGCTTTTTTTCTTTAAATCACTCGGCGAGTGGCGAACGACCAAGGCAATGCACAGGGCCAACACGACGCCCAAAACCGCAAGAAGCAGCATGGCGTGCCGCCATCCCATGCTGTCCACGACAATGGCCAGAGGCGTTTCACCGATCATACTGCCCAACATCCCCATGGTGACCATCAAGCCAACCAGCAATGAAAATTTCTTGGGAGGGAACCAGGTTGCAGCCAACTTCATCACGCAGACGGCAGCAAAGGCGGCTCCAAACCCAATCAATAAACGGCCCAAAGCAATCATGATGACGCCAGTCGCTGAACCAAAGAGCACGCACCCTGTGGCGCAAGAGAGAGCCGCTACGGTGAGCAGCACGCGCGCACTGTAGTTATCAACCAATACGCCGACCGGGATTTGCATGCTGGCATATGAATAAAAGAAGAATGCAATCAAGCCACCTAACGCCGCACTATTGATTGAGAATGCTTTCATGAGATCAGGCACCATCACACCCGGAGACACTTGAATCACGTTTTCATATAGATAAAAGAGGGCGGCTAAAAACCAAATAATCCATGGCATATATTTGGATAGTGGGGTGTTGATGGAAGATGTATTGTTCATGAGGATAATCCAATTCTTTCAGGCGATAATTTGGCCAATCATACCGGGAAATGGTAATCAATTCAAATAGAGGGTTTCGGTTTCACTTGGACATTGGACAAAAGAACATGCAAAAAGACGCATGTCCTTCTGTCCATGAT
>JAOAUO010000179.1 GCA_030157565.1 Legionellaceae bacterium
CCAGATGGCAGCTTGCAACCCTTGAACCTGGATCGCGTGAACACGATCGTTGAAGAAGCATGCCGTGGGCTCTCTGAAGTGGATGCAGCACCTGTGATTAAAGATGCTTTGCGCAACTTGTACAACTTGGCAAAATTGGACGATGTGCACAAAGCATTGATCATGTCTGCGCGCGCATTGGTTGAAACAGAACCCAATTACACCTATGTCAGTGCACGGCTCTTGCTCGATAGCATGCGCGCTGAAGCACTCAATAAATTAAACCTCCAGCAAGAAGCCACCTTTGATGAAATGGCCGCTCTATATCCTCCTTATTTTAAAGCCTATGTGACACATGGCATTGCTCACGGCATGCTCGATCACACGCTCGGCGAATTTGACTTAGACCAATTAGGTCAAGCGCTTCTGCCAGAACGCGACATGCAATTCACATACCTCAGCCTGCAAACCCTATACGACCGTTACCTGATTCATGACCAAGGCGTGCATTACGAATTGCCCCAAGCCTTTTTCATGCGTGTGGCCATGGGACTGGCCGTGCGTGAAAAAAACAAAGAAGCCAAAGCCATTGAGTTTTATACACTGCTGTCTTCTTTTGATTACATGTCATCTACACCCACCTTGTTTAACGCAGGTACAGTTCGCCCACAATTGTCCAGTTGCTATTTAACCACCATTCCTGATCATTTAGATGGCATTTACAGTGCCATTAAAGACAACGCGCTGCTATCTAAATTTGCAGGCGGACTCGGCAATGATTGGACGCCCGTAAGAGCGATGGGTGCACACATCAAGGGCACCAATGGCAAATCACAAGGCGTGGTTCCTTTTTTAAATGTCGCGGATGCCACAGCCGTTGCGGTCAATCAAGGGGGCAAGCGCAAGGGTGCTGTGTGTGCGTACTTAGAATGTTGGCATCGTGATGTGGAAGAATTTCTTGAACTGCGTAAAAATACAGGTGACGATAGACGCCGCACACATGACATGAATACCGCATTGTGGATTCCTGATTTGTTCATGAAACGCATACAGGAAGAAGGCGACTGGACCCTCTTTTCACCCAACGATGTGCCCGGTTTGCATGATCAATACGGCACGGCCTTTGAAGCCTTGTATTTGGCCTATGAAGAAAAAGCGCGTACGGGCGAGATCACCCATGTGAAAACCGTCCCTGCGGTTAAATTATGGCGGAAAATGCTCTCCATGTTATTTGAAACAGGCCACCCATGGCTCACGTTCAAAGATGCATGCAATCTGCGATCACCCCAACAACATACCGGCGTGATTCATAGCTCCAATTTATGCACGGAAATCACATTAAACACCTCAGAAGATGAAATTGCGGTGTGTAACTTAGGCAGCATCAATCTGCCGGCTCACATCAAAGACGGTGCGCTGGATCAAGTCAAATTAAAACGGACCATCAATACCGCCATCCGGATGTTAGATAATGTCATCGACATTAACTATTATTCAGTGCCACAAGCACGCAACTCCAACTTAAAGCATCGCCCGATTGGATTAGGCATCATGGGATTCCAAGATGCGCTTTATGCCATTGGCGTGGATTACACGTCGGACGCGGCACTGGCGTTTGCCGACACATCCATGGAGCTGATTAGCTACTATGCCATTGAGGCGTCTTGTGCATTGGCAGAAGAGCGAGGCAGTTACTCCACCTACGAAGGATCGCTGTGGAGCAAAGGCATTCTTCCCATTGATTCCATCAATCTATTGCAACAAGCACGGGGCCAATATTTAGACCAAGACAAATCGCAAACATTGGATTGGGAAGCCTTGCGCGTGAAGGTTCGAACCCAGGGGATTCGGAACTCAAACCTCATGGCCATCGCCCCCACAGCTACCATCTCCAACATCTGTGGTGTCTCTCAATCCATTGAACCCACTTATCAAAATTTGTATGTTAAATCAAACTTATCCGGAGAATTTACGGTCGTTAATCCGTATTTAGTCGCGGATTTAAAAGCGTTGAAATTGTGGGATGATGTCATGATCAACGATTTGAAATATTTCAACGGCAGCGTGCAACCCATCAGTCGTGTGCCTGCTGCATTGAAAGCGCGTTATGCCACCGCGTTTGAAATCGATCCTAACTGGTTGATTGAAGCCGCCTCACGCCGACAAAAATGGCTTGACCAAGCACAATCGCTGAATATCTACATGGCACAGCCATCCGGCAAGAAACTGCATGATTTATACTACCTGGCGTGGTTACGTGGCTTAAAAACAACGTATTACTTAAGAAGTTTAGGCGCAAGCAATGCGGAGAAATCGACCGTGACGGACGGCGCATTGAATGCGGTGAAGTTAAACGAGCCGAAAGTGTGCTCTATTCTTGACCCAGACTGCGAAGCATGCCAATAACCAAGGAACACCACATGACCAATACAACACTAGAACAAACAAGCGTCCCTCCACACGTAGGCGCCACAGGCCTTGAATTATTAGAAATGGGCGCCAACCGAATCCACGTTGATGATAAAAAGATCATCAACTGCCGAGCGGATCTCAATCAGTTGGTTCCCTTCAAATATTCATGGGCGTGGGACAAATATTTAACCGCCTGTGCGAATCATTGGATGCCGAATGAAATCAGCATGAGTGCGGATTTAGCCCTTTGGAACGACCCGAACGGTTTGACCGAAGATGAACGCTTGATCATTAAACGCAACCTAGGCTTTTTCTCAACAGCCGATTCCTTGGTCGCGAATAATCTGGTCTTGGCCGTGTATCGGCACATCACCAATCCTGAATGCAGGCAATATTTGTTACGTCAGGCATTTGAAGAAGCGTTGCATACGCACGCGTATCAATACATCATTGAAAGTTTAGGCATGGATGAAGCGGAAGTGTTCAACATGTACCGTGAAATTCCCTCTGTGGCCACAAAAGCCAATTGGGCGCTCCCCTTCACACAAAGCCTAGGTGATCCCCATTTCCATACGGGCACATTAGAAGACGATCAACGCTTATTGCGTGATTTAATCGCTTTTTACGTGGTATTTGAAGGCATTTTCTTTTACGTGGGCTTCACACAAATTCTCTCCATGGGCCGACGCAATATCATGGTGGGTACGTCCGAGCAATTCCAATACATTCTGCGTGATGAATCCATGCACATGAATTTTGGCATTGACGTCATCAATCAAATTAAAATGGAGAACCCTCAACTGTGGACGCCTGCATTCAAAGAGGAAATGATTGATTTGATTAAAGATGCCGTAAAAATGGAATACCAGTATGCCAAAGACACCATGCCCCATGGTATTTTAGGCATGAACGCGGAGATGTTTGAAGAATATTTGCATTTCATTGCAAACCGTCGTTTAAACCAAATTGGTTTGCCAGAACAATACCCTGGCGCTGAAAATCCATTCCCTTGGATGAGCGAAATGCTTGATTTGAAGAAAGAGAAAAATTTCTTTGAAACGCGCGTCATTGAATACCAAGCCGGCGGCACATTAAGCTGGGATGAGTGATTGCTGAGGGTTGGAGGACATGGCATGCAACAACATGCATGTCATGTCCTCCAAATATAAAGGGTTCATCCACATTTAAAGCGCTCAGTGAACAACTTCCTCTCTCATCAGCCTTACGGCCTGGGAACGGGTTCGACCGTTGCAAGCAAGGCTTCTGTCGTGGTCCGACCGCTAAAAAAGCGCATTCTATCCGGTTGGTCACCCAGCTTGAACTCACCATAATGCGCACGGCGTTTGGACGCGACCTCAGAGAAAGACACTGCATGCATCTGACCCTGGTATGTAATCGGATATGGTGTATCTAACAGCTCCCTGAATGAGCGATTCGGCTCTCGATTCGCTTCAGCCTTCACCTGAGTCAGTAGCTCCCTCAATAATTCGCCTTTACTTTGAGCCGAGGCTTCATTCATTCCGTCTAATCGTAACACGGTGTTTTCACAGCGGTCTTCCAATGTCCCAGCAATGTACTCGTTCTGACTAAAGAGCGGCGAAAACGCGTTGGATATCAAGCCCAGTAGAGCAAAGGTGCAATCGACGATGTCTAGCAACGCAATAATAGCGTGGTAACATTGTATAAAAATGGTATTAATCGCACTCAGCCATAAGTCAAAGTCCAACCAGATTACGCGCCAGATGACTTGATTCACCGTTGACAGAAACGGGCTTTTTAGAAAAAAGTTCAATAAGCTCAAGCCAATGCAAGTCAAAAATCCCTGCCAAAAATACATGGCTATGATTGGAGTCAAAACGGGAATGACGTGTTCAAGAACAGCGGCCCAGAAACAAATCTTGGCCACGCTGAAAAAAAGACGGTACAATGCGGACGGCATGATCGCCAGTCTTTCCCATAATCGTTCATGGCTTGACTGATAAACGTGGTACTGATTAAACCCTGCAAACCAAGTGTCTGTTTTGGAGAGATACGTTACCGCGTTTTTCTTAGCAAACGGATTGCGAATGAATCCAAAATTTTCTTGCTCACAGGCTTTTCGTTTAATGGATAAATAATCCTGGCTCCAGTCGGGCGCTAACCGGCTCGTAATCTCCTGATCAAATTGCTTCAGCTCTTGATAGGTTTTATCATGATCAAAGAACGCAAGAGGCGGTAAAGCGTTTCTCTTGCGATATTCAATCACTTTGAGCAATAAGGATGGGTTTAGGTCATTGACGTGCTCAAAAAATTCACGGTTGGTTAATGCACTTGGCGTCAATAATGCGATAAATGCCTTTATTCTCAGAAAATTAGCCCTGGACTGATGGTAGGGAAGGGTTGGATTTGGAGAGCCTAAGCCAGGTTCGTTTTGATATTCATTCGGAAGTGATTTGCGAGCATTAAAATATGCTGCCAATGTGATGTCAACCCCCTTTTTTATTCCAGGTTCTTTATAAACACCCAACAAATCTTGACGT
>JAOAUO010000180.1 GCA_030157565.1 Legionellaceae bacterium
CATGAAGACCTTATCATAAGATAGATACACAGGAATACTGTTATAGCGAAAGCCGGATGGTGAACTCAGATTGTTCAGCCAGTCTTTTCTTTGGTTAGTCATAAAAAGGTCTATTGCAGACTCGTGTGCATCAAGAACAGAGCGAACCGATGCGTTGCGCTGCCCTATCCTCTGAATAACTGCAAGGATTGTAAATTTATCTGCAGGGGTATCTTTTCCCTCGCGGATATACCAATCAAGTAACGCCTTCTTTTTATCGTCGTCGCAGAAGGTTTCCATTTTTAGTAAAGTCACCAAGTCAGCGCCATTTAACGCCAAGTCTTCAAAATATTTTCCATTAAACGCCATGGGTGTCTTCAGCAGCGCATCCAGTGCGGCCTCTTCCTCTTTTGTCAGGCTGATATACTGCTTAATGCTCAGCTCTTCACGGAGCGCTTGCCTAATCGCATCCCAGCTCAGCTCCCATTGATCGCTATCAATCCGTTGGCGCTGAAAAGGGCTAATGCTCAAGGCGCTATCTTCATTCATCCGGGTAACGAGGGGCTTGATTTTCTCATTAAACTGATGAGAATCCCGTTGGATTTCGCTGATACAACGAATCGATTCATCGCCGAGTCCATCCAAATATCTGGTTTGGAGAGAAGCCGGAAACTGATTTTTGATTAGGGCATCCATTAAATTCTCGTTTTTCAAGCCAGGAATGAACCCACCCACCTTCGCTCGGCTTGCGACCATGAAATCTTTAACCAATTGATGACAGGTCTCTTGCCGACTCAATATTTCACGTTGCTGAATGACAGCGGGCGCGTCCTTGAACAAGACCGTTAAAAAATCAATGCATTTGTTCATCGTATCCTGATCCTGATGACCTGACCCGGTATAGCCTAAAATAAACAACTCGCTGCTAATCTGCTCCTCCATACCAATCAGAATATTGAGCAGCCGATAATCACGAGCAAAGGATGCCGCCAATTTACTCTGAATAACTCACCTTACGCACAGAACCTTGCCTCATAGCTAAAATTCATTAAAATTC
>JAOAUO010000181.1:0-21726 GCA_030157565.1 Legionellaceae bacterium
GCCTAACGTCAATGCTTGTAGAATACCGAGTGTTTGTTCATTCGAATCCAGTCGCTCCAATCTATCCGCCATTTTTTGGCGTAACGCCAGGAGTGGGTAAGGATTAAATGCTCGATCGACACGTTTTGTCGTGCCACGCAACACATAGCCTGTCCATCGAATGTGCCGGCCTGCCAACCCGCTCACATAATCAAACCCACCCGGATTGGCTAAATTTTGTGGTTGCTGCAACTTGGCTTGAATAGACCAATACTCTCCTGCACGAAAGTCAGGGCATGCATTGTAACAAGACAGTAAAATACGTGCATGAACCGGTTTGTTATCCAACCGATTCACAAGAAACTGGAATTGCGTTTTACTGCGGGTGCGCGTAGGGATAGATGCCACATGCCCCAGCAAAGCCGCACGCGGTAAAACCAGAGCGCGAGGCATCGCTCGATCGGCCACTATCCACTGATGACAAAGACTCCACCCTATCCCCATCAAACACCATGCCAACCGATTAGCTCTCGGCTTAAACAAAAAACAGATCAGTATAAAATAAATCGGGTAGGCGTTTTTTAGACACGAAAACGCAACGCCTGCAAAAAAGAAGAGGATTTCCATAGGACTCAGTTGGACTGTTTGCCAGAGCACACTCTATCGTAAAGCCCCGCATGACTCAACGATTTTTTGTCTATAAAAATGGACAATTGACCTATTTTTTGCAACCATTGCATATATGTGCTATCGTGTTAAAATTTGGACAAGTGATATGCGAAAATACGCATATCACTTGTCCAAAAAATGGGAATCTCGAACTAGGCTCGCAAAGCCTTGGTTCAATACACGGCTCTTTCTCAGTGTGGATGGGCTAAACTTTAATTCCGTTAAGGAGCATTACATGATTCGAAAATTAGGGGCGACCCTACTATGCGCTACCATTTTATTCAGTACCCAGGTATTTTCTGCTACAGAATACATGCTCAATCAATCCAGCATGGAATATCCAGTGATCCTGCCCCCCAACGAGCCACAACTCATTACCAATACTTTTTTTTGGACCATTCAACTGACATGCACCATCATCAGCGACACCGAGGACAATGCCTTCTCGATGTCAATATTACGTAAATCAGGCTCACTGAATGGCATTCCATTAACAAAAGGCGACACAATGGACTTGATTGTTCATCCTGGTGACCAACTGTACGTAACGGCTGCCTCCGGTGGGCGGGTTGAGTTACTAAACCGTAGCGAGAATGCACTCAAGGCTAGCTGCGTGCTCACCAAATAATACGTTAAAGATAGAGAAACGTCTCATCTTTGGACGAAATGACATGCGTTTTTTTGCATGTCGTTTCGTCCAAACTCCAAATCAATGCTCGCGGGTCGCTGAAAATTGTATATTGGGATAACGCTCTTGTGCCATCGATAAATTGACTCGGGTTGGCGCAAGATACATCAATGTATCGCCACCATCCAGTGCCAGATGATCAAACGCTTTATGACGAAATTCCGCCATCGCTTTCTCATCGTCCGCATACACCCACCGCGCACAAGAAACACTCACCGCTTCATACACACAATCCACTTTGTATTCATGCCGCAGCCGATGAGCCACCACATCAAATTGCAAAACCCCAACCGCCCCTAAAATCAATTGATTGCTATTGAGCGGCTTGAATACTTGCGTAGCCCCTTCTTCTGATAGCTCAATCAATCCCTTGATTAAGGCTTTACTTTTTAATGGGTCTTTCAAGCGAACCAACCGAAATAGTTCGGGCGCGAAGTTAGGAATCCCTGTGAATTTTAACGCTTCGCCTTGCGTAAATGTATCCCCAATCCGAATCGTCCCATGATTATGCAAACCAATGATATCACCAGGCAAAGCAACGTCCGCTTGCGACCTGGAGCCTGCCATAAAGGTCAATGCGTTTGCAATTTGTACGTCTTTTCCTAAACGCAAATGGCTTAATTTAATCCCTTTTTTAAACGTGCCGGAGCAAATGCGCAAAAAAGCCATGCGATCACGGTGATTAGGATCCATGTTGGCTTGAATTTTAAATACAAACCCCGTGAACGCCTCTTCTTCTGGAGAAACCAAGCGCGTTTGTGTAGCCCGCGGCATGGGCGCCGGTGCATACTGCGCGAAATCATCCAACAATTCTTTGATGCCAAAATTATTAATAGCTGAACCAAAATAAACAGGCGTCATTTTCCCAGCCAAATAATCCGCTACATTAAACACATGAGAGGCCCCTTTCACCAGGTTCACTTCATCCCGCAGCTCTTTTGCGATGTCACCCAATCGCGCATCCAACTCCGGGTTGTCTATCCCTTTGATTTGCAACGCCTCTTGTTTTTGAGCATTTTTACCCGACTGATAGAGATAGACTGTGTCCTGATACAGATGATAAATGCCTTTGAATCGCTGTCCCATTCCAACAGGCCATGTGATGGGAGCGCATTGAATGCCTAAAACCGTTTCCACTTCATCTAGCAAATCAATGGGCTCACGTCCTTCGCGATCTAATTTATTAATAAAGGTCATAATCGGCGTGTCACGTAAACGGCACACATCCATTAATTTAACCGTGCGGTCTTCCACCCCTTTCGCCACATCAATCACCATGAGAGCGGAGTCCACGGCCGTCAATGTTCGATAGGTATCTTCCGAAAAATCCTCATGGCCTGGCGTATCGAGCAGGTTCATGACGTGGTCATTGTGGACAAACTGCATCACAGACGTGGTAATTGAAATACCTCGCTCTTTCTCCATTTCCATCCAGTCGGACGTTGCATGGCGCGTGGCTTTCCGCCCTTTTACTGTGCCTGCCATTTGAATAGCACCCCCGAATAGCAATAATTTCTCGGTCACGGTTGTTTTGCCGGCATCCGGATGTGATATAATGGCAAATGTTCGTCGTTTTTTGAAGTCTTGAAGAAAATCGGGCATGGTAAACACCTAAATGAACTATCGTCATGAACTGAAGTTCGCATTTTAGGTGAAATACGCTGAACAAACAAATGAACACCGCGTATTATTCGTTGGAGTTTCGTCCAAACGCGAATGATTCACAATAACCGACAATAAGAATATTAGCTCACATGAAAAATACACCGAAAGCACACCTCTGGGACAATCTCCATGCTCATGCAGAATCCAATGATTGGCATCTTCACAACAATACATTATCAAATGCCGCTGCATGCAATATTCAGATTGACTATTCAAATCAACACATTACCCCTCAAACAATGGCGCTATTGCAAGAACTGGCAGAATCCGTTGACTTGCGGGAAAAAATCCATGGATTGATGCGCGGAGACACCGTCAACGTCAGTGAGAATCGCCCCGCACTTCATACCGCATTGCGAGCCCCTGGCGAAACGCCCATATGGGTAGAGCAAGACAATATCATGCCTGCCATTATCCATGCTCGTCATCAAATGCGAGACATTTCCGAATGCATTCGCTCCAAGCAATGGCTGGGATTTACTGGAAAACCCATAACGGACATTATTAACATTGGCATTGGAGGATCTGACTTAGGACCTCGTTTTTGTTTAAGTGCGTTGACCCAATATGCGTCTTCTGAGTTAAGGTATCATTTTATTTCTGACATCGATCCGGATGGATTCAAACAAACCATTCAATCCCTGCAACCCGAAACAACGTTATTTATCATTGCATCCAAATCATTCACCACGCAAGAAACGCTATACAATGCTAAAAAAGCCATGGAGTGGATCGGTGAACAACACATCGCCAAACATTTTATCGCCATTACCGCTCAAACGAATAAAGCACATGCGTTAGGCATAGAAACGGTTTTGCCCATTTGGGATTGGATTGGCGGTCGGTATTCATTGTGCTCAGCGATTAATTTAATCACGGCAATCGCCATTGGATTTGATGCGTTCCAAGCGCTTTTATCCGGTGCAAACAGCATGGACAATCATTTTCATGACACCCCCTTCGCTCACAATTTACCCGTTATTTTAGCCTTATTAGGCGTCTGGAATAATAATTTTTTACACCGGCATAATTTATTGATACTCACGTATTCTCGCTCCCTTGAGCAATTTGTACCGTTTATTCAGCAGTTGGATATGGAAAGCAATGGCAAATGCACTGACATTCAAGGTCGGCAAGTGAATCATTCAACAGGCCCACTCATATGGGGTGGCTTAGGAAACCAAGCGCAACACAGTTATTATCAACTCTTGTGCCAAGGCACTCATCGGGTCGCGGCTGATTTTATTTCCCTAAACACATTGAACGGGGAGCTTATCAATGACCTGTGTACGGCAAAAATACGCGTATTAACCAACGGTGTGCTTGCACCAGACAATCCAATCGAGCACATTTCGCCCAACTTGCCATTAAATCATATTCAAATTAAAAATAACGACCCCTTCTCCATTGGTGCTCTGATTGCGCTCTATGAACACAAGGTATTTGTACAAAGCGTTATCTGGAACATCAACCCCTTTGACCAACCCGGGGTCGAGAGCGCCAAACGATTCAGAGCCTCTTTGATGCAATCAGAGGCATAAGAGGCTTGCGCTCATTAGCGCAAGCGTTCGGAGCACAGGCTTGTTTATATTTTGAATCCAATGTACAATTCGCGTCACCCGGGCGCCGTTAAAAGGTCATACATGCTACGCATCTTCTTCCGACTCATGTGCTTATTTCCTTTAGCACTTCACGCAAGCATGGCTGACATTTGCAATCATCGCCATTGCCAAGCGGTTGTTGACGCAGGAAGCACCGGTTCAAGATTGCACCTTTATGCATACGATACGGACGCACAAGATGCGCCCATCCATGTGGATGAGCTTTGGGCTAAAAAAATTGAGCCCGGATTGGCTAGCGTGGAACCCACAGCAGACCACATCAATGCCTACTTAAATCAATTATTTTCAAACGCAACCGGCCAACATATTCCTCTTTATTTTTATTCTACCGGTGGCATGCGACTGCTCTCTCAGCCTAAACAACAACGCTATTACCATGCGATAAACGAATGGTTTGCATCGCAGTCGCAGTGGTCGTTAAAAGACGCAAAGACCATCACCGGCCGCGAAGAAGGTCTCTTTGGATGGCTTGCCATCAATTATCAATTAGGCACATTGCAATCTCCCACAGAACCATTACTCAATGTAATGGATATGGGCGGCGCTTCTGTTCAAGTGTCATTCCCTGTGACCACAACCTATGGAATTAATCCGGATGATTTAATTCAAGTTGATCTTTACAATCGCCACATCCAACTGTTTATACATAGCTTTTTAGGACTAGGCCAAACGGAAGTTTCACATCAATATTCAGACATGAAACATTGCTTTCCAAATGATTACCCCCTCCCTGATGCATCACTAGGCCAAGGCGATGCGTTTTCATGCCAAGCGGACATGACCGGCTTAATTAATACCGTGCACCATGTCAGAACGCTCATAGAGCCCGCGATAAAAAACAATCCAGAATTATCTTGGTATGCCATCAGCGGCCTCAGCGCACTGGCCCAAAGCGAACCCTTTCATTTTGACCAGAATCAATTGACCAACCAAGACCTGTTAGATCAAGCCCATCACCAACTCTGCCAAGCAACATGGGAAACATTGTTAACGCAATATCCAGACAACCATTATATTCACACCAACTGCCTCACTGCATCCTATTACTACGCGTTGATGGTCGATGGATATGGCATCCAACCTGAACAAACCATCCATTACCTGCCCCAAACAGAAGCACCCGATTGGACACTGGGTGCCATTTTATCTATACCGCACACAACAACGACCTGATCGCTCGACAGAACCCTCCATTAAACGATATAATTCACAGCGTTGCCGTTGTAGCTCAGTTGGTAGAGCAATTGATTCGTAATCAATAGGTCGTGTGTTCGATTCACATCAACGGCACCAAAAAATACTTAAAAATCAATTAGATGGATACACAACAAAAAGTTAAAAAGCGAGTATAAATTTCCGTGCTACTTCGGTGCTACCTTTCGCAATAGCTTTTCCCAAAACAAAGATAATTGACAGTGCGGATTATATTGCTTGCATTGAACAAAATCGACCATACTGACTTCGGTTGTTGATGATTTTTAGCTAATAATGCAAGGACCCGCGCCCGGTTTTTTGCGTTGAGGATCTTCCTCTTTAGAAAGATCTTTGTGAGAGAAAAATGTCGCCATATAATCTAAGCCCGTGCTAGCTTTTTGAGAGATTTTTTCATATTTAATACCTAATGCATTTAATGCAACTTCACAAGCGTCTGGTCTTCTAAAAAAAGCTTCCCTACGTTGCTCATGATATGCTATTAATTCGGGATTAAACGTCAAACTCTCTTCCATATACTGAACAAGTTGTGGCACATACCTTGGATCACCTTGCTCAAGACACAAAGAAGCTTGTGCATGAAGTTCTTGTTTATCACCTAACCTAACTTCATACTGTTTTAAATGATCATGTTTGCCTGATCCATGAATAAAAGCTCTACCAGCTGACTCACATGCCTCTCTGGAATTGCATCCCTCAATGACAGGGGGTAATGTTGTTCTCTGTAACATGAGATAATCGAAAACCGTCTGTTGAAGTCGTCTGGTATGAGCTACTATAACATCACCAGCTTCGTATGCTCCTAAATCCAAATCGCCTTTTGTAAGATCAACAACATGAATTTTCCCATTTCTACCTTTGACTTTTCTTATAAAACTCTCATCCAATGCAATTGTTTGTGGAAGTAACAATATGGAAGGCTTCCCTGTTCTCTGGCTAAGTAAAAGATTAGCTTCTACAATTCGCTGCATTTCTGTAGCTTCATCTAAGTTATCACTCTCTTTCATGCCTCCAGATTCAATATCATAATGCATTTCAGGATACAACCCGTATACGAGTTGGCTATTAATCGCAGTATTCCCGGTAATATCTATAATTCTTTGTTCTGTCGCAGATAGGGACATAGAAGATATATCTGGCAACTGATAGGCTGCTACCGATGACAAGCGCATTGTGGATGCTTTAGGAAGCCTTGTGACAACACCATCCAGATCTGTTACAAAACATGGACCTTGATGCCAGTCCGTTGGTTCTAATCCAATATAGGACGTTGCATTAAATATTTTTGCTTTCTTATCTTCATTCAGAATACCACTATCTTCCGCTGCACACACAGCAAGGTCCGCTTCAGGTAATCTTGGATCACTACTCCGGTCGTCATGAGGCAATGACGATATTTTTACTGCTCCCAATCCATTGACTACCTTTACTCCATCCAAGCTAGATTCGACGGATTCAAAGCCTGGAATCATGCTTATTAACTGGCGACTGACTAATGGCTCGTCATTTCTGTACATTGCTCGGGTTTTAGTATTCATTAAATTTGCACCGAGTCTGTCATCACATTGAATGTCAAAAATACCTTTAAAGCCCATTTCACGTAATTTTTGCATTAAAGTAATAGCAGCACGCTGATGGCCAAAACCTCGACCGGTATTCACGATTACCCTTATTAAGGCCATTTCACTAATCGGTTTTTGTGCCTTTTTTGTAGCTTCTAGATAAGCCTTTACATGTTCTTGCGTATCTTTATTTGATTTTCCTTTGACCATTTCAAAAGCTTCACTAGATGATAGCTCTCCTGTTCGCTTTTGAATGTCTTTAATAGCACTAACCGTATGATAACCAAAGTTTGGTGCTAATACCTGTGCACGACTTAAACCTAGTTTAATACCTTCATCTTGCTGATATTTATTTGGCGGATTCTGATGTCTCATGTTGTTTACCGTTCTAAATCAAAATAATGTAATTTAATTATACACTAAAATAAAATTTTATCTTTATGCGCCAGCAGTTCAGGTATAGGATTACGAATAAAGGCTGCCACTTCACCAACGTGTGGATAAGCGATACCCAGCACACTCTTCTGGAAGGTGTATTTCCTGAAAATATTATGCAAAATAGCGAATATCAAGCCCTCATCGAGCAAATCCGTTTTTTCAATGGTGAATGCAATGAATTGCGTGAGCAAAGAGCTCCATTGTGTTGGCTAAACGATTGTACCAGCGAGAAATTGGCTTATTTTCAAGAGCATATTATGCCTTATCGGAAAACTACAGCGAGCGAATTTAATAATCTGCAAGCCGCTTTATCCCCAGACATCACTATGGCGCCCCCGGAAGTTGAGGCGATAGATTCAATTCCAAGGATTGGGGGGTTAGCATTGTCATTTTTTAACAAAAAACCGATTGGTGTTGGCTCACAAACCCATCATGTGTCGCCAAAAAAAGAATTTAAGTAAACATACCACCTTTTCAACAAAATAATTATTGCCTGTCCTTAGCATACTCATAGACTTTATTTTTGTTTCGTTTGCCGACGGCAACAACCAAAAGAATCATTTTATTGTCGTTAACTTGATAGACCAATCGATAGCCTGCTTGATGTAATTTGATCTTGTAGCAATCCTTAAGCTGACCGCTCAGTTTGGCAGAAACCACATGCGGATTTTCCAGTCGCCGTTTCAATTGTTTTTTAAATTGTTCCTGCAATTCCTGTGACAGTTTTTTCCACTCTTTTAAGGCAAGGGGATGAAAATGCAGCTCATAGATCATCAAGCGCTACCTTAATTGATGTGAATGGCGCTGAAAGGCGCTGTTCTACTATGTGTTTTAGCTCGTTATCATCAACAGCATCCATCAGTTTTTCAAACGTTTCCACTGGGATCAAGTAAGCGGCAGCGATGTTGTGGTTGAGAATAACCACGGGCATTCCATGCGCATCATTAATGAGCTTGGTTGGATTTTTCTTTAATTCGCTAATGCTAGCGACTTGTGTTGCATATAAAGTTTGCATTCTAATGACCTAAATAAAGACCGGTATTGTGGTTTGATTATAGAGTTTATTATATTGATATGTCAATCAGTGGATGCTCTGGCCTTCATGCTGGATACATTGATCAAAAATACCCAGAAGCAAACAGAGTGAAATCTTATTGTGAATTTTTTATACCCCATCAACGGGTTGTTATCTTTTCTGGGATATCCTCTACTGTCACCATATATCGAAAAAACTCAATTTTATCGATATACCATCTGGCTATGTCGACGACATCAACATACACTTGTAATATGTCGAAATTTCCTGGGTTTTTAAACATGACGTTTAACTCTAACCAGCCTTATAATGAGTTGCCTTACCTGCCACCAAAAGCCATACTGGAAAGCATTCAAATATTAAAAGCATGCATTCCAGCTAGAACAGCCTTAGCAGAGCTGAAACAGGCCGGTGAATTGCTTCCTAACCAAGGTTTACTCATTAACGCACTGCCTTTGTTAGAAGCAAAAGATAGCTCAGAGATTGAGAATATCGTTACAACAACCGATAAACTGTTTCAATTTGCTCAAGAAGATACTCATGCGGACTCTGCCACTAAAGAAGCTTTAAGATATAGAACCGCACTTTATCAGGGGTTTATGGCTTTAAAGGATAGACCGTTAAGTGTGGCTACACTGGTAACAGTATGCTCTACTATCAAGAATGCTGATATGGATATACCTCGTATACTGGGTACCACCATTGCAAATTCAGCCACCAGTAAGCTCATTTATACCCCGCCAGTAGGCGAAACGGTTATTCGTAATCTATTATCGAATTGGGAGCAATTTATTCATGGTGAGGATGACTTGGATCCCCTTATTCGTATGGCTGTTGCTCATTATCAGTTTGAAGCAATTCATCCGTTCTTGGACGGTAATGGTCGAACCGGACGCATCATCAACATTCTTTTTTTAATAGAGAAAGGACTGCTTTCATTGCCTATTTTATATCTTAGTCACTATATAGTGCGTCATAAGAAAGAGTATTATCGATTGCTTGATAACGTAACGAAGAAAAATGAATGGCAAGCGTGGATTCTCTATATGCTTCAAGCCATTACTCAAACGGCCCAGCTTACCTACCATAAAATAAATGCTATTCGACAGCTGATAGAGAATACAATCGATTTTGTGCGACACGAGGCACCGAAGATTTATAGTTACGAATTGATTAATCTTATTTTTGAACAACCCTATTGCCGCATTCAAAATCTTATAGAGACGGGCTTAGTTCGTCGTCAGACTGCATCTACTTATTTAAAAAAACTATGCGAGATAGGGGTGCTGCAAGAAGTAGCCGCTGGCAAAGAAAAATTATTCGTACATCCAAAATTAATGCAGTTATTAACCAATGATAAGAATCAATTTAAGGAATATCATTATTTCTCCTGATTGATTCATCTTCCCCCATGACGCATGCTCTGGGCATGGACATTCCACATGTCCGGCGCGAGTCCATTCAACTTTGTTTCCAAAAACATGGGCTACGCTGCGCGGAGAACGACGTTGGTTTTCCGATTGCCATGCATGGCGGGAAGGACGAGGTTATTTATTTGCAGATTTAACGACGGTATTAAATGGCGAATGGGGTTATCCCCGTCTATGCAACATGGTTATCCACAGAAAATGTGGACAAAACCGTGATCATGGTCTACTGCTTGAATTTTCGGCGGGCAGTGTTGCAGTCCTATACACGCTGAATGATGCCCTCGATGCCCCGAACCCAGTTTTCAAATGCCTCCTTGCGCTGATCCATTCATTGATCCATCGTTACTGATTTTAAATAGAGCAGGAAGAGCAGCTGCTTACACAGCGCCTCGTGGCGCATAATGCGTTTGCCCTGAAGACCCATTGCTTTGGCGCCATGGGTTATGGTAATAATGAGTCAAACTAAATGATTCACGATTAGAATTTTTGTTTTGATCATGGCTGATATCGTGCTGGCAAGGATTAAATTTATGTCTCTAGATGTGCCCCCCCTGGTTACACCCTCTCTAAATGAGCACTCAATCCCAATATCTATGTCAAAGAAACCTTGGATGCCTCCCAAACTGATACCGCTTCCCGTGTTGAGCATTTCGAACAATGCAAGTGGTGGCGGTGATGGGGATGCAGCATTGGCACACTCTTAATACAAATACCCATAACGTTTCATTACTAGGTGTTTAAAATGGCGAAGCGCAAGAGATTGAACCGATTGCTTAACCAGAGAATCATTCCAACCATCCATGGTTGCACCGCAATGATGGCCGCTAGTCATTTATTTGCTGCGACCTTGCAAATGGGCGCTTCGTCTGTCGTTTTAATGGCCGGGCAGACGATAGAAATCCCCCTGTACAGTAGTGAACCTATTTCTGGAGATTTTACTGCAAGGGGTGCGTTTCAACCGGGTGATGTGACGTTTAGCACAAGTCCGGCATGTCATTTGTCAGCCCATCACTGTACATTATGGGTGACCGCGGCACCTACCAGCAAAAAATACACGGCGGTACCCGTGGTAGTGAGCGAATCTGCAGCAACGAACACACCTGTTTTTGCATTATCTGTTATTCACCCAGGGGAAGCAGAACCTATCCATACCAAACCATTTAAACTGGACTCAAAACCACTCATGCTTTCCAACCAGATAGGCAGTGAGGTGCCCCTCACGGTCACCAATACCTCGCAACAGACGTTAAATCATCTCATGGCGCGGCCATTACCATCGGGTGTAAACAGCAGCGGATGTTCAACGGTTGAGCCAGGTGCTGTGTGTCTGTTGAAGCTAGAGGCGAATGATACGCTACAGACAGGGTATTTTGTGATCCCCATTAAAAGTGATCAAGGCTTGTTGATGCATAAGATTTTAACGGTGGTTTCGGCCCCGGAACCGCCCCCCTTATCACCGTCTGTTGTGGCGCATGCACAAGCGCCATTACAACGTTCAGGTAACACTTTATTTTATGGGGTCGTAGAACCGCATTCTGGGCTCACAATGATCAAAGAAGCAGGCAATGACTTTACGCCATCAACCAATGGGTCTGCTTATCAGATTGTTAAGTTGACAAATAATGGCCTATCTCAACGCTTGTCGCTTGCACTCACCGGCTCGGGTGCCCATAGTTTTAGCCTTGATCATCAAGCCTCGGATTATGGGACCAATCAAAATTGCGCTACGATGAACCATATCGCCCCGCGAGAGTCTTGCTTGGTGATCATCAAAGGAAAGGTGGGTGACCCCAGTCAAGCCCCAGAAACAGCGATGCTCACGATTCGAGGTGCTCATAATAATGTGGCTACGTTCACATTAACGAACACGACCTATGTTTATGTCGCTGGAGGATTTAACACATTGGGAAATGCTAGCGTATCCGGAGGCGAGCTTCTTGCCGAATGCACAGCAGGAACGTGCTCCAATGCATTGCAAGGCACTAGCGGAAACAATTATGCATCAACCCATTTCAGTGTTGGCCCCTGGATTAACGCATTGGCCGTCACGCCTGCAGGTAATTTAATGGTAGGAGGCGTGTTTGGGGCCATCGGTGGCGCCACGTCTGGAGCGACGAGCGGCACTGCCGCTTTACTCGCGCAGTGTACTCCAGGCAGTGTGTCTGGCAATGCGTGTATAAATCAACTGGGTACGGGGAGTGGAAACCTGTATGCATTTAACAATGCCTATATCGATGCAATAACAGCTCCTTTTGCAATCTCCAGCAACAATTTTATGGCCGTTGGAGGGGATTTCAATCAAATGAAGGCTTCCTCCGTATCGACCGGTGGTCGGATGTTATCAAAGTGCTCCTATAACGGGACTTCTTCTAGTACAACCTGCAATAATTATATGACGAGTTCCAAGTTTGCTAACAAAGCCATCAGTGCATTAAATACATTGGGTACTACGTCTAGTAATCCCATAGTGAATGCGGGCGGATTGTTCACCCTAATTGCAAATTACCCCTCATCAGCCCCTTCGAGTGGAACAACTTTTGCCAGTTGCACTAATGCCGGCAGCTGTAGCCAAGGTATGGGCAGCAATAATCCAAATGATTCAATCTTAGGCATGACCGATGATGGAACCAATCTTTATATGGGTGGGGCTTTTACTCAAATTGGCGGATATATTGACGGTAACGGCGGGTATCCCCTGGTGATTTGCACACCCGGCACTCCCACTACATGCAATAATGCGCTGGTAGGGACTGATGATGCCAATGGTTACATTGAAGGACTTGCTTATTCAGGGGGCAATTTATACGTTGGCGGTCAATTCACCACCATTGGCGGGGCCACACCCGTCAGCGATGGGAATATGTTAGCGGTCTGTACTCCCGGAGGCACGTGCTCCAATTTTGTAACCGATACCCATCCTTATGCGACTGGAACGGATTGGGGTGGTGGAATATTTGCTGTCGCAGTGGGTAACCAAACCACCATCGCCGCGAATTAAACGGTATGAATCGAATGGTGGGTTTTTTGTCACTGAATGGTTCGGTGGCCAATAAAGAAGCATTAGAGGATTGCCCTTTTCACACCCCTCACTGGCAACCAGACCATCAAGCGGTGTATGCTCAGGGAGCACTGGCCATGTCTGCGACACAGCGGTTTATCACGCCCCAGTGTGAGGCGGGCTTCATGCCGTATCAACATCACCATACGGGTTGTGTGATCAATGCCGATGTGTATTTAACCCATCGCGAGACCTTATGCGAGTTATTGTCCTGCGATCTCCAAACGGCTGATGCAGTATTAATTTTAAAAGCCTATTTAAAATGGGGGGAGCACTGTACGCGTTATCTATCTGGGGCATTTTGTTTTATGATTTGGGATCCGCGTCATCAGCATTTATATATAGCAGTCGATCCGTTCGCTCAATGCCCACTGTTTTATCTCCATCAGCCCGGTCAATTTTTCATACTGGCCAATGAATGTTCTCCATTTCATACCCTTTGTCCAAACTTAACGCTGAATACACGCCGTTTGCTTGCATTTTCGAGGGATGTACATTCGGCGACTGAAACGGCATATCAGGAAATACGCAAATTACCTGCAGGGCATCAATTGATCATCACGGCACGAACGCTGCGTCAAACGAGTTATTGGCGCTGGAAAGATCATAAAAAAAAACTGCCGTATCATACTCGAGAACAATATTACACAGCATTCCAACATCATTTTGAGCGCGCAGTGCAGACCTGTTTGCGCCGAATGGGACCCTTAACCACACAAATCAGCGGCGGCTTGGATTCCTCTGCCGTTACCGCACAAGCTGCGTTATTATTAGAAAAGCAACAACAATCTTTATTTGCATTCACGAGCATTCCGCATGGATTGACGGGAGAAAGCTATCGTCCAGGCTGGCATTATCATGAACTGTCTAAAATAGAGGCATTGCTAGCGCAATATCCCAATATTCAGCATACGGTCTATACCGCAACACCGAGTACTGATATTTTTGAAACATTAAAACCCCTGCAGCGTTGTTTCGATCAACCCTTACGCAATATTAATAATTTGGATTGGACCTTGGCGTGTTATGAAGAGGTCTTGTCACAACAAGGGCGAGTATTATTGATAGGCGCGGCGGGTAATGGCACGATTTCTTGGACGGGGAGTTCGCGAACAGAAACCTTATACACTTTGTGTGCAGCACTCAAAGCAACCGCCTTACTGCGCCGCCATCGGTGGATACGTAATCGGCATGAAACCATGTTGTCTGGACGCCTAAACACGCCGTTGCGTGCCAGCGTATACCCATTACAATTATGGTATGGCGTGCGTCGCCTGGATCCAACACAAGACTTGGATTTAGCCATTTTTTGTTATAACGTGCCACAGTGGGTTTACCGTCAAGGTAAACAGCCATTACGACAGCGCTTGTTAACACGTGAAGGACTGGGAACGTTACTCCCAGAAACCATTACAAAAAACCCCTACCGCGGTGAACAAGGTGCGGATTGGTATTTGCATTATAATTTGCATCGTGAGCGATGGCGTGCTCAACTGCTTGCTTTAACGCAGCCAACACAGGCAATATTATGGCAATGCTACGATTACCAGAAAATCATGACTCTGTTTGAGCTCTATCCCTTTCTAAATCAACCACCCGACCACAAAATCACTCGCGACTTGTGTCTCTATCTCTTGCGCTGCCTGAGTGCCGGGTTTTATTTAAACGAACAGAAGACGTGAGCCGGTTCCATTCAATAGTTAGTTTCGGAGCTGTGGATGTTTTTTTTACGTTTCTCACCCTTGCCTCGTTAGAATCTTTGTGAGCAATAGGTCGTGTGTTCGATTCATATGCCGTTAAACATTATCCAGGATCACTGATTGATTTTCATGCATTTGGATTTGCGCATTTTAAGCAGGAGCCACAGCATATATTGCGAGTAAGTCAACATCTTGGTATCCCTATGACGCATGTATGTTGCAATCAGCCCTTGTTTGAAGGAAACACCTTGCCACTCAAAGTATTAGGTGCTCCAGTGCAACAAAGCAATGCTGTGCTTTATGAAATATTTTATGAAATAGCCGCCAAACATGGTGTAAGAACGTTATTATCGGGTTTTGGAGGAGATGAATTTGTAACCAGCATTTATGGGTATCTTTATTTACATGAGTTGCTGAATGACAAAAAATATATTCGATTGTATAAAAATTTTCCTGGTAACGCGCTGGGACGCACCTTTCGATTTTCGAAATTTGTCTGGAATTACCGTAATCAATGTGATGTACAGGGCAAAAGCGTGACTGAAGGTTATAAAAAGCAATGGAAGAGACATGTGATCAAAGATGAATGGGTGCACACTTATGCCCTAAATGAGGCCTATGATGCACAGGACCTCTGCCAATATCAGTATAAAAACCTTGACCAATTTACCCTAGAAAATCGTCTTGCACCTTTTGTCAGCACGCGCACAGAAGAGTGTACATTGATGGCAGGAACCTATGGCATTGAGTACCGCTGGCCCTTGCTGGATGTGCGTTTGATTCAGGCATTTTTATCCATCCCAACAAGTGAAAAATACCATTGCGGAGTTGGACGCTATCTTCATAAGCGTGCAGTTGGGAAGGTGGTTCCGGAAAACATCATAGCACAGCGCTCAAAATACATGGGAGAGCGTATGACTAAGTCCATACCCAAGCAAATCACCTTAAATCATGATCTGCATCCTGGATTATTGCAGTTGATTAATCAGCCAAAACTGTTTGAGCAAGAAAAAAACTTGGTTGAACTCGCGACCCGTAGTACGTCCAAATGGCATGACCTTGAACGCGTGATTCTTCTGCAAAATATTCGGCGTATCAATGCGCTGGATCAGTGGTTGAAGCATTATTTCGCCAATGATTGTGATTGGGATCGACGTTAATTTTTGTTAATGAGTAGCCATACATTCTCTCAAATCACATCGACAAGGGTGATGATGAAGTTGTGGTGGTGGTATATGATTGAGGAATAGCATCAGAACATGGCGCCCTTTTATGTTTAAAATGACCCCGTTATTGCCCGTTAAACCACCAATAAGCACTATGACACGAAAACTCAGAGATGGCACCCATCTTTACTATTACCATAAACCGCCAGAAACCATCCATACATTTCATGACGCACTCGATATATCACTATGGCGCAGTTATTACAAACCCTTTGCTTGCGTGTTTGTTAGCCCAAATCAACACGAAATAATCCTCGTACGCGACCACTTAGGATTGTCACCACTGTATTATTTTCATGCCATAGGAAAACCACTCATCATTGGAGAGACCATTCCTGAGGTATTAAACCAATTGGAATTCACTCCTTCATTTTGTGAAAACCAGATTGCTGAATTGTTTTCAGAGCAAAAACGCTATTCTGATGAAACCATCTATCAGGGGATCTATCGTGTGGAGCCTGGGTATTTAATGCGCTTCAAAGCCGATGGAACCTTACTTAAAACACCTTTTTGGCGATTAGAGCCATTTGGGCCCACGTTACATTATGCCGATGACCGAGATTATCTTGATCATTTTACATCACTCATGAATGAAGCCATTCAGAATGCCGTCGAAGATAACCCGCATCATATCGCAGCCGAGTACAGTGCAGGACTTGACTCCAGTGCCGTTTATTGTGCTGCGGCGGCTATCAATGTGCAGCCCAAATTATTCATGCATGTTGCGAGCCCCGGAGGTGAGTCAGCCAACCTATACAATGATTATTATGAAAAAGCATTCATTGAGCATTATCAATTACACGATATCCAACGCATTGGCGAGGAGGATTTTGATCCCATTGCGGTCTTTAATCACTATGCAACGTGGTTTGCGGGGCCTGCGCCCTATCTATTTTTCATGTTTGCGCATAACCTGCATCGCGCGGTCGCGAATGGAAAACATCGCATTTTATTATCCGGATTTGGAGGAGACCAAGGTGTATCAGGCCAAATTCCCTTGAATTTTTATATACCGGAATTGATTCATCAAAAAGACTATCGTCAAGCATGGCATGCGTTGACACGTAATCAATCTCAAATGAGCCCCTACACACGCATCAAACGTTGTTTGCAATATGCTCAATTCATGCATCCATCGCTCTATGGATTATCGTTAAAAATGAAACATCTTCGTCACACAGTAGACACGCACTTGAAAGGCCGTAATCATGCATGGTCAGCAACCGCCACACACCCTTATCAACGGCATTATTTTCGCACCTTACGTGAAGCGGAATGGTGCCTATTACAAGGCCCTGAAAGCCATGAAGTCCGTATGCGTATTGAGTACAGCAGCATTATTAGCAAAAAGATGGGATTTGAATATCGCTATCCGTTACTTTACCCTAAATTATTGGAATTTATTTTATCGGTGCCCGTCACTCAAAAGCGGCGAGAAGGCCAAGGCCGCTATTTGATCAAACAATATTTATCGCAATGCATGGGGGAAGGCATTTTTAATGCATACCGAAAACAAGAAGGATTAGGCATTGTGCCGAGTACATTTAGCTTGTTTCAACAACAATTTCAGCAGGGTTGTTATCAGTCATTCTTTCAAAACGTGCCCTACCCGCATCTGATTCAACATAAGCACCCTTCCATTGAGCTCAGAAATATGATCAAAGGATTTATGCTGGGCTCATACGAACGGCAAGGGGATCAAGGAGAAACCATATGACGCCCTATTCATGGTTTTTTATCCAAACGTCATTTGAGCTCAGAGACTTGATTCATTAAAAAGGCCAATCGACAACCGGCCAATACCAGACGCGGCTCAATGATCTGAAAGGCTGCGCGTTGGTATGAGGAGTCCACTCGGTCGTGTACAGGCATCGCGTAGGCCATCTTGACCGCTAAGGCATGCGATTCTTCTGCCCAACGCATGGGATTCGAATCCAGACGCACCCGCTCGCAAGGCCAGCGCTGCTCCATGATGGTTGCGTGTCGCTTAACCCATGCGGCGCCATACCGGCGCTTACCCACCAAAAGACCCGCCCCCTTATCCCAATAAGCGTGCAGATTCTTTGCAACGGCGTTTTTATGCAGCACCACTAAATTGCCGCCTTTGTCGCC
The DNA here is from genome assembly GCA_030157565.1 of Legionellaceae bacterium. Taxonomy (GTDB): domain Bacteria; phylum Pseudomonadota; class Gammaproteobacteria; order Legionellales; family Legionellaceae; genus DDPF01. The sequence goes on from JAOAUO010000181.1 coordinate 18,398, forward strand.
TTCAGGATATCGCCAACTGATTCGCGTGGCTGCATGCAACGGTTGATGAATGTCTTCCGCTGCATGGATCAAAATGCGCAGCGCAATCCCTTTCAGATGAGCATTCGCCTTGGGATTGAGTAAAGTCTGTTTTGATGTTTGAACCGCCCATACCGCATTGATTTTTGACAGACGTGGTAACGGACTTGCGTCATTAGAAAAAGGAATGTCAATGTAATGCATGGCATCATAAGCATGGGTTCGTGAACGAATGCTGTCTAGCCATGTGGATGCATTGATCAGCGATGCAGGTCGCCCATTGCGTTCCACCGCACGATTGTATGCATTAAAGGTAATTTTTGCATGACGCGTCAAGTGATCGTATGCAATTTGCGTGATAAGCCGATGCCCCAAGGCATTCCAACTGAAGCCTTGGGGAGGAAAGAGTAAACAAAGACAGATGAAGATACACCGATTTTTCATCACGCATCATGACACAGGATGGTATCGAAGCCAACATCAACCGATCATTAAACTCGACTCGTGGCTTTTTGTGGTGAACGACTGGCTGCGTTTCCTGAGCGCTGGCCGGTTGCATGCCGTGTGTTTCCGGCTTGTCCGCCACGTGCGTTCGGAGAAAATGCCCGTGTTGGGCGGTTTCGCGCAGAAGACTGGATCCCTGAAGCCGTTGTCGGCAAGGAATGCTTGGGTTCAAAGCCATCAATATCGACTCGTTCAAGACGGCATTTAATCAACTTCTCAATCTCCAGCAGTTGGCTTATTTCATCCGCACTCACCAATGAAATCGCGCCACCCACAGCGCCCGCACGCCCCGTTCGTCCAATGCGATGAACATAATCTTCGGCCACATCAGGTAAATCAAAATTCACGACCACAGGCAACTGATCAATATCAATCCCACGCGCAGCAATGTCTGTCGCGACCAGCACATGTATTTTACCGGCTTTAAAATCAGCCAGTGCTTTGGTGCGTTGTGATTGGCTTTTATTGCCATGGATGGCTAATGCTTCAATCCCATCAATGGCCAGTAATTGAACTAATTTATTGGCGCCATGTTTTGTGCGAGAAAAAACCAAGGCTTGTGCCCAATCTTCATTGCGCAACAAATGACTTAACAAATCCGCTTTACGCGCTTTATCAACCGGGTGAATTTTTTGAGTCACAGAAACGGCCGTGGCGTTACGAGGGGTTACCGTGATTTCGACCGGGCTTTTTAAAAATTCTTTGGCCATTTTGCAGATTTCACTGGAAAACGTCGCCGAAAACAACAATGTTTGGCGAGCCTTCGGCAAATACGACATGATTTTTTTAATGTCGTGAATAAACCCCATGTCTAACATGCGATCCGCTTCATCCAATACCAGTGTATCCACTTCATCCAAACGCACGGCACGCTGTTGAAACAAATCCATCAATCGACCAGGCGTTGCAATTAAAATCTCAACGCCACCGCGCAATTTTTGCATTTGTGGGTTGATCTTTACACCACCAAACACCACAGCTGAACGCACGTTCATGTATTTACCGTATTGGATCGCACTTTCATGTATTTGTGCGGCCAACTCACGTGTGGGCGCCAAAATCAGAACACGAACATGATTGCTTTTTGCACGCGGTTTGTCCGCTAACAGATGCAGGATAGGCAACATGAATCCCGCGGTTTTACCGGTACCTGTTTGGGCCGAGGCCAATAAATCAGCACCACGTAAAATAGGCGGAATGGATTGTGCCTGAACCGGCGTGGGCGTGGTGTATCCTTGCTCAAGAACCGCACGCAAAATGGGGGCGCTGAGCCCTAATGTTGAAAACGTCATGATATATCCTCATTGATTAACTCTGAACACATGAGGATCTGGCCATGACCAAAACCAACTTGCGTACAAAAGATAATCATCTTACCATACATTTGAACTTTAATCATTGAATTATTAAGATAAATTGGTTATTGTATTCAGATAGTCTCTTTACGCAGTCGTACACATGTTGGATTTCAAGGTTTGTCGTGATACAAAAACAAGTAATCTGTATATAGAAACATCTAGTTACGGAAAAAACTTACTAACCACAGCGCAACTCAATAAAGGAACGGCCTTTACGCATGAAGAACGATTGGCATTCGGTTTGCTGGGGAAATTGCCTCACCTGGTTGAAACGTTGGATGAGCAAGTAGAACGTGCTTATGTACAATATTCAAATTACACCACTAGTTTGCAAAAAAACATCTACCTGAATAATCTGCATGATAAAAATCAAATTTTATTTTATAAATTATTGAATTGCCATCTTAATGAGATGCTACCCATTATTTATACGCCAGTAGTAGGCCAAGCCGTCATGCATTTTAGCCGTGAATATCGCCAACCCCGTGGATTGTATATTGCTCATTCGGATCAAGCCGAGCTGGATGCTATTTTTAATAACCGCTCAAACCCTGAGATTGACTTGATTGTTGTCACCGATGGCGAGGGCGTGTTAGGGATTGGAGACCAAGGAATTGGCGGCATGGAAATCCCCGTGGCGAAGCTGATGGTGTACAGCTTGTGTGGCGGGATTGACCCCACGCGTACCCTGCCCATTTTTCTTGACGTAGGCACCAACAATCAAGCCCTTCTTGACGACCCAATGTACTTAGGATGCCGACACAACCGCATTGATTCGGTGCAATACAATCAGTTTATTGACCATTTTGTCAGCCGGATTCAAGCGCATTTCCCCAATGCATTTTTACATTGGGAGGATTTAGGTCGAAGCAATGCCAGGCCCATACTCGATCGCTTTCAAGACACGCTCTGCACCTTTAACGATGACATTCAAGGCACAGGGGCTGTCACCTTAGCGGCTTTATTGGCCGCTTGTGATATCACGGGTGTCCCGTTGCAAAATCACCGTATTATTGTCTACGGAGCAGGTTCTGCAGGCACGGGCATCAGTGACCAAATGGTTGATGCGATGATCATGTGCGGCATCAGCGCTGAAGAAGCCTATCAACGGTTTTGGCTGTTTGATCGACAAGGCTTATTAACACAAGGTGACCCCACCCTGACAGACGCTCAAAAACCCTACGCTCGCCCACGCACCGATTCTATCCATGCCCCATACCCTACCTTAATAGAAACCATTCGAGAGATAAAACCCACCATCCTCATTGGTTGCTCCGCACAAACGGGAGCGTTCTCTCAAGACGTCATTGAAACCATGTCGCAGCATTGTGAGCGCCCCATTGTTTTCCCTCTATCGAATCCAGATGACAAATGCGAAGCGCAACCCGGTGATATTTTGACTTGGAGTTCAGGGCAAGCACTCATCGCCACAGGTACTGCATTTAAACC
>JAOAUO010000181.1:21736-25542 GCA_030157565.1 Legionellaceae bacterium
AACAAACCCATCCAATATCAAAATAACCGGGTTCACATTGCTCAATGCAACAATGCATTGATTTTCCCAGGCATTGGATTGGGCATTCAAGCGGTGAAGGCCAATCGACTATCAAAAGCCATGATTTGGGCGGCTTCTCGCGCACTCAGTGAATTATCGCCCAGTAAAACAGACCGTTTTCTTCCAATATTACCATTGCTACAAGATGCTCAGGCCGTCGCTAAGCACATTGCCGTGGCCGTTGCACGCTCGGCCATCGAAACCGGTCTGGCCCAATGCAATCAAGAGAAGGATTTGGATGCATGGATTGAAGAGATTTTTTGGGAACCCCACTACTTGCCATTCAAACGAGTGGGCTGATTATATTTGGAGTAAATGGCATGCGTTTTTTGCATGCCATTTACTCCAAAATATCAAATTAAATCGTTTTCTCAATCACTTGCATCCGCTTGATAAAATCAGGCGCGTAGCCCGAAAGCCAAGCCACCAAGGGATTGAATTTGGCATATAAACACGATTGAGTGCTGTACTCTTGCTGAGGCAGGGAGGTCATATTCACGACTAACATCATGAGTGCCACAATAAATATCCCGCGCACAAACCCAAACCCCATGCCTAACACACGATCAGTCCCACTCAAGCCTGAGCGTTTCAAAATAAAACTGAGCAACGCATTAAATAATCCACCGGCAATTAAAATCACAATGACGGTGGCCGCAAAGGCCACCATTGCACGTAAGGTTGAATCGCTAATATAAGGTTCTATCCAAACCGTCACCCGACTTGAATACGTAAACGCGAGCCAGATGGCTAAAATCCAAACGCCCAAAGCAATCGATTCTTTCACAAAACCACGAAACAACCCAGTGATAACCGAAAGGCCTATCACGCCTAGAATCGCATAGTCCACCCAATGCAAAGAGATCATGATTAGCTGATGCCCGTTTTAATGATGAAGCCATTTAATTGCATGTTCATCGCTAATTTTTTTTGTAAATTGACCGCTTCTGTTTTTTGATTCAATTGACCCACAACCACTTTATAAAACGATCCCTGCTTGGTATCCAACTTATTATAAGAGGCCGTATAACCTTCTTTACGTAACCGATTAACCAAAAAAGAAGCGTTGCGCTTTTGACTAAAAGAAGCCAACTGAATGCCATACGCCCCTTTCAAAGCGACCGGCGTAACAACCGCTACTTTTTTAGATGGGGCCACGGTTTTAACTACGGCTTTCACCGACGGCGTGGCCAAAGCCAATGCAGGGGACGGCTGCGGTTTGCTTAATGATTCCGCTTTTGCAACGAAAGCCGGATGCGTGTCATCGATGTGCTTAGGCACTTCAATTTTAACCACACTAACCGAATCAAACATGACTTTTTTATTGGGTATCGCCAAGGCAGGTGGTACCGGTTTCGCTGGCAATTTCAATGAAACGCTGATGTTTTCTTCAAAATGTTGATTTGATTTTTTCATCATGGCTGGTAAAAAAATAACCGCAATCGATACAATGACGACCACGCCAGTCAACCGATGCTTAATACGTTCATCCATCAAAAATTTCATGTTTTACTCCTGTTGTACCTGATCCATCTCAATAGCCATCACGGCACTCACCATGAGAAAGGAACCATAAACCAAAATTAAATCCCCAGGCTTAGCCCGCCGCTGGGCGGCTTGAAACGCCTCGTGCGGGTGACTATAACAAGGGGCCTCAGCACGTGCTTCAGCCTGAAAAGCCGACTGCAATAGGGCTTCAGTAGCCGCCCGTTTACCCGTTAATGTAGCCAGATACCAAAAATCAACATGCCTCAACAAGGGTCTTATTAAACCGCAAAGATCTTTGTCTTTCAATCCTGAAAAAACAGCATGTATGTTCCCAACGTGCTGAAACCGCTCGATAAACGCGGCTAATAATCCAACCGCCTGAGGATTGTGCGCCACATCAAAAACCGTTGTCACAAGCCCCGGAATGACTTGTTGACGGCCAGCAAGGGCCATGACTTGCATCGCCTGATCCCATTGTAAAACAGACACCGGCAATAGAGAACGCAACATCTGGCTAGCAACAACAGCCGATGCCGCTGCATTCAAATGAATGCCAGGCCGGTGCAAATCGACCGCATCGCCCATGGGTAAGTCAATCGAGAGCCTGTCTTTCATTGCCGAATAAGAATAATCCCGGCTTAAGCAAGTCGCGTGAATGTTTAATGCGCGCGCTTGCTCAAGAACAGACATAGGGGGGCACAAATCCGCATAAATAAATCGTTGATTGGGCTTTAAAATACCGGCCTTCTCGTGCCCAATGGCTTCTATTGTATCCCCTAAATAATCTTGGTGATCTAGATCAACAGTGGTAATGATGGCCAAATGAGCATCAATAATATTCGTGGCATCCAATCGCCCACCCATCCCTACTTCAAGGATCACAACATCCAGTGCACACGATTTAAAATAATGCAGTGCGGCTAGCGTCGTCATTTCAAAATACGTCAGATGAATATCACCACGCGCTTGCTCAATGATAGCAAACGCCGCGCACAAATCTTCATCCGAAATGGGCACTTTGTTCACGCATATTCGTTCATTAAACGCCAATAAATGCGGCGAGGTATAAGAACCGACTCGATAGCCTGCCACGGTATAAATGGCGTCCAATGCCGCAACCGTCGAGCCTTTGCCATTCGTACCGGCAACGGCAATCACACAGGCATCTAAATGGCGTAATGCCAACCGGTCCGCCACGATTCTCACGCGCTCAAGGCCCAATTGTATTTCATGTGGATGGCGATTTTCCAAATGCATCAACCATGCATCCAGGGACATCGCGTTCGTGTTAATAAGGCTCATCTTCAACATTCGCAACGCTTCGATGCGTTAATTTAGCAATGAGTTCGGCCACTGTAGCACGCATGAATTTGCGCTCTACAATCATGTCGATATGGCCATGTTCCAACAAAAACTCACTGCGTTGAAACCCTTCTGGTAACTGTTGACGAACGGTCTGTTCAATCACGCGTGGCCCGGCAAAACCGATCAGCGCGTTGGGTTCTGCAATAATCACATCGCCTAAGCTCGCAAAACTCGCAGACACACCTCCCATGGTTGGATCGGTCAATACCACAATAAAAGGCAATCCCGTCTCAGCAAATCGCGCCAACGCAGCGGATGTTTTAGCCATTTGCATCAATGAAAACAACCCTTCTTGCATGCGCGCTCCACCACTGGCGGTAAAACAAATGTAAGCCCGCCGTTCAGCCATCGCGGCATTCACTGCACGAACAAATTTTTCGCCCACGGTAGCCCCCATCGACCCACCCATGAATTTAAATTCAAACGCACTGGCAATGACCGGCTGCTGTTTCAATGTACCCTTGATCACAATCAACGCTTCTTTTTCACCGGTGGCTTTTTGCGCTTGAATAATGCGGTCTTTGTATTTTTTGGAATCACGAAACTTCAGGCGATCAATCGGCTCCAAGTCAGCCGCAATTTCATCTTGACCTAAGTCATCTAAAAACTGAGCCAACCGGTCTCGCGCAGACAAGCGATGGTGGTGGTTGCATTTAGGGCAAACCGATAAGTTTTTTTCGAGCTCAGTGCGATACAACACTTCGCTGCAACTCAAACATTTCACCCACAGCCCTTCAGGAACGCCCTTTCTTTGCGAGGCATCTGTTCTAATTTTTGAAGGCAGTAAATTCTTCAACCAACTCATAAACAATAATCCTCGTTATCCAATATGCACAATATTTGGAGTTTGGACAAAACGACATGCAAAAACACGCATGTCATTTCGTCCAAAT
>JAOAUO010000182.1 GCA_030157565.1 Legionellaceae bacterium
GCAGGCGCGCTACCAGACTGCGCTACACCCCGTTAAAACCGTCTCAAGGACAGTGCGGAAATGATACCCTGGCATGCTCTTCAGGTCAACATGAGAATGCAATTAAATTACGAAAAAATGCATGATGGGGCTCCAAACGCACATTTAAACCGTTTCGATGCCAAATTAATGCAATTCTCAACGTTTAATCGTACCACGACATCCCTCGGACAAGCCGCGAGTCCTCGTCAGTCGTTCTTTAAAGTTCTGAATGGCTTGAATGCATTGCTGGATTTAGCCACATGCGTTACGATGGGATTTATTTATGGCGTTCTATATCCTTATGATTGCACAACCACTCGCGCTGTTTGATAGCTTAAACCACCTCAGTAAAAATGTGGACAATGCCCTGCTACCAGACCCGCGTTATCAACCTGATTTTATTCATACCCTTGCTTTCCTTAAAAGTTACACCGGCAGCCTAGGTACCTATAATAGTTACAGACGGGAGGCCGAACGCTTATTGCAGTGGTGTTGGCTTATCAAACAGAAAACATTAGCGGAGATTAAACGAGAAGATATCGAGCAATTTATTCGTTTTTGTCAAAAACCGCCCTCTGCATGGATTGGTCTCAAAAAATGCAATCGTTTTATTGAAAAAGACGGAGTACGCCATCCAAATCCAGATTGGCGCCCATTTGTGGTCACGCTGTCTAAAGCCACCATTCGAAAACAAAATGAAGATGTTTCTGCCGCTCAATTTAGTCTATCCCAAGGAGCCGTCCAAGAAATTTTTGCAATTTTAAGCACCCTCTTTAATTTTCTCATCTCAGATGAATATTTGCTGTCTAATCCAGTTGCATTGATTCGTCAAAAAAGCAAGTTTATCCGAAAACGCCAAGAAAAAGCCCCTGTTAGACGCTTGAGCTTGATTCAATGGGATGCCGTATTGCAAGCCGCCAATGAGCTGGCTGAAGAAAATCCTGAAAAACACGAACGAACTCGCTTTATCCTCACTCTTTTATATGGCATGTATTTGCGCATTTCAGAGGTCGTAGCCAGTGATCGGTGGATACCCACCATGAATGATTTTGCCAAAGACAGCAATGGGCATTGGTGGTTCACAACGGTTGGAAAAGGCAATAAAGAACGCCAGATTGCCGTAAGTCCAACCATGCTAGATAGCCTTGTCAGGTGGCGCGTATTTTTAGCGTTGACCCCATTGCCTTCTGTTGCAGACAATACGCCATTGATTCCTAAAATCAGAGGAACGGGCGCCATGAGCGACACCGCTCCTATTCGGCGAATTGTTCAACAGTGTTTTGATCTAGCTGCCATGCAGTTACGTGCCGCAAATCTAATCGAGGAAGCCGATAATTTAGGCTCAGCGACCGTCCATTGGCTTCGACACACCGGGATTTCTGAAGATGTGCGCACACGCCCACGAGAGCATGTCCGTGACGATGCCGGTCATACGTCTAGTGCAACCACCGATCGTTACATTGACGTTGAATTGCAGGCCCGTTATCTTTCCGCTCAACAGAAAACCATAAACCAAAAGAGAGATTGATGAACAACTATTTACACACGATTGATTCAGAATTGCATGCCCATTTAGATGAGGCCTCTCAAAAACAAGCGACCGCTTCACTGGAAGCGGGAAAAGTGGTTTATTTACCCGATTATTTTTTTCAGCCAACACACCGTGAAAAGGAATTATTGTGTGAATCTATTCTGGATTCAAAACACAAAAACATCAGTTATCATGCGGCTCATCAACGATTGGCCGGTTGTTCGAAACAAGAATCCAGCGCAATGATGCAAGCATTCATGCATCGATTCGCGGATTTTTCAAAGGCACTGGTCGATGCGTTAATGCCTCACTATTCGAATGAGATCCGTTGGGGCAGAACCAGTTATCGACCCGCTGAAATCAAGGGTCGAGTGACATCCAAGCGAAAAGACGACTCGCGCGTACATATTGACTCGTTTGCAGCCACGCCGGTGAACGGGCTGCGCATTCTAAGGGTTTTTTGCAATATTAATCCTGATAGCAAACCCCGCGCATGGAATATAGGAGAGCCGTTCCCCAGTCTGCTGGATACTTTTGCGCCGAAGATTCCGGCTTATAGCGCCATGCAAGCGGCTTTGCTTCAGCTCATCAAGGCAACGAAGACACGCCGGACGCCTTATGATCATTATATGCTTCACTTACACGATCGAATGAAATTAGATGACCACTATCAAAATAATTTAAAAAAACAACGCATTGATTTTCCTGCACAAAGCACCTGGTTGGTGTTTACCGACCAAGTCTCGCACGCCGCGTTAGGTGGGCAATTTCTTCTTGAGCAGACGTTTTATTTACCCGTGACGGCCATGCAAAATCCGCAGCTGTCGCCTCTTCGTCTATGGGAAACCAAAAAGGGATGTATTTTAGCGTAAAAAAACCCGCCTTTCGGCGGGTTTTTTAATGAAGCAAAGCGCACACTTACATCATGCCGCCCATGCCTCCCATTCCGCCCATGCCGCCCATGCCGCCCATACCACCAGCGTCACCAGCACCTTCATCTTTCTTCGGCATGTCAGCAACCATGCACTCAGTGGTCAACATCAAGCTCGCGATCGATGCTGCATTTTGCAATGCTGTACGGGTTACTTTGGTTGGATCAAGAATACCCAATTCAACCATGTCACCGTATTCACCGGTTGCGGCGTTGAAACCATAATTGCCTTTGTTTTCAGAAATTTTGTTCACAATCACAGACGCTTCATAGCCAGCGTTCGCTACGATTTGACGCAATGGAGACTCAATGGCACGACGTAAAATGTCAATACCCATGTCTTGGTCATGGTTATCACCTTTCAAACCATCCAATGCTTTTTGCGCACGAACCAGGGCAACACCACCACCTGCAACAATGCCTTCTTCAACAGCGGCACGTGTTGCATGCAATGCATCTTCAACACGGGCTTTTTTCTCTTTCATTTCAAATTCAGTCGCCGCACCCACCTTGATGACTGCAACGCCGCCTGCCAATTTGGCAACGCGTTCTTGCAATTTTTCACGGTCGTAATCGGAAGATGTTTCTTCCATTTGTGAACGAATTTGAGCAATGCGTGAAGAAATTTCTGTGGCTTTGCCTTCACCATCAATGATCGTGGTGTTTTCTTTAGTGACAACAACACGTTTTGCAGTGCCTAGGTCTTCTAAAGTAGCGCCTTCCAAGCTCTTGCCGATTTCTTCAGAAATCACTTGTCCACTGACTAAAATAGCAATGTCTTGTAACATGGCTTTACGACGATCGCCAAATCCAGGTGCTTTAACCGCACAGACTTTAACAATGCCACGCATGTTGTTAACAACCAATGTAGCCAATGCTTCGCCTTCAACGTCTTCAGCAATGATCAGTAATGGACGGCCAGATTTAGCAACGCCTTCCAATACAGACAACATGTCACGAATGCTGGAGATTTTTTTATCAACCAACAGAATGAAAGGCTGTTCTAATTCAGCAGACATGTTTTGTTGATTGTTGATGAAGTATGGAGAAATGTAACCACGGTCAAACTGCATGCCTTCAACCACTAGCAATTCATTTTCCAAGCCATTGCCGTCTTCAACGGTAATCACGCCTTCTTTGCCCACTTTTTCCATGGCTTCAGCAATGATAGAACCGACTGCTTCGTCAGCATTGGCAGAAATCGTGCCTACTTGAGCGATGGCTTTTCCATCTTTACAAGGTTTAGACATGGCTTCCAAATGTTTGGTCACGGCTAAAACAGCTTTATCAATACCGCGTTTCAGGTCCATTGGGTTCATGCCTGCTGCAACGGCTTTATGGCCTTCAACCAAAATTGAACGCGCTAACACAGTTGCAGTTGTAGTACCATCACCGGCAGTATCCGATGTTTTAGAGGCCACTTCTTTGACCATTTGTGCGCCCATATTCTTGAATCGGTCTTCAAATTCAATTTCTTTAGCAACAGACACGCCGTCTTTAGTCACCGTAGGGGCGCCATAAGACCGTTCCAATACAACATTGCGTCCACGTGGACCCATGGTCACTTGAACGGCATTTGCCAATGCATTGACACCTGCTAACATTTGTTGACGCGCTTCATCACCAAATTTTAATTCTTTAGCCATTATTATCTCCAAATGAATTGATAAAAATTATTTCTCAATAATGCCCATGATGTCGTCTTCGCGCATCACAACCAATTCTTCACCATCAATTTTCACTTCAGTACCAGAATATTTGCCGAATAAAACCACGTCACCGACTTTAACAGCCAAAGCACGTGTATCGCCGTTGTCTAATGTTTTGCCTGGACCAAACGCAATGATTTCACCACGCATTGGTTTTTCTGCAGCACTGTCTGGAATCACGATGCCACCGGCTGTGGTACGTTCTTCTTCCATGCGACGAACAACTACTCGATCATGTAGAGGACGAATTTTCATACTTATTTTCTCCTGATTGATTGAACGCTAAAACTATATTTTTCTCAGAGCACACCCTGACCTGCTAGCGCCGATTTTCTGAAACCCAACGCTGATGTTCGATATATGGGGCCTTCAACTGCATTTTCAAGGGGCAATGCAAAAATATTTGCAATCATTTCACCTTATAATTTGGAGTTTGGACAAAACGACATGCAAAAACACGCATGTCATTTCGTCCAAATATAATCAGCGCCTGAATCTTTAGAGCGCTCCGTGTATTTAATCGAGGGTTTGCGTCATTCTGCTTTCTATCGCAAACCCTCGATT
>JAOAUO010000183.1 GCA_030157565.1 Legionellaceae bacterium
GATAACAGGTGCGCTGTTGTTTCGATCGCCAGATGGAAAAGCTTGGCCATTTCAACCCGGCTCTAGTCAGCAAACAACGTGGATTGATTTGGTTTATGCGCGCCCAGGATCAGGGAAATCCGTTTTATCCAGTGCACAAAATTTAGCCCTCTGCTTGTCTGCTGGGTTAACGCGGCTTCCACGGATTGCCATTATTGATATTGGACCGTCTAGCAGCGGTTTGATTTCTCTATTGAAAGAGGCGCTGCCCGCATCCAATCGACATTTGGTGGCTTACCATCGATTGAAAATGCTGCCTGAGTACTCGATCAATCCGTTTGATACACAATTGGGTTGTCGTTATCCAACGGCATCCGAGCGATCATTTTTGGTTAATTTCCTGACCTTATTGACCACTCCTCTGGGCGCTGCAAAACCGTATGATGGGATGCCTGATTTAGCTGGGATGGTGGTGGATGAGCTGTATAAAAGCCTAACGGATGAGTACAAGCCGACGCCGTATGATCCGGGCGTTGAGGAGTTCATTGACAGCATTCTGGAAGAGATTGGGTTTGTGCGTGATTCGAAGTCCACATGGTGGGAAGTAACTGACTCGTTGTATTCGGCAGGCTTCGTGCATGAGGCATTGCTGGCCCAACGATATGCCATGCCTTTGTTGGCTGATGCCGCCTCCATTTGTCGCACCTCGTCTATTGAAGATTTATATGAGAAAGTCACCGCACCAACGGGTGAGTCTTTGATCAATGCATTTTCACGAATGATCTCAGGTGCGGTGCGTGAGTACCCCATTTTGTCCCGAGTGACCGCATTTGACATTGGGGATGCACGTGTTGTTTCATTGGATTTGGATGAAGTGGCCAAGAGTGGAGGGGATGCCGCCGATCGCCAAACAGCGGTCATGTACATGCTGGCGCGCTACGTCTTGGCGCGGCACTATTACTTAACCGAAGAAGGCATGACGAATGTGCCTGACCAATACAAACTCTATCATACTGAGCGTGTTAGAGAGATTCGAGACGACCCTAAGCGCATTGTTTACGATGAATTCCATCGGACCTCGAAGTCAGCCGCTGTTCGTGATCAGGTTATCATTGATATGCGCGAAGGGCGAAAATGGAATGTTCAAATTTCATTGTTATCTCAGTCGCTGGATGATTTTGATTCCATCATGGTTGATTTTGCAACATCTATTTATATCATGGATGCAGGGCCGACGCAGGCCATTGAAAAAACATGTGCTATTTTCGGCTTGTCGGAAACTGCAAAAGTGGCACTGCGAACACGGGTGCATGGGCCCCGCGAGGGGGGGGCGACCTTTCTTGCTCAATTTGCCATTAAGACCGGTTGGAGTGTGCAGCTATTAACGCTGACCTTAGGCCCCATTGAGTTATGGGCATTCAGTACCACTCCGGCCGATGCCAATGTACGCAATCAGCTCTATCGACACATAGGGCCTGCGGAAGCGCGACGGTTTCTTGCTACGTTGTTTCCAAGTGGCTCTGTCACGAAGGAAATTTCTGAGCGATTAAATCGCTTAAAAGAGGAAGTGGGTCTCATTGAGGAAGAGGGGCGCATCAGCGTGATTGATCAATTTGTGAATGATATACTGGATGCATACTCTCGCGATCCTAATTGCAAAAGCCTTCCCTCCATGAGATAGTGCTTGCTCTATTTGAACGGATTGACCTGCGTTTTTTGCATGTCAATCCGTTCAAACGCCAGTTAATATTCTCTTCATTAAAATGCATTATAATGCCGCATCGAAAATTCATTGATGGCCTTATAATGATCCATTCATCTTATATCGAAATGCTTGAAAAAAAAGTGGGGAGCACGCCTGAACTGATTGCGCTGAAACAAAAACGTGACCAAAAACTGGCTGAAATTCAACCGATCTATGAACAAACACAACGTGAGCAAGAAGAACTCCGTATAATAACAAAAGCCGCAGCACTTGATTTTCAACGCAAATCGCTTGATGAACGGAATCAAGAAACCTGTATAGCACTCGGGTTAAATTATTTTAGCCTGAATTATTCTAGCCCAGAGCAGCGGGCGATTCATGACGAATTCCAACAAAAAGACAAGGCATTTCGATCCCCCGTTCTTCTACAAATGGTTCACGCGCCTTTTTTAAAATCGCTTATTCGGCAGCAATATGGCGACGAACCAAATTCGCTTCTTGAGGCTCGCCTGCGGAATGAGTGCCTTCCTTTAATCTCCATTGATCAAGCCTTCGATCGCATACAAGAAGAGGCCTTGGGGTTTGAATGGTTGCCAAAAATCAAAGTGATCGATTTTATGAAAGACACCGACAATGACGCGGTGACATTATTTTTTCAACAGCTAGACGTTAGGACCATCCAAAATGGAACCTATATTGAATCCATTCATAATGTGGACGGATTCAATCAGAGTGCGTATATATCAATCAATAAATACAATCAAGAATTATTGAGAATCACAGGATTAGATGGATTTACTATTGATTCATTGAGGATTGATTCAGCACACGTGAATCAGGGTCTTGTACCGCGACAAGACGTTCAATATACCCGAAAACTGTCAGCGCAATATGCTGAAAAAATCAGAGCGGCCGAAGCGGTTTATAGAGGTGCAGTGGATCCGTTACGGGAGAGTCTACTCGATATTCATCATGCTTATGAAGTCGCGCTAAAGGCCTTGATACGACAAAAAGCCACTCCTATTACGCCCTCACATGGTTCTCAGACAGAGCAAAAAAAACAGACTACCAGCGCCTACAGCGGCCTGAAATCAACCATTCCGACTGATTTTGACGTATTTCAGTATTGTATTGATTATGATGGTTGCACAGACACGCCCGGAGCGCAAAGGGTATTAATCCAGTACATCGTAAGCCGCGCATTAGACAGCACACAGTGTACAATGATCCAACTATCAATCGCATCACGTCGACAATCGCTCTATATCGATTTTGTCAATGCCAAGAATTATTACCATGAAAATGGTCATACATTGCGCAGCGCTGCAACCATGCTGGACACAGTAACACGCTTACTCTCAGCAGCCATAACCGCCTCTTATCAGGAACACAGGCCCGGTATGTTACCACCCCAGATTGAGATCAATCCTCTGCTCACATTTGATGTTTTTAACCAACTTAAACCGGGAACGTCATACCTCTGGATGAGGCAAGAAAGTAACTATGCATTATTAAATTTCTCAGAGAAACCTGTTCATTTATTGATTGACAATGAAATAAACGAACAGGTTTGTCTTTTTTCTTGGATGAAACCCGAATGGCTTCATTACCCAAAAGAGCGCTCAATTATTTGTGATGATCGATTTAAAACATTGACCCATTATATGTTTGCTCACGACGTTTCATTAAAATTTCCTGGAAAAAAAATTGCGCTTGTTTTTATAGATAACTGCATCCCGTTGTTAAATCATGCGGCCAACCTTTTTAAATCTCATTCACAAGCATTTCCTGCAGATTGTTATTTTCAGGGTATTCAACTGGATAGCGCAACTCAAACCATGGGATCTTTCAAAACTGCGGTCATCGAGGGCGAAGGAGAGGCGAACACTCAATGGCAAAGCGATTTGCGTCATATTGCACGTCAGTACCCAACCCAATCAGGTGACGCATCAGAGTCTCTCCTTTCGGAACTACTTCATCTAAAAGCAACATCACAAACATGCTTCCCGCTCGGTCATACGCCCAGGCGAGAGCCGTTATTCAATCCAGCGAAACGAGCGACTGCTTCTCCATCAACAGAGTTGCGGTCAACAACAGGAGCGAATATCCCGAGTATAACATTTTTCGCTCCTTGGTTAATCAATACAAAAGATGATGTTTTTTGGCCTATAGAGTCGCAACTGAACCCAATAGGACGACGTTAAGCCGAATTTGCATATAAACCGCCGGATTTTTGTTATAATCGGGGTTGATCCCCGTTTTTCGTTAATATTTTATATAGGTAACCGATGAAACATAAGAAATTGCCAGAAAAACTTCAAGCATGGGTTGATGTTCGAAAAAAATATCATTTGTCTCATATGCACATTCAAATGGCTCGTGAATTGGGGTTGAATCCAAAAAAATTCAGTGGGTTGGCTAATGCGAAGCAAGACGCCTGGAAAGAGCCGCTGCCTGTTTTTATCCAGACGCTTTATCATAAGCAAATCTCAAAATCCCCCCCTACTGAGGTCAAATCAATCGAGCAATTGTTTTTAGCACAACAACAAAAAAAACAACAAAAAAAGGAAGAGAAGTTAATGACAGAACAATTATGTGCGAAGGATTTGAAGGCCAATACCCCAGATTAAATCATGAACGTTTGGACGAAACGATATGAAAAAAAACGCATGTCATTTCGTCCAAATATAACGAGGGCATCCAGCTTTAGAGAGCCCAGTGTATTGAATGCAGGGTTTGTGAACGTGCGCCCCCCATGATCGTAAACCCCTGACTCATACATTAAAAAAAGATGAACTGGATAAATCTGAATGTCCGTACACCTCTATTTCAATCCGCATGGCTGATTCAATGACTTGTTGGTATTGTTTATCATATTTTTTATTCGTTATTTTTTTTTCCAATGTATTTTTCCTTTCTGCGGTCCTGGCTTGTTCGTATTTATCGATTGCATTGTTCGCTTGCCTTTCAAGCGCCCAATAGCGTTCCACTGTATGCGTTTAATTAACCCCATCTTTTAATCGCACATCCCAACCCGGATACTCC
>JAOAUO010000184.1 GCA_030157565.1 Legionellaceae bacterium
AACAGACTCGCAAAAAGAAGAGCCACAACAAGACATCTCCTCCCGCAAATCGTTGTCGTAACTGTGCTAGGGCCTGTTGACAATTCACCCCACCGCCTACGTGCCGCGGCTTGTCCGCGGCATCCAAACGATCTTGCTTAGCAACAAATGTCTGCATATAAATCACGCCATTCAGAATTTACCTTCTCAATGGTATTTATTTTCCATTGACGTGGCCAATTTTTGAAACGTTTTTCACGTCGGGCCGCCTCGACGTAACTCTGATGGACCTCATAATAAACCAGCATATGCACATTATAGGTAGCCGTAAATCCCGGAACAGGGCAAACGCGTCTAAACGCGCATCATAAAATCATATTGCCTACGTTCCGCGCTTTATGCGCGGAATCCAGTTCCGATCTTCGATTGAGGATCGTATGGATGCCGTGCATAAAGCACGGCACGTAGAGAAAACAGCTATTTAATGTTCAAAAATTAGATGCGTTGGCCCTGAATCCCGGAACAACTTTGTTTTTGTGTTCCCAAACACGTTTGATCAAATCCAGTGTTGAACCCACGTATAATGTCCCATTGCGTTTAGTTGCCATGATATAAACGTAAAATGATTTCATCCTGCTTCCTTGTCAATATTGGACTCACAGGAATGATATCAGCGGATAGCAGAATTACATAGGTAGCCACATGCAGGAGCAAGCCATTGCAATCATGGATGCATAATTTCGTTTCAATTTGTCATATCGTGTGGCAATAGCGCGAAAATGTTTAAGACGGGCAAATACGTTTTCTACCAAATGTCGATACTTGTATAAACACCAGTCAATATCTCCATTGCCGGTTTTGGAGTTACTTTTCCGAGGAATGTTCGGTATAGAACCTTTCTCTCTGATTTGCTCCCGAATGTCTTCGCTATCATAACCCTTGTCAGCAATGACATAATCTGATTTTGGTAATTTTGCAATAAGCTTTGGCGCAGCTTTTGCGTCATGTACTTCACCTCCAGTCAATTCAAA
>JAOAUO010000185.1 GCA_030157565.1 Legionellaceae bacterium
TGAACCAGTGGGGGTTCCCTCTTTCAATTTAACATCCCTTGTAGGCCGCACCCTTTCTCAGATAGGATAAATAGACCATTAAAAACACTACTAACAGCGGGCACGGTTAACATTGACTCATCCCAATCTTGCGAAACGATGACTAGGGCCGCGAGGATGATTTTTCATGATAAAAATCAGATTTTAGATATATTTAAGGCGTTTTTAAATGATCTGAAAACAATATCTGAGAACTCAGTTAATAAAGGCTTGCCAGTTTTAAAGACGATACAGGATTTGCTTGTTGAGGTTGAGCAGAAATTCATCCAAAAATTGACTGAATATATTGACATGATACAGAAAAATCCCAATGAAACAGCTGAATTTAGGCTTGGGAATGAAGAGGAGGTTAGTCGGAATTTTCAGCATTTAATTTCATCCATAAAAATGCTTGATATTAACTTTCCTAATCAAGAAAAACTTTCCAAACTAGAGACTGATTTTAGTGATCAATCTACTGATTCATTTTCGGATCGATTTTTAAAAGGAGGTCTTTGGGCAAAGATCGACTATCACACAGACGAAATAAAAAAAACCATAAAAAAACATCAATATGCATTGAATTATCTGAATAGCAAAGAGAATTTGAAGGAAATAAAAGAAACTCAGGCTCATATTAATGATCTTAATCTATTTGAATGGATATCAGATGATGTTCGCGACAAAGAATGGTCTTATGCGAAAGACGAATTAACAAAAGAACCGCATGGCACAAAATTAAGTAGAAAATGCCTGAGGAACACGGTGGACATCAAGCATTCTTTTATTAAAGTTGGTGAAAAAATCATTGCCATGGCGCCTCAGGGGGAGTATCTAGGTAAAGGCAGCTCTGCAAGAGTGAAACTTGGTCAAGATGAAGAGGGTGGACTTTGGGGAATAAAGATCTCAGGCGGTAAAATCTCTGCACGGGAAGTCGAGATCACGGAAGATATTGGTCAAAGCCTGGCATCTTTCAATCGGAATAATAAGTTATATTTAACAACGGTTTATTACGGTTTACCACTGATAAAATACTTCAAACGTCAGGACCCAAAGTTAACTCTAAGCGAGCGCTTAGAGCTCGCTGCTAATATACTAAAGGAACTTCGTGATCTTCATCAAGGCGCGCATTCAAAAACGGGTCTTGGTTATTTTCATGGTGATTTTTCTCATATTAATAATGTGGTGATTGATGTAAACGGGAAACCACATTTAATCGATTTTGGTCTTTCTAATCAGTTAAAAAATCTGGATCCATTAGAGGCATTGAACGAGATAAATAATGATATGAGCCAATTGATAAATAATACAATTTCACACATGTTCCGTGAGGAGACATATACACTCTATCCTGAGCTTCGAACGCTTCGATGCAATAATATATCTGATAACATCGAGATATTAGAGTCTATTATCAAAAAAATACAGTCTCCAGGCGAATCACATGATCGCTCACCTAAAGTTTAATATCCAAGCCCTCGATGACATATACGAGGCGCTTTAAAGCTGGATGATTTCAATTTATTTGGAGAAAATGACATGGGTGTTTTTGCATGTCGTTTCCTCCAACCACCAGATTTAACAGAATGCCCTGGGCAAAACGGTTAGATCGTGTCTAAATATTTTTCAGCGTCCAGCGCCGCCATGCACCCAAATCCTGCAGAAGTAATCGCTTGACGATAGACGTGGTCCGCCACATCACCGCAGGCAAACACGCCGGGAATGTTGGTCGCCGTTGCCATGCCTTCGAGGCCTGAGTGAATCGAGATGTACCCCTCTTTCATGTCGATTTGATCGGTAAACAAGCCCGTGTTGGGGGTGTGGCCAATGGCAATGAACACGCCGTTCACTGTTAAGTCATGCGTTTCGTCTGTTTGTAGATTGCGAAGCCGTGCACCCGTTACTTGTACTCCATTGCCCAATACTTCCTCCAGGGTGCTGTTCCAGATGATTTTGATGTTGCCTGAACGTTCTTTTTCAAACAATTTATCTTGCAGAATTTTTTCAGATCGCAAGCTATCACGGCGATGCACCAAGGTGACCTGAGCGGCAATGTTGGATAAATAGAGCGCTTCTTCAACTGCTGTGTTGCCACCGCCAATGACGCAGACCTCTTTATTGCGGTAGAAAAACCCATCGCATGTGGCACAAGCAGACACCCCACGGCCTTGGTAGGCGCGTTCAGATTCTAACCCAAGATAACGAGCCGAGGCTCCTGTGGCCACAATCAAGGCATCGCAGGTATAGGTTTCGCTGTCACCTTTTAAGACAAAAGGGCGTTGTTGCAAGTTCGCGTTCACAATGTGGTCTGCGATAATTTGGGTGTCAAATCGTTCGGCATGTTCTTGCATGCGTTCCATTAATACCGGACCTTGTAAACCTTCCACATCACCGGGCCAGTTATCGACATCCGTGGTTGTGGTGAGCTGTCCGCCGGGTTGCATGCCACTAATCAGCACGGGATTTAAGTTGGCGCGTGCGGCATAGATGGCCGCCGTGTATCCAGCAGGCCCTGATCCGAGGATTATCAGCCGATGGTGATTGCTTTTCGTCATGTTATTTACCTATAGTATGTTGAGCATGTACTCGGGTTTGTACGAAATTACATCCGTTTTTTTGCATGTCGTTTGGTCCAAACGCTAAACTCCAACCAAATGGTATGATAAAATCCGACGCATGAACAGTTCTTAAGAATATTACGCGGATTTCGTGCGCACAAATAACTGCGTATAATAGATACGTCCGCGTTCGTCACGCGCCACGCCAATGCCGGTTAAGTTGTAATGGCCTCGTATGTTTTGCAGGTGACCGGGGCTTAATAACCAGTTTTTGACGACGTCTTGAGCACTTTTATAGTTGTATGCGACATTCTCAGCACAACCATTGGTGTATTGGATGGCTTTGGACAATCGTTTGACGCGCTCATCAAACTTATTGTGACCAAATGGCAGTTGATGGCGTGCCATTTCGAGGCTATGCTGCGTGGCTTCTTTGGAGATGAGTGGGTTCATGGTCAATCTCGACAAACCATGGGTCATGCGGTATTGATTAATATGGTGTAAAATCTCGGTTTGCATCGACGCATCGGGATGGATTGAATGTTTGATTTCAAGCGCTTGTGCGGGTTGAACAAAATGGATAAGGAACAACATCAGTGTGATTGCGAGACGCGATTGCATTTGTTTCATAACTGCACCTGGTGGTTTAAAAAATGACTTATAACGCCATTTCTCTTGTTTGTCAAAATCTATCGCGCCCGATTGTTCCTCGCATATTGTGTTTCAGTCTGGTGATTTTAGTCTTAGGCCAAATGGTCAGCGGAGTAAATGCCATGCTCGCGTTGAATCAACAGGTCTCCGTAGGTCGCACATTACCAATTAAAGCCACGGCCCCGCATTCAAGAGCTTCTAGCATCGGTGTATTAAAGCCATTTTTTGGAGATTACATCCCGACGAATATCCATGATGCAGGCGTGAAAGAGTCTGTCTTAAATGTTGAAGTGGTGGGTATTTTGTTTTCTGATCAGGATGCAGACTCACAAGTCATTATCCAATCCGCCGGTGGGCATGAGCACACGTTTCGTATGGGCGATACATTGCCGGGCGGGGCGGTCATCAAACGAATCACGCCACAAGGCATGCTCATCGAACGAATGGGTGCGTTGGAGAGTATCAGTTTACCCAAAAATGAATTAATCTTCGAGGCTCAACCAAGGCCGTTAGTTAAGGATGGTTCTCATGCATTTTAGTCGTATTTTGTTGATTCTTGGCAGTTTAGTGAGTGTTTTAAGTGGATGTGCTGCAAACCATATTAATTTGCACGAAGGGATTCACAGCTTTCAGTTACAAAATTATCGAGATGCATTTATTCGGTTAAAACCGGAAGCCGAAAAAGGGCAGGCTGATGCGCAGTACGCCATTGGCTATATGTATTATTATGGTCAAGGCGTGGTGGAAGACCGTAAGAAGGCATGGTATTGGATCACGTGTGCGGCGAAAGCCGGTCAAGCGGATGCTCAAGCGGCCGTTAAAATATTAGGGAATCGCACGGGTTTGAAGCGTTAGGATTTGAGTCTGTCGGCTTTCCTCGATTCAATGCGCCAAGCGTTCTCTATGCCCATGAACCCATGATCATGGGTAGAAGGACATGAGTCTTTTTTCATGTTCTTTTGTCCAAACGCAAAAATAAAAAACGATCAATCATTTTGCTCACGGGCGTCGGTATGCCAATATTCTGTATCTCGTTTGCATGAAACCATCGGCCGGGGGATTCAGTGCAGGTTGAATCCCCTGCATTGCATTGCAAAGACCATGCTAAAATGTGCAAATGATAATGACTGAACGAGTGTTTAATTGACATTAATTCCTGTGCCTCCATCGTCTGGATATGCGAGGTGTTGCGGATATAGGTGGATGGGTGTAAATCCATGTCGATGCTGGGCAAACACCACAGCCCACCCCACAGTCCGTTCGATGGGCGTTTCTCTAAGTAAATCAAATCTTCGGCCGTGTGCAGCAATAAAAATTGTTGTCTCTGGATAGGCAATGATTTTTTTAGTGATTTATGCGGATAATCATCCACGACTCCATGTTGATAGGCGAGACACGTGGTTTGCAGCGGGCATATGATGCAGTTGGCTTTTTTAGGCGTGCAACACGTGGC
>JAOAUO010000186.1 GCA_030157565.1 Legionellaceae bacterium
TGATGAGCTTCTCATGTCATTCGTTTTGGTTTGATTTAGTTCTTTTTTAGCAGAAGTAGATGAGAGGGTGATTGCCTTCCATGCTTTTGTGAATGCTTTGGCCAGTTTCTTATGACTTTGTGTTGCGTTGCTTTGTGAAACATTGGTCATGGTTGGTTTTTCAGCATTATTGGTACTTTGCCCAAAAAATTTACTGAAAAAGGAGTCTGATTTCGCATTATATTTGGCCGCACCGCCGATTTCAGCATTGGTTTGCATGGAGGACCCTGTTTGTAAGCCCAACCGATTTACGGCATTGTCCAAGGCAGTTTCTAATGTTTTGGCGGCTTGTTCTACAGCGGTTTTTTTCGCAAGCTTAGCCTCTTTAAGCGAGTTTAATGCGACATTAATAGTGTTCGTTTTATGCTCACCCTCTAGGTCAAGAGCATACCCGTCTTTTAATGTGTTTTCGGCCAGGTTTACAGCTAATTGATATTTAGGCTCTCCTAAGTCGTTTAATGCTTTTTGTACCTCTTCAATATCCTTATCTATTGGTGTTGGATCATTTAATGCGCGATCTAATATAGCCACGCGATTATTGATCATCGGGGTGCGATCAATGGCGCTTTTACATCCACCCATGGAGGCTTTTTCAACAAAAACAGATAGTGCTTGGAATAATGAGGCATCATTTCTGTAATGATGATTTTCGGACATCAAATTGAATAGACTATTTTTGGCGGAAGCGATTGGATCGTTGTTTTTTGGAAAAACATGTTCTTTACCTCCCCCCAGATTTCCATCTCGAGTTTTTCCTAAATTATATCCTTGTTTAAATTTTTCTATCAGCGCCATTGCCTCTTTTCCTTCAGAGCTTTTAGAGAAAAATGGTTCTCGATTTATTTTTTTTAAAAATGCTACATATTTATTAAATGCCTGGCTCGCCAGAGTTTTCTGGGCACTCGGGACCTTGCCGCCAACTAACGTCACAGGCGCTTGCTCCCACATTGTATGCAACAACGCCATATCCGTCATAAGCGTGGCTTCCTCTACCAATGGATTGCCAGATCCATACCCTAAAGGATAACCGAACCCATTGACGGAGATATTTTGCACCAAGCAGAGAACAGCCTGTTGATCAACCAGTCTCAATTGTTCTTTGTTATATTCATGAGCCCCCTTTAGAATGTATTCAGCGCTTTGATTTTGTTTATTATTGAACTCATCAATGAGCCCCGTAGCTGTATTGTCGTTTAAAGCGGTATACAGGTTGTATATAATGGCTTTCGGTTTTTTAGGAAAACCGCCATCATCGGGTAATATATCTGCAAGTTGATGCTCATTTTTTTGAGCACGCAGCTTGTTTACTACATCCGTAATGAACGGCTTATCTACGGCCGCTTTTCCTTTTAAGTAGTATCGCCAATCCCAGTTTCGTTTCATGGCGAGAGACGGGGCCCGTATTTGTAGCCGCTCGTTTTGATTGGCAACCACTTTTCCCGTGTTTGGATTATAGGTATGTGTTACAGAGGCTTGGCTACCGAAGTTGACCTTTTGCGCATCGGCGTTGGTTTCAGGACGATGATGTGAGCTAAAATCATTCCCTGCCGCCCACATCACTTGGTTCGATCCTACGAAAACAATGTCATTAGGAGTGGCCGTGGTTTCGAGAGCGAGGTGTTTGATTTGTTTAATGTCTTTTTTATCTAAATTGATTTCGTCGGCGCCTAATTTTTCTAAA
This sequence comes from Legionellaceae bacterium, assembly GCA_030157565.1. Classification (GTDB taxonomy): domain Bacteria; phylum Pseudomonadota; class Gammaproteobacteria; order Legionellales; family Legionellaceae; genus DDPF01. Next base: position 1,721 of record JAOAUO010000186.1, read on the forward strand.
AAGATCGAATGCACTTTGTTTAATGCGGTTTTTCGATAGGTATCTAGTTCTTTATTGATGATTGCAATGGATTTATCCGTTAGTGGAGTAGTTTGAGCGATGGCATTTTTATAAGCTTCCATGATACCTGAGTTTATCTCTGTCAGTGTCTCTTGAAATGCTTTTTCAACAGGTGAATCATTGGTGGTTATATTTTGGTCTGGTTTACTCTCGTTCACCAGCTTCATAAGAATTCGCTTGGTCGCATTTAAATGAAAATAAATCTCTCTGTAAACCGGGTTGATGCTTCCCTTAGGCAAGTCATTCAGTTCAGTTTTTTTGTCGTCGTCAGTTATGGACAGTTTATCAAGGAAAAGTGAATTCAGGTCGGGGTATTTTGTAATATCTAAGCTGATGGTGGTTGTGTCAGTTTTCTTTTTAAGGAACTTAAGAATATCATTCTTATCCTCCTCCGGACATGAGTCTAATAATTTATCTTGAATGTTTTTTTTCTCTAAATTAACCATGACTGACCCTTGTGGGTCAAATGCAATTACATTCCCATCCTTGCTTTTACTCAAAGAATCAACTTGCTCTTTAGCCAAGTCGATCACCGCCTGCAGGTACATTACTTCTAATTCAGCTTGGGTTCTCATGATTTTTTCACGCATGATGTTGAGTTCCTACATAAAGTATAGATGAAATATTTTTTTTTGCGCGATAAGGTTTTTTTTTCGAACAAAACAAACACGCAGATCCTTGTATGCCTCAGTACCCCACACTATTTTCACCAAAAAACATGCCTTTTCCTTGACGGAAGGTAAAATGTGTTTCTATAGTGTATGAAAGTGGTTTAAAATAACTAAAAAGTGGAGATTTGTGGGGTCGCTCTCACAAGGCCAACATCATGTTTCGAGGAATCAACGCCATTCACATTGACGGGAAAGGCCGTCTTGCAATGCCCACGCGGTATCGCGATGCCTTGGGTGCAAATGTGAACGCCTCGTGGGTGGTCACGATTGATACGGAAGAAACCTGTTTGTTGTTGTATCCGGCGGCTGCATGGCAAGTGATTGAAGACAACCTGCAACGGTTGCCCAGTTTTAATGCCGCCGCTCGCCGTATTCAGCGCTTGTTGATTGGGCACGCGACGGATGTTGAGCTGGATGGCAATGGCCGGCTTTTGTTGCCGCCCTTGTTGCGTGACTATGCAAAGCTCGATAAACGCGTGGTCATGATTGGGCAGGGGAATAAATTTGAAGTCTGGGATGAGGCCTTGTGGCAATCTCGGCGTGAACAGTGGCTGGCAGATGAGGCATCCGGTGCGGATGGCCTGCCAGATGATATGAAAACGTTTTCTTTATAAGTGAGTTAAATCATGACCGCACATCGCTCGGTCTTGTTGGATGAATCCATAGATGCCCTGGCCATTGCGCCAGATGGCATTTATGTGGACGGCACGTTTGGTCGTGGAGGCCATAGTCGAGCCATTTTGGCGCGTTTGAGCGATAAAGGGCGTTTGATTGCCCTCGATAAAGACTTGGAAGCGGTTGAATATGCGCACATGCATTTTTCAGACGATCCGCGGTTTACGATTGAGCATGCTTCAAACGCCCAATTGGCTTCGGTTTGTGAAAAATTGGGCGTGCATGGGCGAGTCAATGGGATTTTATTGGATTTAGGCGTGTCGTCTCCGCAGTTGGATAATGCCGAGCGCGGGTTTAGCTTCATGCATGATGGCCCACTGGATATGCGGATGGACTCAACACAAGCGCTCGATGCCGCACGTTTTGTGAATGAGGCCGATGCGATTGAAATGACGCAAGTCTTTCGTCAATACGGTGAAGAACGATTTGCAGGCCGCATTGCTCGCGCCATTGTACGCGCTCGGGAAGAATCGCCCATTTTAACCACGGCAGTGTTAGCGGAAATTGTGAAGGAAGCGAATCCTAAATGGGAAAAACACAAGCATCCTGCAACGCGTGTGTTTCAAGCCATTCGCATTCACATCAATCAAGAATTAACGGATTTAACGAATTGCTTGAACCAATGTGTGGGCGCGTTGGCGGTCGGAGGGCGGTTGGCGGTCATTAGTTTCCATTCGCTGGAAGACCGTTTGGTGAAGCAGTTTATGCGCGCGGAAGAAGAAGGCATCCAGCCACCGCGTGGAGTGCCCATCAGAGCCGCTGAGATTAAAACGTATTTTAAACGGGTGGGAAAGGCCATGAAGCCGAGTGATGAAGAAATCAAAGCCAATGTCCGTTCCCGAAGTGCAGTTCTTCGAAAGGGAGAGAAAATAGCATGAACGCTGCAGCAAAAGGCATCAATGAAAGCGATTTTTTTCATGGTCAATGGGCTGACGTGCGGTTGTCTCGGCCATTGTGTTTACAAATAGCATTGCTCTGTGCCGTGCTGCTGAGCGCATTGGGCGTGGTATACACCACCAATGTGGAACGCATCACGTTGAGCCAATTGGAAAATGCGGAACAACAAGGGCACTTATTGCAAATGCAGTGGGGGCAATTGTTACTGGAGCAAGCCAGTCTGGCGACGCCCTCTCGTGTGGAGCAATTGGCGTCTGAAAAACTTCACATGGTGCTGCCCACGAACAAACAAATGTTTGTTTTGAATAGAAAATGACAAAAAAAGGCCATCTCGCACGGCTATGGGTCGTGGGTTGTTTCTTTATGCTCATTGCAGGCATTCTCATTTGGCGCATGCTGGATTTGATGGTGGTCGATCGCCAATTTTTGCGTGGCCAAGGCAACGCGAGAAGCCTTCGGGTGGTGGATATTCCGGCTTATCGCGGGATGATCATTGATCGAGAAGGTTCAGCGCTCGCCGTCAGTACACCGGTTCAGTCCTTGTGGATCAATCCTAAAGATTTCGCACCGAGTACCAAACAATTTGCCTCATTAGCACATTTGTTAGGCGTTCCTGTTAAGCAA
>JAOAUO010000187.1 GCA_030157565.1 Legionellaceae bacterium
GAATGGCCCCATTTTTTCCGATTAATAATAATGACAAGGAGAATAAGATGCTAACGTCGCATAAAATAGAGGATTCGTTTCTCAACACATTGCGCACAGAAGAAGTGCCTGTGTCTATTTTTTTAGTCAGTGGGATTAAACTCCATGGCGTTGTGGGTGGATTTGATGAGCATGTTGTCATGCTGAAAAATACCATCACGCAAATGGTTTATAAGCACGCCATTTCGACCGTGGTTCCATCACGCATGGTGACCGTTAGCCCTGAGGATGAATAGGGGATGCGATCACTTCGTTTAAATGAGCCATGGTTTGCCCACCATACAGCGTGGTGCTGAATTCGCCGTTTGGGTCGAGCACGAAGGTGATGGGAACCACGCTGATGTCCCCGAAATGCAATCGCTTGCCGGTGTTGTGGTTTAAGCTAGGGTATTGAATATCGAATTGTTGAATGAATCGTTCTTGTCTTGCGCGAGGCAATGCATCGTAATTCACGGCGAACATTGCCACGCCTTTCGCTTTATTTGCTTCATAAAATCGATTGAGCACAGGGATTTCATCCAAGCACGGTTGACACCAGCTCGCCCAATAATTAATAAAGACCCATTTTCCTTTTAATGACGAGAGCGCAATGTCCTGCCCTTGGAGATCTTGCAGATAGGTCTCGGCTTGCGTCAGGGTCGGAGATAAAAAAAGAATAAGGGCGACGAGCTGGGTCAACAAGCGCATGGATTGTTCACGAACATAACAAAGCATCGTGGTCGTATTTAAGATATTCCTATGCATGTAAAGCCGGGTAGATAACAGTAACTCTATCAAGATTTACTTTTTTTCTGGCCTTCCATAATTCGTGCTCAGCTTGCATCATCATCCAGCTTTCAGGCGATCGCCCAAAGGCTTTACAAAGTTTCAATGCCATCACAGGGGATACATCGGCATCGCCCTTAATTAACCTTGAAAAAGTTGAAGGAGAAACATCCAGCTTTATGGCTGCCGCTCGAAGACTAATGCGCAGTGGTTCGATATAAGTTTCGTTAATAAACTCCCCTGGGTGGGGTGGATTGTGCATAATCATTAGTGATAATCCTCATAATTAACGACGTAAGCATCACCGTCATCAAAAATAAATGTGATTCGCCAGTTACCATTCACCGTGATTGACCAACAATCCTTTCGCTGCCCTTTCAGCGGGTGTAAGTGATAACCGGGCAGATCCATATCTTCGATACACTGTGCGGTATGTAGCGCTGTCAGCTGCAATCTAAGCTTGCTTTGATGCTTTGCTTGAATGCCAGAGCAAACGCCTTTTTCAAAAAAAAGCTTCAGACCTTTATGTTTAAATGATTTGATCATCATCAATTATAGCCTGCTGCGCATCACGAATCAAATTTAATGTTATTGTATGAATTGCCATGGTGATCTGCGGATATTTCAATTGCAAATGATAAAAATAGACCGTAACGCTCATCACCGCATTTTGCCCGCAGGGCTAATTGAATGGTTAAACACTCAAGACAAATCCATCGGGTCAACATCAATATTCCAGCGGATATTTGAAGCGATTTTGTTCCCTGCCAACCACGTGCGCATCTGCGCCAATGCATGCGTGCGTTGCATTCGTGAAGGCGATTTGATGAGCAATTGCATGCGATGCTGGCTTGCTTTACGGGCCAATGGGGCGGGCGCTGGGCCTAAGATTTGGATGCGAGTGGTCTGCAATTCAGATTTAATGGCATGCAAAAATTGCAGCACGCGCGCCTGATTGTTCCCTTCGGCACGGATCACAGCTAGAAAAGAATAAGGGGGCAGTGCGGCCTGTTGGCGCATATTCAGGAGCGATTGCGAAAAAGGATCATAGCCTTTTTGAATCAGTTCATTCAGCAAGGGGTGGTCCGGCAAATGCGTTTGGATGATGGCCTGCCCCGGAAATTCAGCGCGTCCCGCGCGCCCCACCACCTGCGTGAGCAATTGCCCTAACCCCTCTAATGCACGAAAATCTTGATTATAAAATCCATTGTCTGTATCCAGCACCACCACCAAGGTTAATCGAGGAAAATGATGCCCTTTCGCGAGCATTTGTGTGCCCACAATCAATTGTGCCTCGCCGGAAGAAATCAACGCCAAGCGAGCTTCTAGCGCATGCTTTTGGTTCACTTCATCGCGGTCAACACGAACCATGACTGCATTCGGAAACGCGGTACTTAAATAATCATGCACGCGCTGCGTTCCAACACCAACGGGCAGCAGGCCTTTGCATTGGCATTTAGGGCATTGCTTGGGCATGGGCTGGGTTAACCCACAGTGATGACACAGTAAACGATGAATGCTGCGATGCACCGTTAAATGGCTGTCACACGCGTGACAATCGGCCATCCAGCCGCATTGATGACAAATCAACACCGGAGCAAATCCGCGACGATTAATAAAGACCAAGACCTGATTGTTTTTTTGGAGGTGCTCACGGATGGCCGCCAAGGTTTGTCGAGCGATGCCATGCTCTAATATTTGATTGCGAACGTCTACAATTTGGTAATGCAGCGGCGTGCTGGTTAATGCTTTTTGATTCAAGCGTAGAAGCGTGTATTTCTTCATGGCACAATTATGCACGCTTTCAAGGCTCGGCGTTGCTGAGCCTAAAATAATAGGAATATTGGCGGCGTGCGCACGCATTAAGGCGGCATCGCGGGCGTGATATCGAACGCCATCCATTTGCTTTAAAGACGCATCATGCTCTTCATCAATGACAATCAAGCCTAATGCGGGCATGGGCGTGAACATCGCTGAACGCGTTCCAATGATGAGCTGAATGTGATTGTCACAGGCCAACTGCCACGCGACCTGGCGCTCCGTATCATTTAAATGCGAGTGCATCACGGCCATGGGCGCTCTAAATCGAGCCGTAAAGCGTTCGAGCAACTGGGGCGTTAACCCAATTTCAGGCACCAAAACCAATACTTGCCGGCCTAAAGCCAAGACTTGTGCGATGACGTGCAAATACACTTCTGTTTTGCCACTGCCGGTGACGCCTTGGAGTAAAAAACACCGATAAGCGTTCAGGTTTTCCGTGATGGCGTTGACGGCGAGCGCTTGCTCTTCATTCAATGGCAAAGGGTCACAGACGGCGTCTTGATGCGCTATTGGGATATCCATTTGCTCATGCCGGGTGAGCATGCCGGCTGTACACAATGCCGTAAGCTGCGTGGTACTGAATCCGGCCTGCAACAGCACTTTTTTGGGTGCCGGCTGGGCGTGATTCGCCAAAAAATCAATTAACGCATGTTGCTTGGGCGCACGAGCGCCTAAGGATTGATGCGCCTCGGCGGGGGACTTGATCAATGCATAATAATCGCAATGTGGCCGATGGCACGCATCCCCCCGCCGGTATTTTTTGGGCAGGGCCAACGGAATAATTTCCGATAAAGAAGACTGGTAATAGCGGCTCATCCAATCACACAGTGCCAATATATCAGCCGGGATTAAAGGGCCCTCATCCATCACCTCAAGGATGTATTTAAGCGTGAGGGCCGGGTTTTCCGGCGCACCTTTCCCCACCACAACCCCTAAGCGGGTTTTGTTCCGAAAGGGCACCCAAACGCGAGCGCCCAAGCTAGGCTCGATCGCGCCGGCATGGTAATCAAAAAAATCCAGATGGGTGTGCGGAATGCAGACCTTAAAAACAAGCGTCACGTGCGCTGCCAAGTGTGGCTGGCGGACTGGCCTGGGGCCGAAAACACTTTAACGGTGATGTGCTCAATGCGGTGTCGCAACAATTCTTCTTCATCACGAATGAGCTCATTCACAAACCAGCGCGACAGTTCCTCAACGGTGATGTTGGTCAACGGCATCAAGGTCACGTCTTCTTTCAAAAACGGTATTTTTTTATGATTAAATGTAAAGTAGTAATAATCATCGTCCTCGGCAAACGTTAAGAAAGGCGAACATTGCGGCATGAGAAACGTTTGATTCAATTGTTTGCACAAGTCATGAATGCGCTTTTTGTAATACCGATAATCAAAGGTCATCCCATTGTCTTCAACCCAGGTGCTTAATCCCAAATACACGCCATACATATGGCCATGCAACGGTTCGCGATCGGTGGCTGAAAAAATGGTGGTGTGACCGGCTGAGAATTTCATGGATTCTTTTTGCAATTCCACGGTGGTTAAATACCTTGTCATGATGATAAGCTCGCTCGTTTGTCCTGCAATTGAAACCCATTTAGCGCCAAATCCAGTTGTTTCGTCAAGGCCATGACTTTAAACAATTCACCCATTTCATTCGGCTGAATCAATTGTTTGACGGCTTGCTGGCCGCTCACGCGCGCCTTGTTATCCGTGATGTCTGACAGCAAGCCCAGCAATCCATTGGCCAGCAAAAAAGAGGCTTGGCTGGTAAAGCCGGCCACGTGAAATCCTGCATTGAAACCGGCTTCTGCTACATGCGTGAAATCCACATGCGCGGTGATGTCTTGTTCGCCCAGATGAATCAAGGGATTCGTATGGGCCCGATGGCGATAGTGGCACATCAGCGTCCCTTGGTTTCGGTCTGGATGGTAATATTCGTGCTGTGGAAACCCATAGTCTACCAATAAAACCGCCCCCTGCCCCAGCATGGCATGGCATTGTCGCAACCAGTCATCGATGAATAAATTGGCTTCCGACTGATAGGGCACTAAATCCTTCGGCAACACGGTTTGCACGTGTGCGCGCAAACGTGGATTGGTGCACTCGGTGTACACTTCATGCAATACTCCGCGTGCATTCAAGGCAATATGGCTCTCGAACAACCCTTCAGCCGTTTGTAAAAATCGCGACACCGGCATGGCATCCAGCACTTCGTTGGCAATCACCACTCCGTTAAAGGCTTGTTCAGGCCAAGTCGACAACCATTGAACCTTCGATTGCAAATGTGGGATTTTTAATGCAATCAAATCTTGTTGTCGCTGTCGCAAAGTGCCACTGACTTCGAGAATATGGTATTCACGCGGCAGGCAATCTAACTGCTCTAGGTGCGTCAATAAATCCACACACAATTGACCCGAACCCGCGCCAAACTCAAAGACGATGGGGTCTGGCAACACCGCTAATATTTGCTGGCATTGCATGGCCAACGTTTGTCCAAATAAGGGCGTTAATTCAGGTGCGGTAATAAAATCACCACCCGGGCCAAACGTTTGCAATCCAGCCGCATAATACCCACCCTCTGGCGCATACAACGCTTGCTGCATAAATTCAGAGAATGGCATGGGCCCCACACACAAGACGTGCTCACAAAGGCATTCAAATAAGGTCATCATCAATCGATTATGTTAAAATAAGGAACATACATGGAATTCAGCTAACACACAAGCGGGTCACGCTCGAGAGAACGCCCTCATGCTGAATAACGCGTTGATCATTTTGAATGTTTCGGCATATTTTCTTGTTCATGCGTATCCACAGAAGGTTTAACCGTCTCTGACGGTGATTCGGCTTGAATATTTTTAAATTTTGTTTTGTATTCAATTATATTCCTTATATTTTCAGACAAATCGTGTGGTTTTTTAGGGTTAGCGGTGCTTAAACCCAAAGGCAATGCAGTCGCATGATCTGTGTGATTTTTCTGCACCAGATTGTATTCTCTTTGAATGGTTTTCAATTGAATCAGTGCATCGGACAATCCTAATCGTTGTTCAGGATTTGGATTTGTGGCCGACTCAATTAATGCTTGCATTGCCTTGCCTGGCTCGGTTTTAAAAACCGGAGGGGTCTCAAAATCTAATGGATGCTGCTCAGACCAGGCTTTTTCGTTCGGGTCATCCGAAAAAACGGGTAAAACGAGGTAATCATATAAAGCCAATCCCATTTGATAACTCATAAATTTTTCAGCATCCAGCTCTTTATTGGTTATTTTGTCTAATTCTGGTGGTTGATAGGGTGGGGTGGTATAAAGATCACGAGACTTTATTTTTCCATTGGAGTCTATTTGTGCAAATGTTTTTTGGTCACTAATCCGTAGTTTGTTTTGATCGTTGAATAAAAAATTGGGTGTTTTAATATCCGTGTGCATAGCGCCATTTTCAATCATTTTTTTGCAAAAATCCGCAATCTGTATAAATCTGCCGGTTGTTTGATCAATTAACTCCGCGTTAGATACCTGCTGATTATTCTCCCGATATGAACGCATGTCACCTTGTTTTGCAAACTCTGTCACAACTATTTCGAGTGGATCCGCTTGAAACGTTGCATAAGATTGCGATAAATATTCATTAACGGTTGTTTGACTTAATCTGGCTAACAGCGAGTGATTGGATTTTATCTCGGAAGCCTGTATAGTGAACACTTCTCCGCTTTTCTGATTTGTTATCATCCAATTTTTATTGTTCGCACCACCCAGTCGGCTAATGACGTAATGAGATAAACTAGGTAATGCTTTTTTTGAATGAGAAAGAGCCGGAACTTGAAAAAATTCATGAATGATTTTTTCTTTTGTCTCATTATCTTGAGACACCAGCTCCTCTCTTAGTGCAACGGCTAATGATTCATGATCGTGATATCTTGCATTGAGTATAGGTTCGTTCTCAATTGATTTTTTGAGCGCTATATTAATTCGGTTCAATAATGATCGAAAAACCTTCTGTTCTGTTTGAGAAAGCACCCCAAAATTAAGTTCATGAAGCAGTTTAGTCTGGATTCTTTTAAAGGCATAATATGCATCAATCCCCTTCGTTTGTTCTCGTTCTATTTTTTTTAAATCATTACCAATTTCAATGGCAACCGGATTTCTGATTCGCCTCAACGCGCTGAAAGATATTTCACCGTTCGTTCTTTTATTCCATTTGTCTGCTGACATGACAGGCTTAAAAACAGTTGGCGTGTTCAATAGCGCACGTTCAGTGGCTAAACCCGGTAATACATTTTGAACGCCCGTGAACTCTTTTAGTTCTTGATTAATGACAGACCAACCCATATCCAATACGTGATCATTCACCTCTACGAAGTAAGTGATTTCTTGTAATAAGCAACGTTGCAAATGGGTATCTTTGTTTTGGGCGGCTGTATTATACGCAAGCAGTTTCTTGTTAAATGACGTGATGAGTTCATTCTCGTTAGCGTTTTTTATCAGTGCAAACATCGTGCCGACTCCTATTCTTGTATTAGGCATGCAATTTATTCGATAACTGAAAAACAACAGCTCATAATATGCTATTATAGTACAAAAGGAATTTTTTTTATTTGGACTTTATTTGGACTTTGGAGAAAAGAACATGAAAAAAAACGCATGTCCTTTCTTCCAAACTGCCAGTTTATACAAGCCCAGTATAACGAGGTGATTTTATGACCGCTTTAGACCAACTGCATCAGCACCGGGTGCCTCTGAATCAGCCGCATCAGGGGTTGGATAACCTGACACCAATTCAATTCGCAGCGAAGCATGGGGAAACGGCTTTTCTTGATGAGCAATTATCATCGCTGAATGAAACGGAAAAAAGAGCGGTGTTAACGGTTAAAAATGAGGGGGGCGGATTAACGCCGCTTCATTTTGCGGCCATCTACGGTCACGTTGAAGCGGTCAAGATGTTATTGTCTCATCATGCACCCACTGATTCGCTCACAACATTACAGCAATTACCCATTCAATGCGCATTGAATCAAAATACGCTTAAACCGGTCATTATTGAGCTGTTTAATGCATTGAATAACGACAAAAATAATCTGCGTCATGGAAATTTCAATGGTGACACCGTTGCACATTTAGCCGCAGAGTTGGATATCCCCGAGTTATTAGCCATAATACAACAAGAGAATGGGTCCGTATTGAATAAAAAAAACAATCAATCGAGAACTCCTTTTTTAGTGGCTGTATTAAACAACTCCATCGCGTCAATTGCTTTTTTGTTGAAAACAACATCCATGAGCATCAAAGACAGTCGACATCGTAATGGATTGCATTATGCCGCTCTCTATGGGACAACGGATTGTCTGACCATGGTATCCCCATATTTTGACGTTAACGTGAAAGATGGTGAAGGCAAAACGCCGCTTGCTTTTCTGAACGATGTTGAACATTCTGAAAAAATTAACATATTGACTGAACACGCAATGGATTCGAGTGAATCATCAAGCAGGCCTCGTTAATTGGAAGGTTGGCTTGTCGAGACTTTAGACTGCCCGCGTATTGGATGAGGAGGATGGTGAGCTGGCATACTCAAATCCTTGATTCAGTACACGACGCTCTCTAAAGACAGATGATCTGAATATATTTGGACGAAATGACAGGCGTGTTTTTACATGTCGTTTCGTCCAAGCGCCAAAACTAAACAAAGCCCGCATCAGGCACCACACGAAGCGGTAGAATATCACTGTCAGTCGTCATAATGAGCGATGGATCCACCCGCGTACAGGCACCTGCAAATCGACCATCCACCGTGAAAGCCCCCAATTGGATATGGTAACCATCCAGGAGAGGCAATGGAAAAAAGGCCTGGTAGATTTGATCTTGATGGCAAAATTGGCCTTCGCTTTTCTTCAAAAGGGCATTGGATTGATTAAATACACTGATATTAGCCCCCGCACGCCCGGCAATGGGTTTCGATACATAACCCTGCGTTAATAATGTGTCTGTGACCGCGTATTGTGAATTGAGCAAATAAGGGTTCCCCGGGAACAATTCCCATAAAATGGGCAAGATGGCCTTATTGCTAGTGATCAAGGTCCACAACGGCTCGTAGACCATCACATCCTCTTGTAACAAGATATCAACCAGGCGAGGTACGGCCCCTTTGGCTGGTGTTGTCACGGATGCACTGTCTTCGTATTCGTGACGAATCTGTTGCAATGCCGTTTCCCAGGCCCACGTCTTCCAGACCCAATTTAATGGAATATTATCCTGATCCACAACATGACCTTTGCTATTCCAACTTAAGCCGGCAAACCCCACGATGATTTTACACGGGATACCCGCCGCCGTGGCTGCTTTCTTCATGTATTGTGCATGATAGTGCTCTTCTGGATCATTATCTTGCAGTATATGCAACACCCCACCTACATCATTGTGCCGCCAAGCGTTCACCAAATGGTAAAATAGATCCGATCCCGGATCTCGACCGGCCTGACAGTGAAAATGTCGGGCCCACTTCCCTTGAATGGTTCCGCACTCAAGATGACAAGACGCCGCGTCAGCATTGTATTCAAACACTTTCAATCCATGCTCTGTCATCGCAAAATCAAAACGTCCTGAGACCATTTGATTTTTACGATTCTCCCATGACCGATGGATCTTGGGCCATAATACGCGTGGAATGTTAAATTTTTCTAACATTTTATCATCCTGCAATACGTGATACGTTGCATGCATAAACATGGCATGCAATTCGTTGGTCGCGTGCTTTAATTCTTTGTATGCAGTTTCTGAGAGGCATAGATATTTATATTGATCCGCGATGGAAGTGCTGAGTTGGTGCCCTCCCATCTTCTGCACAAAGGCGCGTTCATCAGGTTCGTTTAAATCCAACCAAGCGCTCTCGTTGTTCACGGAGGCGGGTAATGTGTTTAATTTTAAATTAAACAATTTCGGATTCGCGAGAGGCACGGGTTCGGCATAGAGCGCATCGGCTGTTTGGATCACCCAACCCAATACCTGCGTATCGGTGTCATCGGAATCAATCCAATAACCCCCCTCTTCGGTCACATGCGTTTTTAGCTTGCGGGAGTAAGATTGTCCTGCAGGCCAAACCGTTTGTTCAACATTTTGTTCGATAATATGGATCTCATCCTGAAGCACCTCGGTCACGACCGCGACATGACCGGTATCCACAAAATAACCGCCTTCCTCCCAGATGAGTAAACAGCCTGGTTCAGGCCAACGCTTAGCCCCATTTTTAAAGGATTTTAATGGCAAGAAGGTATTGTTTTTAACATGCGTCACCGAACGCAATTCAAAAATATCATAGGCCATACTGATGTCAGCGAAAAGATAGCCTTTGTTAAGATATAACCAACGGCGCGCAAATTCCACGCATTGCCATTTATAGCCCATGAAAATGCCATCTAAATAACTGCGATAGGCATCTCGTGTTTTTAAACAGGGCGGTTCATGCGGGTCTTCATGAGAAGAATAAACCGGAACATTCCCTGGCGCGAAGCCCAGGCAGGTACCAAATTGGGTTGGTTTCTCGCTGGATTGCATCGATACACTCCTTGTCCAATGTCCAATAATTAAAGAATACCAGTCATGGCAGGTCTCATCAAAGATGACCGTCAATGAGTGGAATCGCACAGTATAATCAACCAAAAAGTCCTATAGGCAGAGCATAGAGGCGTACGTTGTTTTTACTAAATGATAAAATGGTTTCTCCAGTATAAAATACAATGCCACCTAAAAATAATGGTCCGACGAAATCAGCAAACTTGCTTAAATTTCGAAAGTCGTCACTCGTAACCGTGCTAGATGCTTTGATTTCAATGCCCCACAATTGTCCATTGTTGTGCTCTAAAACAAGATCAACTTCATTTTTTTGCTTGTCTCGAAAATGATAGATCATCACTGGATAATTGGACCATTCCGACTGTTTGATAAGCTCCATATAAACAAATGTTTCGAGTAATCCGCCATAATGAGGACTCATGAGCAATTGCGTTTCATGCGTCAATCCTAAAAGAAAGCATGCTAATCCGGTATCAACCATATGCAATTTTGGCATAGTTATCGCTAAACGCTTGGCCTTATTTTTTAAATAGGCGGGCAACCGCTTGATAATAAACATGAGCTCTAAGATTTCAATATAGGTTTTGGTTAATTTATCATCCAGTCCAAGATCATTCGAAACATTTGCATATTTCAACAAATTACCACTTAATCCTGCCAAATAAGGTGTTAATGCTTTAATTTTTGAATGGTAATCACCTCGTGCTTTGTAAAGATTTTCAAAGTCATTTAAAAGACGACCTTCGATATACGATTTAAACCAGACTTGTTTTCCACGCTCTCGCATCGTTTGCACTTCGGGGTAGCCCCCATTTAGCAGTATACGAGCGAGCGCTTCTCTCGCCATAAAAGGCGTTTCTGTAACAGGAAATTCACCCGCATTGATATAATCAATCATATTTCTACGTTGCCCTGTGATTTCACCAAGGGACAACGGGTATAATTCAAGACGTGCCATATGACCCGGCAGTGCTTCCTGCACTTTTGAAGAACGAAAAATATCGGTGGAACCGGTTAAAATGAATTTCCCTCTTTCATCCGGCCTCAATTGATCGGACGCTTCTTTAATAGCCGCAATTAAGGAAGGAGCATACTGAAACTCATCGATAACAATGCGCTCCGACCCAAGCGAGCGAATGAACCCGTGCGGATCGTTAAGTACTGCAGAAAGAATGGCTTGATTATCAAGCGTGAAATAAGTAATTCCTAATGCTTTTGCAACCGAACGCACCAACGTAGTTTTACCGGCTTGGCGGGGTCCTGTCAGATAAATCACTCGAAATTCATCGAGTAATTCGATGAATAATGGCTCAAGGTATCTTATATACATAAAACTCCACAGCGAACACAATTGCTTCTATTTTAGTTTTTAACCCGAGAAATATCAAATGTTAACCCGAGAAATACAGCCATTTATCCCGATAAAAATGACTAAAGGGTGCGATCCGAAAACGCACGACAGCTAGTCGCTGAAAGTGCTACCGGATCGCAAACGCCAATATTCTTGCGTTATAGGCTATAAACATGCTATTTATTCATGCATGAGAAAAAAAATTTTAATCCTCAATACGGGCGGCACGATCAGCAGTGTTAAAACGGCCGATGGATACGCACCGGTGCCGGGCTTTGTGAAATCGGCCTTGGCCAATATCCCCGCTTTGTCGCATGGCGAAATGCCTCATTACGTCATTAAAGAATACCAGCCCTTGCTGGACTCATCAAATATGACGGTCAATGAGTGGAATCGCATTGCAACGGACATTGCAGACGCGTATGCTGATTTTGATGGGTTTGTTATTTTTCATGGCACAGATACCATGGCGTATACCGCATCCGCGTTATCATTCATGCTGGAATCGCTGGGGAAGCCCGTCATTATTACCGGTTCCCAAATACCGCTCTCTGAAGTTCGAAATGATGCCATTGATAATGTCATCACCTCATTGTGGCTTTGCGCGCATGCATCCATCCATGAAGTTTGCATTTATTTCAATCAGCACTTATTGCGTGGCAATCGCACCCAAAAAATCAGCACCGAGCAATTTAACGCGTTTGATTCACCGAATTACCCCCATTTGGCGAGCATTGGCATTGAGATAAAGCTTCATCAGTCCCTGTTATTGCCACGGCCCACCGAACCGTTTCATCTGCAAACGATTCACCCCCAATTCATTGCCAATATCCGTTTATTTCCAGGTTTTGTGAGTGATATTCTGGTTTATTTATTGCAACAACCGCTCCGTGGGTTAGTGCTTGAAACCTATGGCGCGGGCAACGCGCAAAACAATGATCCCCATTTTTTAGCGGTATTAACAGAAGCCTGTCAACGGGGCGTCGTGATCGTCAATTGCACGCAATGCCAGCATGGGCGAGTAGAAATGAACCAGTATGCAACGGGGCACACCTTAAAACAAGCCGGCCTCATCAGCGGGCATGACATGACCCTGGAAGCGGCGCATTGCAAACTCCTGTACTTGCTGAGTAAATACAATGACACCGCTCAAATCAAAAGACTGATGGAAACGAATGTATGCGGAGAACTGACGCTGTCATCGTAAATTCCGTCCAAACTCCAATTAAACGCATTTAGAAAGGGCTACGCCATGTCATTACACATTGTTATTCTCGCTGCAGGCCAGGGCAAACGCATGCATTCGAGCATGCCTAAAGTACTGCATCCGATCGGTGGGGAGTCCATGCTCAAACGTGTGGTCGACACCGCTTTGCAGTTAGGGCCTGAAGCCATTCATGTGGTGATTGGCCATGGTGGGCATCTTATTCAAGCCGCCCTACCAGAATTGCCCGTCGATTGGATGGTTCAAACCGAACAATTGGGCACGGGACACGCGGTCATGCAAGCACTGCCACACATCCCGGACCATGCCTGCGTGTTGGTGCTCTCAGCCGATGTGCCATTGATTCAAGTCAACACCCTACAAGCATTGATTCAACGCACGCAAGCCGCACCTTCATTGGGGCTCTTGCTCGCATCTCTTAATGACCCGTACGGACTCGGTCGTATCGCACGAAATGCCGCGGGTGATATTCAGGCTATCGTTGAAGAAAAAGACGCAACGCCGGAACAACGCGCCATCCATGAAATTTACAGTGGCATTTGTTGTGCCAGATCGGATGATTTGAAACGCTGGTTGCCTGCATTGAATTGCCAAAATGCTCAGGGAGAATATTATTTAACGGACATCATCGCACGCGCGGTCGCTGAGCGCTTGCCCATTGTCTCACTGCATGCAACCGATTGCATGGAAATTCAAGGGGTCAACAACCGCGCTCAACTGCAACAATTAGAGCGCATCTGGCAAGCGCGTATCGCGACACAACTCATGCACGCCGGTGTCACGTTAGCGGACGCCGCGCGCCTAGATGTGCGTGGCACATTGAATTGTGGCACGGATGTATTCATTGATGTGAACAACGTATTCGAGGGGCATGTGACCATCGGGAACCACTCCACGATAGGACCTAACTGCCAATTAACCGAGGTCACACTGGGTACTAACTGCACCATTTTCTCCAATAGCGTATTGGATCATTGCATCATTGGTGATGATTGTCATATCGGTCCTTTTGCGCGCATGAGACCGGGCACGGTTTTAGCGACTGGGTGCAAAATCGGCAATTTCGTTGAAACGAAAAATGCCGTGTTGGATGCACAGAGTAAAGCCTGCCATTTAAGTTATTTGGGCGATGTAACCATTGGAAAAAACGTCAATATTGGGGCCGGCACCATTACCTGCAATTACGATGGGGTCAATAAACATCAAACCACAATCAAAGACGGCGCATTCATCGGCTCAGACACCCAATTGGTCGCCCCCGTCACCATCGGCGAGAACGCCACCATCGGCGCTGGCAGCACCATTCGAAAAGATGCGCCAGCGGGTGAATTGACCTTAACCGTTTCACGTCAACAAACCGTTCAAGGATGGAGCCGACCGAGGAAAGCCTGTCCTGTGTAGAATGATCGGTAGCCATTCATTTTTAACGCCATAACAGGTAGGATAGACGTTTCCTTCTTAAAGCATGCCCTCATGAGCGCACACACGCCTTCTTTTTCTATCAAAACGGATGTACTGGCCGGTATCACCACGTTTCTGACGATGGTGTACATTGCTTTTGTGAACCCCGCCATCTTACACGATGCAGGCATGGATCAAGGCGCGGTGTTTACAGCAACATGCCTCGTGACTGCGTTTGCTTGTGCACTCACCGGGATATTGGCCAATACGCCGATTGGCGTGGCGCCTGGTATGGCATTGAATATTTATTTTACCTACAGCGTTGTGCAGGGCATGGGCATTGATTGGCAACACGCATTGGCCATGGTGTTTGTGTCAGGGGTCTTGTTCTTTATGGTCACGCTCACAGGCCTTCGGCGACTCTTGATTGAAGCCATTCCTCATAACTTACAAATCGCTATTTTAATCGGCATTAGTTTCCTCATTGCATTGATTGCTTTGCAAACCAATGGATTGATTGTCAATGGCCATCACACGCTCATGCGTTTAGGCGACTTGGGCCGGCCTCAGAGCCTGCTGTTTTTCTTAGGCTTTTTATTGATTCTCGCATTGGATTATTACCGTGTGCGCGGCGCCATTATCATCGGCATTCTGGCCATCAGTGCCATCAGCTTAACTCTTGGGTTGACCACATGGCACGGCTTGGTGGCACGCCCTCCCTCCGTGCGCGCGACCTTTCTTCAATTGGATTTTTCAGGGATTACCCACATCGACGCCTTGAAAGCCACGTTCGCTTTTTTTCTCATTGCCGTGTTTGATGCCACCGGCACGCTCATCGGCCTGCTCAATCAATCCATTTTCAAAGACCAACCGCATTATTCAAAACGCCTGAGCCATAGTTTAACGGCCGATGCGGCGGCGTCCGTATTGGCGGGTTTACTCGGATCGGCCAGTACATCGCCATACATTGAGTCTGCTGCCGGCATTCAAGCCGGTGGGCGCACGGGGGTCACCGCCATGGTGATTGCCATCGGATTTCTTCTCATGTTGTTTTTCTTTCCACTTGCCGAGGCCATTCCTAGCTTCGCCGTGGGTCCGGCTCTGCTTTATGTGGCTTGCTGCATGATAAAAAACGTGTCGCAACTCACATTAGATGACATCACAGAAACCGCACCCTGCATGCTCATCATCATGATGATTCCCTTCACGGCGTCCATTGCGGATGGCATCGGCAGCGGCATTATTCTCTATGCATTATTGAAATTAGTCACCCGCCAATCCGTCAATCCATTGCTATTGATTTTAACGGCGGTGTTCATTGCTTTTTTTCTGATTAGCTAGAGGTGATATGCTGATTCAAACCCATCAATTGGACGCCGCTCAATTGCGTGAACTGGATGCCTTGTGCCTCGAGTGCAAACAAACAGATGGCAACGGGGTTGCCATCTATTCGCACTTGCTAGGAAAAAACCGAGGACGGCCCGCGAACGTGTTGTATTATCAAGATCGCTTGGTCGGTTTTTTAGGGGCGTTCTTTTTCCATGCCAATGCCTGTGAAATCGGATTGATGGTCGCACCCGCATACCGAAAGAAAGGCATTGCATCGCGTCTGATGGATGCGATTCGACCACTGATTCAAGCGGAAGGCGTGGACACCCTTATTTTTTCAGTGCCGCATGGATTATATACTGACGCGCTCACCGCGCGTGGGTTTGTTTATGAAGGCAGTGAATACCAAATGCACCGAAACACCCTTGAGCCGGCGATAATACCTGACGCGTCCCTCACCCTGCATCGAGCCACGCATGCTGACATCGAAACCTTGTTCATCATTGACGAAGCGTGTTTCCCCGGCGAAAAAATCGGCATGCCCGCGCGCATCTTAAGCGTATTAAATGACGCGTCCGTTTGTTTGTTTTTAATCCATCAAAATGGCGTGCCGGTTGGAAAAGCGCATCTGAATTGGCAAGACAATGGCGTGCGTTTGTCTGATATAGGCATCATGCCGCATGCGCGAAAACAAGGCATCGGGGGGGTGTTGCTGGCCCACTGCATCAACCATGCGTTGTCTCAAAAAAAGACCGACATCTGGTTGGACGTAGAATCCAAAAATCAAAACGCCCATGCTTTGTACACTCGCCAAGGGTTTGAAATCAAGAATGCGCATGATTATTGGAGCATTCACGAATTTGGCTTGACAGCTTTTCTACCCCCCCTTTAGTATTGCGTAATGGAACCATTCACCCCCATTCGCCTTTCAGGCAAAAAGGACAGACATCAATGAAAAATCGCGTTGTGATCACAGGCATGGACATCACGTCTTCCATCGGAAGTGGATTGGAAGCCTTTTGGGATGCAGCAACCCACGGCACCTGTGGCATCAAACGCATTCAAGCGTACGATCCCTCGCCGTATCCCACCCAAATGGCGGGCGAAATCACCGATCTATCACTGGAGCATTTACCCGCATTCAATAAATCCAAACGCTACCCGCGGGTTGCACAATATGCGCTTTATTGCGCGCACCACGCGATTGAACGTGCCGGATTAACGCCGGCTGAATTGAGTGGAGCGGGCACCTACATTGGGACTAGCTTGGGCGGAACGCCTGAATTAGAATCGGCCTATCAGTTTTTTTACAGCGGGCACTGGCGAAAAGTACCCGCGCTCAGCGTGATTCGTGGCATGCCGAACTCCGTTGCCAATCACATTGCCATTGCATTTGGGCTCGGCGGACCGAATTCGACGGTATCGAATGCATGTGTCTCTTCGGCCGAAGCCATTGGCAATGCCTACCAACAAATATCACAAGGCAAATTGGCCGTTGCAGTGTGTGGTGGCACGGAATCGTTGATCTGGGAAACCATCATGACCGCCTGGTGCAAATTGCGCGTCATGTCTACACAAAATGAAACCCCTGAATGCGCTAGCCGCCCATTTGACTTGCACCGTGATGGCATGGTGATGGCTGACGGTGCCGGTATTTTAGTCCTCGAAGATTTGCGGCACGCACAGGCGCGAGGTGCGACTATTTATGCAGAAATCATCGGTTTCGGCGCCAGTTGCGATGCATACCATGTCACAGCCCCCACCACCGCAGGCCAAACACGCGCGATTCACGCGGCGTTGGATGATGCAAAAGCATCGCCTAGCGATGTGCAATACATCAATGCACATGGAACCGGCACACAACTCAATGACGTCACCGAAACCGAAACCATCAAAGCCGTTTTTGGTCAACGCGCCCATGACATTCCCATTACCGCACAAAAAGCCATGACGGGTCATGCCATCGGAGCGGCCGGCGCGATGGAAATCATTGCCACGGTCATGAGCTTGCAACACGGCATACTTCTGCCCACAATCAATCTAAATAACCCAGACCCGCAATGCGACCTCGACTACATCCCCAATACCGCCCGTCAAAAGCCCGTTGATATCGCGCTCTCCAATCATTTTGCGTTCGGAGGGGCCAACGCCGCACTGCTATTGCGGCGATTTTAAAGAAATTCGCAACTTCAACCACGAAAAGGTATAATTATTGGATTTGCTAAGAAGGGACACCCCTCATGAATGCATCTCTGTTAGAAATTGCCGCCCTGATTCAGGGCGTGGTCGTAGGTGATGAGACCCTACAGGTTCTGGCGCTATCCCCGATTGACCGGGTCACGGACCACGCATTGGTGTTTGCTGAGGGGGCTGATAATTTAAAATTAGCCGAAGAATCCAATGCCGCCGCCATTATAGTCGGGCACAACATCACCTGCGAGAAAAAAACCGTCATCCAAGTGGCCAATCCATTTAAAGCGTTTATCCAATTGCTCTCTCATTTTTACCCGGAGCACAAACCGGTCGCCGGTATTCACCCAACCGCCATCCTCGGCGAGCATGTCACGGTCGGGGCAAATGTCTCGATTGCTCCTTATGTGGTCATCGAATCCGGCAGCTGCATCGGGGATCATTGTGTCATTAAAAGCCACGTGCACATTGGGCATCACGTGACGCTCGGCGAACACACCACACTTCATCCGCATGTCACCGTGTACGATAACTCGAAAATTGGGGCGCGTGTCAGCATACATGCCTCAACCGTGATCGGTTCGGATGGATTTGGATACACCTTTGAACAGGGCAAACACGTTAAAGTGCCGCATGTAGGCCATGTTGTCATCGGGGATGATGTCGAAATCGGTGCAAACACCGTCATTGACCGCGCAACATTAGGCGCGACGGTGATAGGAGAAGGCACCAAAATAGACAACCTCGTCCAAGTGGCTCATTCAGTGCGCCTCGGACGACACAATATTTTATGTGCGTTTACCGGCATTGCGGGCAGCACGACCAGTGGAAATCACGTCATTTTTGCCGCCAACGTCGGCGTCAGTGACCATGTGCGCATTGATGACGGGGTTATTTTAGGCGCACGAGCCGGTGTCCCGCCTAAAAAACATTTAAAACAAGGCAATGTGTATTTAGGTAGCCCGGCCCGGCCTAAGGACAAAGCCATCGAGCAAGAACTCGCCACCACACGCATCCCGTTTATGCGTAAAAATCTGCGCGCACTCACGGAACGAGTCGCCCAATTGGCTGAAAAATTAGCCTCCCTTGAGCAAGAGAAAAACAAAGCATGATAAAGCCCCTGATTTTAGTTGATGGCTCCTCCTATTTTTTCCGTGCTTTTCATGCATTGCCTCCATTGACCAATTCAAAAGGGCAAGCGACCGGCGCCATTTATGGTGTGGCCAATATGATTAAACGGCTGGCCAAAGATTACCACGCGACGCAAATTGCCATTGTGTTTGATGCCAAAGGCCCAACCTTTCGTGATGAATGGTATCCGGCATACAAAGCCCATAGACCGCCTATGCCCGTCGAATTAAGCAGTCAATTTGAGCCGCTGCTCGAGGTATTGCGTGCCATGGGTTTTCCTTTGCTTATTATTCAGGGAGTAGAGGCCGATGACGTCATTGGCACGCTGGCGCACCAAGCCACAGAAGCCGGAATGCCCGTGGTCATCTCGACTGGCGACAAAGACATGGCCCAGTTAGTGAATGAACACGTCACCCTCATCAACACCATGAGCCGTCAAACACTAGACATCCATGGGGTCAAAGAAAAATTCGGCGTCACGCCGGAGCAAATCATTGATTATTTAACCCTGGTCGGTGATACCAGTGACAACATACCGGGCGTGCATAAATGTGGTCCGAAAACGGCGGCCAAATGGCTCAATCATTATCATACGCTCGATCGATTGGTAGCGGATAGTGATGCAATTTCCGGAAAAGTAGGCGAATATTTACGGGCCGGCTTAAACCAATTGCCGCTGTCTAAAAAATTAGTCACCATCAAAACAGACGTTGAGCTACCGGTTCGTTTCAATGAGCTCTTGCAAAAACCAGAGGATCGCGAACAATTGATGGCTTTAAGCCGTGAGTACGAGATTAAAGCCTGGCTGAAAGAGTCCACCACCTCAAGCGAACCCATCGAGATGCCCGTTCCGGAGCCGGTTCTCGTTCCGCCCGCCACATCACGCCCCTTTGAATATGAGATCATCACCGAACAAGCGCAACTGGCGCATTGGCTTCAATCTTTAAAAACATGCGCGTTATTTTGTGTGGACACAGAAACCACCAGCCTTGACGTGATGTCGGCTGAATTGGTGGGTATTTCGTTGGCCATTGAACCGGACCGAGCGGCTTACATCCCCCTGGCTCACGATGATGGTTCACCACAATTGCCTCGAGACGCCGTATTGGCCGCACTCAAACCCATATTCGAAGACGCACGCATCAAAAAAGTGGGGCAAAACTTAAAATATGATTACAGCGTGCTTAAACAGGCGGGCATCACGTTACAAGGCATTGAATTTGACACGATGTTGGAATCCTACCTACTCAACAGCACCGCCAATCGCCATGACATGGACACGCTTGCGTTGAAACATTTAGGCCACAAAACCATTGCCTTCACCGATATTGCAGGCCGCGGTTCAAAACAACTGCGTTTTAACCAAATTCCTGTGCACATGGCCGCCCCCTATGCCGCAGAAGATGCCGCCATTACCCTGCAATTGCATCAATCACTGTATCCACAACTGGATGAGCCCTTGCAGCGCGTATTGCATGAAATAGAAATCCCATTGCTGACTGTGCTGGCGGACATTGAGCGCCAGGGGGTGCTGATTGACGAAGTCGTATTATTAAAGCATGGCGTGCGTTTAAAAGCCCGCATCGTCGAGCTTGAACAAGAGGCCTATCGGCTGGCGGGAAAGCCATTTAATCTCAACTCGCCCAAGCAACTCCAAGAGATACTCTACACCCAACTCCAATTACCCGTCTTGGCGAAAACACCCAAAGGCCAACCCTCCACCGCTGAAGCGGTGCTGCAGGCGCTTGCTTTTGACTATCCATTGCCTGCGGTCATTATTGAATACCGTGGTTTAAGCAAATTGGTGTCCACGTACATTGATGCCTTGCCCAAACGCATCAATCCCATGACCCATCGCGTACACACTTCCTACAATCAAGCGGTGGCCGCAACGGGACGCTTGTCTTCTAGCGATCCGAATTTGCAAAACATCCCCACGCGCACAGAAGAAGGGCGTTTGATTCGAACCGCATTTATAGCACCTCCCGGGCAGGTATTGCTCACGGCGGATTACTCTCAAATTGAATTGCGCATCATGGCGCATTTATCGCAAGACGCCCATTTGCTCCACGCCTTTGCGAAAGGCTTGGATATTCACACAGCAACCGCCAGTGAACTATTTTCTGTTCATTTAGATGACGTCACTAAAGAGCAGCGCCGTCGTGCAAAAGCGGTGAACTTTGGTTTAATTTATGGGATGTCTGCTTTTGGATTGGCCAAACAATTGGGCGTAGAACGGCGCGAAGCACAACAATACATCGACCGCTATTTTGAGCGCTACCCAGGCGTGCTGGCTTACATGGACAATACCCGTCAACAAGCCCGTGAACAGGGTTACGTGGAAACGGTGTTTGGTCGTCGTTTGTATTTACCTGATATCAACGCACGCAACGCCATGCGCCAAAAAGCGGCTGAACGCACGGCCATCAACGCGCCCATGCAAGGCACGGCCGCCGACATCATTAAAAAAGCCATGTTGGCCGTGGCGCATTGGCAAAATGAACAAACCCATCCCATCGCTCGCATGACCATGCAAGTGCACGATGAGTTGGTGTTTGAAGTGCAGAACGAATCCATTGAAGTGGCCCGCGAGGCCATTCGTCGCTGTATGGAAGAAACGGTTGTGCTATCCGTGCCGTTACTGGTCTCCATTGGCGTAGGCCACAATTGGGATGAAGCGCACTAAGCGGCCCAATCAAGGACGCCATAATGCACTGGATTTTTTTTTCAATTTTGATTAAAATGTTCACATTGTTAAACACAATACTCAGGTCAATGCATGAAACCATTCGCACATGACATTCGATGGACCCTTCTGATCAAAGGCATATTGCTCGCCTTGCTATGGGTGGTCTGTTTTAAAGGCGCACCAAGAAACACCACTCAAGCGCCTCAATGGCTATTCGGTATCAAACCCGCTCTGCAAACCACCGTTCCCGATCGTCAAAACACCCCGACCGGGCCATCCACTCATTCTAAACACCTCAATAAGGTTACATTATGATTCCAGGCACTGATGTTGTTGACTTATCCCGACTGCAATTCGCTTTAACCGCGCTGTACCATTTCCTCTTTGTGCCGCTCACACTCGGGCTTGCCGTGATTCTTGCCATGATGGAAACGGTTTATGTCATGACCGGGCGTGCCATTTGGAAACAAATGGTCAAATATTGGGGGCTATTATTTGGCATTAATTTCGTGCTGGGGGTGGCGACCGGATTGACCATGGAGTTCCAATTCGGAACCAATTGGTCGTATTACTCCCATTACGTAGGCGATGTATTTGGCGCGCCCTTGGCCATAGAAGGTCTGATGGCCTTCTTTTTAGAAGCCACCTTTGTTGGGATGTTTTTCTTTGGTTGGGATAAATTAACCAAGCTGCAGCATTTAACCTGCACCTGGCTCCTGGCCATCGCAACCAACTTATCCGCTCTTTGGATTCTCATTGCCAACGGTTGGATGCAAAATCCGGTGGGTGCTGCGTTTAATTATCAAACCATGCGGATGGAAGTCACCCATTTTGCAGACATTATTTTCAATCCCGTGGCACAAGCCAAATTTGTTCACACCATCAGTGCCGGTTATGTCACAGGCTCTATTTTTGTCTTGGCCATCAGCGCCTATTTTCTCTTGCGGGGCCGTAATGAAGCGTTTGCTAAGCGCTCCATGGCCGTTGCCGTTTCCTTTGGATTGGCGTCTGCCTTGTCGGTCGTGGTCTTGGGCGATGAAAGCGGGTACGTCGCCAATAACAATCAGAAAATGAAAATAGCCGGCATGGAAGCCATGTGGCACACTGAAAAAGCACCCGCCAGTTTAACGCTCATCGGAATTCCGAACGAAAAAACCATGAAAACCGATTACGGCATCGAGATACCCTACATCTTAGGCCTGATTGCCACCCGCTCACTGGATCAACCGGTTGAAGGCATCTTTGAGTTGGTTGAACAAGGAAAAGAGCGCATTCGAGACGGCATGCTCGCTTATGAGGCCCTCACTCGATTGCAAAAAAATCCAAATGATGCGCAGGCCAAAGCGGATTTCATGGCCCATGAAAAATACTTAGGCTACAGCTTGTTATTAAAAAAACACACGGAAAATGTGGTGGACGCGACCGAGGAACAAATCAACCTGGCCGCAGATTCACTCAAACCCCATGTCATGACCCTGTTTTTTTCATTCCGTATCATGGTGGGTTGTGGAATCTTCTTTATACTGCTCTTTGCTGTTGGGTTTTATCTATCGGCTGTCCGCAAATTGCATTCCACTCGCTGGTATTTGCATCTAGCCTTTTGGTCGCTTCCCTTGCCTTGGATTGCGGCAGAGCTCGGTTGGGTGGTGGCTGAGTATGGACGCCAACCTTGGGCGGTGCAGGGCATATTGCCAACAGCAATGGCCTCATCATCCCTGAGTGCCGGTCAATTGCTGACATCTCTGACCAGCTTCTTTGTTTTTTACACCGTGCTCGCCATCATTGAAGTGTATCTGATGGTCAAATACATTCGCCTCGGTCCTGATCACACGAACCACTAGGAGCATCACCATGCCTATCGATTATGAAACATTACGCGTTATCTGGTGGCTCCTTCTGGGCGTCTTGCTCATCGGGTTTGCCGTGATGGATGGATTTGATTTAGGCGTGGCCATGTGGTTGCCATGGCTGTCTAAAACAGACCTTGAGCGCCGGGTGCTGATCAATAGCATCGGACCTACATGGGAAGGCAATCAGGTTTGGTTTATATTGGGTGGTGGCGCTATCTTTGCGGCTTGGCCCGCGCTCTATGCGGTCTCCTTCTCGGGCTTTTATTTGGCCATGCTACTGGTCTTGCTGGCCTTGATTTTGCGGCCTGTCGGCTTTAAATACCGTTCAAAAATAAGCAACCCCACCTGGCGTAGCGCATGGGATTGGGCATTATTTTTGGGCGGCTTTGTGCCTGCCCTCATTTTTGGCGTGGCCATGGGCAATGTTCTGCAAGGCGTTCCATTCCATTTCGACCTCAGCTTACGCCCCTTTTACACCGGCACATTTTTTGAGTTACTCAATCCATTTGCCGTGCTGTGTGGATTATTGTCCGTTGTAATGCTAGCGATGCACGGTGCTTTTTTCCTAAACGTTAAAACCCAAGACGCCATTCAAGCGCGCGCCATCACCGCCGCTCGAATCACCGCAGCATTGACCATCCTTCTCTTTAGCCTCGGGGGTGTCTGGCTCTATTTAAGCATAGACGGCTACTCGTTAAACGCTATCATGCCTCATGACGGCCCATCCAACCCACTCTATAAACAAGTGGTTCGCGGATCACACGCTTGGTTTACGAATTACCAGACCATGCCATTCACATTATGCGCGCCTATATTAGGGCTTGTCTCTGCGGCATTGGCCTTCGCTCTGGCTCGATTTGCACGTGTGGCGTTTGTGTTGAGTGCAGCGTCCGTTATGGGCATCATTGCAACGGTTGGGGTGAGTATGTTCCCCTTCATACTGCCCTCCTCAACGCATCCGGAACAAAGCTTGATGGTTTGGGATAGCTCATCTAGCGAACTCACGCTCTTGATTATGTTGGTGAGCACCGTTATTTTTATGCCCATCATCCTGCTTTACACGGCTTGGGTTTATCGCGTACTGCGAGGTAAAATCTCTGAGCAGACCATTATAGACAACCAAGACACCGCCTATTAGGAGAAACAGCATGTGGTATTTTTCGTGGATTTTAGGAACAGGGTTGGCATGCACCTTTGCTATATTAAATGCCATTTGGCTTGAACTGAGGGATGGAACAAACGAGTCTTAATATTGTTGGCGTTGGAATGACATGACATACAAAAACATGCATGTCATGTCATTCCAATATCGCGAGCTCATCCCTCTTTAGTAAGCGCCGTGTATTTAACTGGACTTTAGCCTTTTTAAATCCCAATACTCCAAAATCCGTTCGCCCTGAGGAG
>JAOAUO010000188.1 GCA_030157565.1 Legionellaceae bacterium
GTTAAATGCAGCGTATAAGGATTGCGTTCTTGGGGAGCTTTGGATTCATATTCAGCGAGGGCTATGCTTTCTTTTTCTAAATCGAAACAGAGAACAATGTCTCTGACGCGCCGTTGTCCGATCATCTTCGGCTGGTTGTGGAGTGCCAACTCAAAACCTGCAATGCGGTTATCGCGGTCAAAGCCTCCCAATAGTTGAGGAATATGGGGCAACAGGCGCTCTAATGCAGAAAATTCAACGTGTGCTATCAAATGTTCAGCGGGCTTTTGGCCAAACAGGAATCCAAAAAGCGCTTTGCCGCTCCCCCCATATTGTGCGCGTTGTTCTGGAGACAAACGATTCCAGCATGCTAAAAAACGAGGATCCCTATCAATATTCTCTCGCGTGATGAGCGGTTCTTTTGGCTTACCATAAATCAGCGTGATGGGCGTCACAAGAACGGGTGGTTCTTCATGTTTTAATATGGGTTTTGTTTCATAGGTAGTGGTCACGTGATGCTGCTGCTCTTGCTCCATTTCCACTTGAATTTGCGTACCAAAATCTTCAACCAGTGGTGTCCACACTTCTTCAGCCCCCCAGGATAAGGTGCCTAATTCGTTGTGACCCATTAAAAAAACCGTGGGGGGTAATTGATTCTTTTCCAGCAAGATCACGGTGTTTCGCATCGCCTCGATGGGTGCTTCCCGGTTGTATTTGCGCCAGAACTGAAGGACATCATTTTGTACGTCGCGGTAATATGTCTTGGCAACACGCATTTGTTCAGATAAAACAGCGTTTTCATCCAGCTCAGGAATACGAGGAATGAGGAGTTTCATCGCATCCGGTGTTGCTTGTGTGTTCACAAAGGGTTTCAGTATCTTTTGAATGAGATGGATGGGGACGTGATAGAAGAATAATTCATTCGGCCGATCGTGATTGGGCTTGAATTGTTTTTGAATGCTATTCACAAGCAGAGATAATGCAGGGATCAATGCTTCATCGATTGAATCGGGCAATATCAGGGAGACCGATTCAAACAAAGGTGACGGGCCCTTGTAAGATTGAATGCACTCCGTGAGGCTTGCAATAAACGGTTTTTTGGGCGCTTCAAATGGATCTTCAATATTGGATGCGCCTAGATCGAAGGTGATTTGTAGTTTGGGAGCCGTTGCAGGCGATGCCGTCATGGCATCAAATAGTTGCTTCACCCCCAGTATCCCAACGGCTTGCCATTGCCGCAAGATTTTTTGTGTGTTAGATAAGCCATCGAATGGGGTGTTCGCCACGGCCGTTCGATCGTGGGTCGCAAGTCTTGCAGCAGTGCCTTGAAAATATTTGAGCCACTCTTGACCGGCATAGGTCCATAATTTTTGGCGATCGGAGATGGAGGTACGGATATCAATGAATTCAGGATGAATCATTTGTAAGTATTGATTACGTGCAGCGATGCATTCGAGATAGCGATATAAAGGAGACCAATCGGCCGTTGAATGGATTGGGTTTGAACCCATCTCTAGGATGTTGGGATTTGTATTGAGTAGATCGCGTAACCTGCTTTTTGTTGGATGATCGAGATTTGTTGTATTGACCTTATGCGGCATAAAAAATGTTTGTATCTGTGGGCTGTGATGGAGTATGTATAACGCACTGAGTAACGTTTTTATGGAGAATTTATTGACTTCCAGCGTATAGCTACTTTTATTCTCTGTCGGATAACAGCTTAGATGTTCATCAAACAGGCTTTCTGGTGATCCTGGGATATCATCCGTGCAGAAAGGCATGGTGGGCGTCGTCGTTTTGAGTGCTGTCACATGATTGGAGCTAAACGGATGGCGCGTGAGGAAGCGATTTAAACATTGAGGCAATGCATAATTCTTAGAATAAAACGCATGCATTAATAGATATAAAGGCAGATGCTGACGGAAGGCATTTGGGTCCACTACGGTCCCTGCCGCTAGAATGCGCGTAAATAAAATCGTGTGCCAGATGGTTTTAGACGTTAAATCCGAATTGAAGTCATTGAGCGCTAGATTATGATCACAAGATATTTCTGCAAGTATCAGCGTCGGAAAAACGCGTTTCAAATCAGGAAGCGCTTCTTCTATCAACGCGCGTATATCGCCTGCATTCGGATGGCTGGGGGTATATAAAATACACTGGGTTGCTTGTTGTTGAAGTCCTATCCAACAGGGCTCTTCTTCCGTTGCAAGATTAATCACAAAATAAAGCGTATTTTTTAGATCAAGCGGGGTTAGTGTATTTAATTCAGATAACAAGATTAACTGTATTGGTAATGCAGGTGTTTGGGTTGCATTCCATGTTATGGTCGTTTTTATGGCGAGAGAGCGATTCAAATACCGCAGGACATCTATGCGAGAAAATGCGTGATTGATCCAGTTTTCGGGCGAATGTTGTACATGGTTTTCTAAGGACGGGTAATTGGGCAACGGTTGTTTATAAATGATAGGATCAGCATAGGGATAAATTTGGGTCTGGTTTGCGATCCACCCAGATGCAGGGGTTTCCCATCTAAACGCGGTATCCAGCGTCATGCTAATGGGGATTATTTTTCTACCATGTGCATCCATAAAATGTTCATTTAAATGCTTTAAGATAGTATATTTAAGGAAAGATTGAACAATCGGACCACTCGGATCTCGCCGTATCCAGGGGTGGGCTAGAAACAGTGCCGTTACGAACGCAAGAAGATTGCATTGGTCTATTTGGTTCATGAACATATTTAGGATATGGGTTTGCTGATCGGTAATAAAAGACGCCTTGTGGCTTTCTAGTTGGTTGCGCATATACTGATTGGTATCGAATCGAGTATAGTTCTGCTCATTTCCATAATAAGGACGGGTCTCTTGCCGGGCATGCCCCTGGATTGCCTGGGTTAGGTTGATTCTGTGTTGAGCTAGTTTTTCATTTGAAAGCACAGATGGTACGACCTGTTCCCATCCATTTTTTTCAAGGCGGCTTATCCTGTTGTTAAAAATATTGCTTAGATTGTTTCTGAACCCCTGCGTATAGAATATATTCCTGAGCGATTCCTTGAGGTGTCTATTTTTGAGTTGGTCGAAAAACGGTTCTTTAATGATATCAAGCCAAAGTGTGGGGTTTTGTTTTTCCAATTCGCTTAAAAAATCTAAATGCTCATCATGAGATAAGTATGGTTTGATCTGCGTATATTGCGTGATATTTTGTAGCCATGTGATTAAACTTGGTCTTATCATCCGGATGAGCGCCTTGATTTGAGCCGGGTTCTGACCAATGTATGTCTGAATGGTTATAAAATCCTGGATAGAGTGGACGATCTGAGGCCAATGATTCTCTAAAGAAGCCAGCACCACAGGGGGGAACTCCGGATTCATGTCGCGAACAAAATCGAGGATGTTTTTACAATCTTTGATGTCTTTGATGATATGAACCCAATAAGGTCTTAAGTCTCGATAAAATTGAGCTTGAATTTCGGACGGTAATGGACGCATCCATTGTTTAAAGGCTTCGGGTCCTCCTCGCGTGAGCGGTTCTGGATTGATGTCAAAAATAGCCTTGACACCCAATGTTTGAATGGCGGCAATCGTCATATCCAGTTTATCAATAGCGCCTGTTTTTGCTTCTTCTTGTGCGGCTATTGCATAATCGTGATTCGCTATCGCATCCCGTAGGGTTGATTTGGCTTTTGAAAAATCTAATTTTGCGTCATGAATGGCTTTGAGTCTTTGGGGGTCGTTTAAATCAAGCACGCCGATTTGATTGAGTTCTTTTTCATATCTGCGCACTTGCTTCCTGATATTTCCCGCCATTACTCCTACACACGTTTGAACATTGGTGGTTATCTTGGTCATGTCATTCTGACGGCGATCGGAACCTAAGAGTTGGATGTTATCGATGATCTTAAGCAGATCAGAAGGGATCTGCTCGACAACCGCCTTAGGCAAGCGATTATAATATTCCATAAATTCGATAATAGCGGCGTAAGATTTTTCTGATGCATTGAGTGTTTGTCCTTCCCCTCCATGAGAACTGCCCGCAAACAGTCCATCGCCTAAGGCACGCAACGCATTGTTGAGACTGCCTACGTTTTGACTTAAAACGCCTTCATAATCCTGTTGAGCCTTCAAAATGTGTCGTGTGAGCGGGGTATGATGGATTAAGCGGTTGAATTCAGAGTCAGGTGTTTGATTGATAGGAGCGGCAGGATGGGTTGGGATGGCCTGTGCGGAGACCTCTTCTTCTTTTTCCGATGGGATATACGGTTTAATAAGCGGCCTTTTCTCGGCATCGAGTGTTAATTCAAGCAATAAGGATACGGGAATCAGTGACTCACCATCGGCCGATAAAACATGCGTGTAGAGCATTTGCTTGAACGGTTCAATATCGGTAATCGATTGAATCTCGTTTTTAAAATCAGGAACAGGATATGCCTGCTGAGTGGTTGTTTCGTCTTCATAGTAGACGACGTCCAAGTGAGTGCGTGTGGTGCTGATTGCCTGGATGGAGGGCATTAATCGGGTTAAAAGAGCACTGAATAGGCCTTGTGAATGGTCATAACGACACACCCAGTGAGCCAATTCCAGCAAAACGGCGGTGCACTCGCTGTTCGGCTGGCTGGTGTAACAGAGAAAGGAACCTCGGACCACATCCCAGT
>JAOAUO010000189.1 GCA_030157565.1 Legionellaceae bacterium
AATATAACAATCCACACACTAAAAAGAACCGCCCTCCCCGGCCAATCACCGAGCCCAGAACAAACGGCAAGAATGCCATGTGCATGGCGCCCGCGGTGACCGTAAACACCTTGTAAGGCAGAGGCGTAAATCCGGCCACGATCACCATCCATACTCCATATTGCGAAAACCAATGGTGAACTTGCTGATAACTGGACGCATAAGACGATGCAAGAATATAGGGCTCAACCAGCTCAATACAGTAAAAGCCGATTAAATAGCCTAACATGCCACCCAACACCGAAAACAACGTGGCAATCAAAGCGTAGTGCCACGATCGCTTTGGCAGGGCCAATCCCATGCTAATCAGCATGACATCAGGAGGGATCGGAAAAATGGACGATTCAATAAAAGACACGCCCGCCAAATAATATTGAGCGTGCCGATGACCCGACCACCCAATCGTTTTTTCATAGAGGTAAGAAAATATTTTCATGATGCACACCCTACAGAGAGCCCGCTCACCCATGTGGCCACTTCATCAAATATTTTATAATGGGTCATGTCCAAATGAATCGGCGTGATGGACACCGAGCCTCGGCTCACGGCATAAAAATCAGTTCCGGGGCCTGAATCGGATGCAGCCCCCGGCGGCCCGACCCAGTAAATAGGATGCCCTCGAGGATCACGCGCTTTAATCAAAGGTTCTGCACGGTGACGAGATCCAAGCCGCGTCACTTCGACGCTTTTTATTTCATGCAAAGGCAAGTCCGGTACATTCACGTTAAACATGGTTTGAGAAGGCAACGCATGGGTTTTCAATTGAATAACCAATTGACGTATTATTTCGGCTGCCGTGTCAAAATGTTTGATGTTGGAGCCCACCATTGAAACGGCGATAGCGGGAAGCCCAAGAAATCGGCCCTCCATCGCGGCAGCCACCGTACCGGAGTACAGCACGTCATCTCCTAAATTAGCACCATCATTAATACCGCTGACCACCATATCCGCCATGGTATCAAAATAACCGGTTAATGCGAGGTGGACACAGTCGGTTGGAGTCCCTTCCACGCTATGATATCCATTGTCCAATCGCTTCACGCGCAATGGGTGAGACAAGGTTAAAGAGTTGCTCGCGCCACTTCGATTACGGTCTGGTGCAATCACATCAATCTCGGCAATGAGGGAAAGCGTATTGGCCAACACCTGAAGGCCTGGTGCAGACACACCATCGTCATTACTCACCAATATGCGCATCAAGAAACCCTAGGTGATTCCAACCATTTCACAATCGCTAACCGCTCGTCCAGCTGCGTTTGATGTTGCGCTATCGATTCTTGCAAGGCAGGCTGATGGTGATTTTTTTTAAGCGACGCGTTATCTTGCGACATGATTTCTTGTAAGGCCAATATTTTCTGACCAAACCCTTGTGGATCAGAACGCAATTCATCTCCCAATTCATTCGCGCGCAGTGCAATTTTCTGTAATTGAACACAAGACACGCCCACAGGTGCGCTGTCGGGGCATTTGTTCAACACGGTTTGCAACTGGGGCATGTGCACACGATAGTACGCCTCATCATGCGCACACGCATTGGCCAATAACGGCATCATCATTAACACTGCATACTTTATCATGATTCATTTTTCCTATTGAATTTGGAGTTTGGACAAAACGACATGCAAAAACACGCACGTCATTTCGTCCAAATGTAATCAGCGCCTGAATATTTAGAGCGCTCCATGTATTTAATCGAAGGTTTACGTCATTCTGCTCTCTATCGCAAACCCTCGATTAAATACGCCAAGTGTTCTCCATGCCCCATTAACCCATTATCATGGACAGAAGGACATGCGTCTTTTTGCATGTTCTTTTGTCCAATGTCCAATATTGAATGGTAACACTTTACCCTAAAAACGGAGACCAAGCGGGTTCTTGCACATCCCCATCTCGCGATGGCAATCGCATTTGAATGCGTGAATCCAGTGAGGTAACGGCCAGAACGCCTTTGTTCTGGTAATGAGTCGCATATAAAATCAACCGACCATTGGGTGAAATCGAGGGGGACTCATCCATTTGTGAATGCGTCAATGGGGTGATGCGGCCTGTTCTCGTGTCTTGCAGACCAATATTAAATTGCCCATCTTCACGGTGAAGCATGACGATGTATTGCTGATTCGGGGTATAGGAAGCACGCGCGTTGTAATTGCCATCATATGTGATACGACTGATTCCACCATCAGCAAGAGACAGTCGGTAAATTTGAGGCGAACCGCCACGACCGGATGTAAAGAGCAACGAACGTCCATCTGGCGAATAGCGCGGTTCGGTGTCAATGGAACCACCAAATGTACGTTGCATCATGGCGCCTGTCGCTAAGTCCACTGTATACACCTTAGGAGTCCCTCCTTTGGAAAGAACCACGGCCAGTTGTCGACCATCAGGAGACCAAGCCGGTGCTCCATTAATGCCTTGGAAATCGGTGATTAAACGGCGACGTCCAGTTGCCACTTCCACGCTGAAAATTTGAGCACGTGTTTTTTCAAACGAGACATACGCAATTTTTGTTCCATCAGGAGACCACGAAGGCGACATGATGGGTTCAGAAGAGACCAACAAGCTATGCGGATTGCTACTATCCACATCGGCTACTTCCAAGGAGTATTGCGTTCTGCCTATGGCTCTTTTTACCAAAATATAAGCAATTCGCGTTGAAAAAACGCCGCGTTCACCGGTTAATTTTTGATACACTTCGTCACTGATGTGATGCGCCAATGCGCGCAATTGTTCTTCACTGATCTGATAACTTTTTGACAACAACAAACGCCCTTGTGCCGCCGCATCCAATAATTCAAACCGCACGTCCAGTCGATTCCCACCCAGACGACTCACGCGCCCCGAGAGCACACTATCAGCCCCCGCACGTTGCCAAAGGGCAACGGGCTGTTCGCCGTTTTGTGAAGACGGGATGAGTCTAAATTGTCCAGACATGCGAAGGTCGTTGTCAATCACCTCGGTCAACGATTGCGCGGCATGATCGGCACCAAATGAATTGATGCCAATGGGAAGTGCCGCATTCACCCCTTGCGTTAATTCAAGATCCAAGGACAAGGCACAAGTACTGTATATACTCAGTACCGCGGATATAAAAAAGGCGGTTATAAAACGATTCATCATGCGATTACCCTCGAGCGTTGATTGGTCGTACGGTTAAACTAATGTCCCTAAACAAATTGAATGTAGTCGGATCATTGGGTACTGGCAAAGGCGAGGCTTTATAAATCGCGGATTGCGCAGATCGATCTAAAATAGCATCCCCACTGCTGCGCGTTAAGCTGACTTCGAGTACCGCTCCATTGGGTGCTAACCGAATACGAAATTGGCTAGACATCGAACTGTCTGCGTTTTGAGGTAAAATCCATTGTTGGCTAATGGCCGTTATGATCAAAGCCTTGTATTTATCCACCTCACCTGCAACTCGGGCTGCATTGGCTGCATCCAAAACGGCCTGCTGTGCTGCCGCTTGCTGTTTTTGAACGGCTTGGGCTTTAGCAAGGTCGGCCTTTGCTTGACTTGCACGCGCGGCATTGGCTCGCGCCCATTCATCGGCTTTCTTTTTCTCTAATTCATCAGCCTTCTTTTTTTCTAACTCAGCCATTTTCTTTTGTTCTTGTTGTTTCTTTTGCAAAAGGGCTTGTTCTTGCTTCATCTCAGTCAAACGCTTTTCTTCTTGTATTTTTTTCTGTGCCAACGATTTCAAATGCTCTTCTTCTTCCAATCGTTTCTTTTTTTGCGCAACGGCCAATGCTGCTGTTTCGCGCTTTAATGATTCCAACCGACGTTGTTCTTGAACCCGTTGCTGGCGCGCCAATTCCATTTGTTGTGTTAAAGCACGTTGCCGACTTTGTTCAGCTTGCACAGCACGCGCACGCTCATTTTTCAATTGATTGACGGCCTTCATGATCTCTTGATTGTCTACGCTCACCGCTTGAATGGGCTCGGTTGGCGTAGGGGTGATAGGCAGAGGTGACGACTGACCGGCTTCATTTCTCACTTCGGCCTTTAAGACAGGCCTCTCATGCGTATTTTCTGATAACAAGAAGATCACGAGTGATAAATGCATCAAAATAGCGAACGCAAATGCGATTCGATAACTGCGTGATTGCATCATCCTCGATCCTCAGATGTCGTATCGGCTGAGTCTGTTAGCAATCCCACTTGCGTAGCTCCCGCTTGCTTTAATACACTCATGGCGCTAACCACCCGGCCGTAGGCCACCCCTTGATCACCTTTAACCAAGACATTCAAGGCTTGTCCGGATTGATGAGCCAATTCTAACTCAGCCGCCACGCGCACCATCAATTCGTGTGGTTGTATAACCGACTCGGGATGGGTGTCAATGTTTAAAAAATACTCGCCTTCTCGGTTGACGGACACAATAATCGGTTCCCGGTCAGCGGCTTTTAAAGCAGAACTGGCTGCTTTAGGCAAATCCACCGTCACACCTTGTGTCAAAATAGGAGCGGTGGCCATAAAGATAACCAATAAAACCAACATCACATCAATGTAAGGCACCACATTGATATCAGCAATCGGCTTGGAGCGTAGGGTTCTTTTTCTTAACATGAGCTACCC
>JAOAUO010000190.1:0-328 GCA_030157565.1 Legionellaceae bacterium
AGATAATATGCTTCTTTAAAGCCGGTTAAGTCATAGGTTGGGTATGTTTTTTGATAGCCTAATTCGATGAGTGTCGCCATGGCTTCGGCGTAAGTGTTTGCATCCACCCAAACATCAATGTCTTTACAAGGACGGGTATTGAGCCCGCCATAAAGATGTACGTTGAGCAGTGTGCCTTTTACAAAACAGTGAGCGATGGCTTTTTTTTCGAATGCGCGTGCAATGCGGATGGTTTCACCTGCGGTAATGAGGATGCGCCGTTGATCGCGTTGACAATGG
Organism: Legionellaceae bacterium; assembly: GCA_030157565.1. Lineage (GTDB taxonomy): Bacteria > Pseudomonadota > Gammaproteobacteria > Legionellales > Legionellaceae > DDPF01. Next base: position 280 of record JAOAUO010000190.1, read on the forward strand.
TTTGAGAGTGCTTGAGCAATGGGGATCGTTGATTCGGAGTGATTGACCG
>JAOAUO010000190.1:338-10521 GCA_030157565.1 Legionellaceae bacterium
TTGCGCACAGTGTGCCACACGCGATGACGACGCACCAGTCTGTAAAATAATGACCAATTGATCGTCGGATCGATGAACAATGAGCGCCCATGGGGCGCATGCGCTTGCAGCGTATTTAATATCAGCGCGAGCTCGGGCCCGCTCTTTAACAGGCTGTTTTTCGTTTCGTTTGGCAAATAAAATCCTCGATTAATTTCATGCTAATACTCAGGGTTGAGGAGGGTAGGCCTGGTAATTGATCGTATGGATACCAGCCCGCATCTTCAATTTCATCTTGCTCCATGATGATTTCACCCGATGCATAATCGGCGGTGAACGCTAGCATCAATGAATCCGGAAAAGGCCAGGGCTGAGAACCCCAATAGGATAAATTTTTGATGGTTAAGCCGACTTCTTCTAGCACTTCACGGTGTACGGCTTCTTCAATGCTCTCGCCCGGATCGACAAAACCTGCAATCAGGCTATAAGCGCCGGGTGGAAAATGCGGACTGCGTGCCATTAGCAATTGGTCCTCTTTTTTGATGAGTACAATGATGGCGGGCGATATACGAGGAAAAAAACGGAGCCCACAGGCCGTACACACCCGCTCAAAGGCTTGCGTTGGACGCGCTGTGACCGCACCACAACGGCTGCAAAATGGGTGATTTTTATCCCAATGCATGATGGCGTGTGCTTTGACGGCGAGCCCATACAGGTCATGACTCAACAAGGACAAGGCTTGTTTCAATGGCAGCCGATCCAGATGATCTGAAATGACGGCTTCCGGACTGATTTCAGTGCAGCAGTAGTCTGTATCATCCCAACATCCCAGACTCAAATGCCTTAAAATATGAGGCGTTATGGTTGCATGATCGGTATGGCTGGGCAATGCGTTATTCTTTTTCAATAATAGTAAATGGTCATTTTGGAAAATAAAAAAACGACCTGGGCGCGATTGCGATGATGATTTCATACTCAAAACCAGATTGAAAAATAGCTTGTTGCCATTCTACTGCAGTTTGTACGAAACGACATGCAAAAACATGCATGTCGTTTTGTCCAAACGCCAATAACCTAATGACACGGCCATTTCGTTTCGCTCATGATAGAGTACACTTCATTGTCACCAATCACCAAGTGATCCAGCAACCGTGCGTCTACCAAGGCCAACGCATCTCGCAATCGTTCCGTGACGGTTACGTCATGCCGGCTGGCATGGGCTAATCCAGATGGGTGATTGTGGGCCAGTATGAGGGCGGCGGCATTTAATTTTAAAACGCGATCAATGATGGGGCGGGGGTGCACGGAGGCTGCATGAATGGTGCCGGTGGATAATTCTTCATAGGTTAAAACGCGGTGTTGGTTATCTAAAAAAATAGCGACACAGGTTTCATTTTTTTTATCCCGTAATTGACGCTTCAAAAAAGCATGCGCGTCTTGGGTATTGGTTAACGGCAGACCTTTCTGAAGGCTTATCCAATCGCTGCGGCGGCAGATTTCACGTACCGCTTGCAATTGCAGATAACGCACCACGCCAAGGCCTGGCACTTGTTGAAAAGTTTCTGAATCAGCATTAAGAATCGCGCGAAGATCACCTAAGTGTTGTGTGAGGCCATGAGCCAGCTGGACGCAGGATTGTTTGGCGCCGCCTGAGCTGATGAACACGGCCAATAATTCGGTGTCGGACAGGCTTTGTGCGCCATAGGCTAATAGTTTTTCACGCACGCGTAATTCGCGTGTGGGCGGTTGGCTTGTCATTTTTTATTCCTTTATGGCAAGGTTTGTGTTTTGATCACGGGTATTGTTATTAAAAAAGATGAGCGATGCAAGATTTTGCAAATAAAAAGATACTTTTAGGGGTTTGTGGTGGGATTGCGGCGTATAAGTCGGCCTATCTTGTGCGTGAGTTAACGCAATTGGGTGCGAGCGTGCGCGTCGTGATGACGGCTTCGGCTCAGGAATTTATTACGCCCATGACCCTGCAGGCCTTGAGTGGGCACGCGGTACGCTCTGAGGTGTTTGATTCAGAAGCCGAGCGCGCGATGGGGCATATTGAATTGGCTCGTTGGGCGGATTATTTGCTGATTGCACCGGCTACGGCCCATTGTTTGGCAAAAATGGCGCATGGCTTGGCGGATGATTTGTTATCCACCATCTACTTGGTGACCGAAGCCCCGGTGATCGTGTGTCCTGCGATGAATCGAAGCATGTGGGCGCACCCCGCAACGCAAGCGAACGTTCAACAACTGGTGCGGCGTGGTGTGTTGATGGTGGGCCCTGCAGAAGGGGCTCAGGCGTGTGGTGAGTATGGATTGGGGCGGATGAGTGAAGTGGATGCCATTATCGCCGCTTTGCGCCTACAGGATGTGCCGCCGATTTTGCGTGGGTTGCATGTCTTGATTACCGCAGGTCCTACACACGAAGCGATTGATCCCGTTCGATATATCAGCAATCGAAGCTCAGGCAAAATGGGATATGCTTTGGCGATTGCCGCGCGCATGGCGGGAGCCACGGTCACGTTGGTGAGTGGGCCTAGCGCTTTGCCGCCTCCTGAGGGCGTGGCTTTTTATTCGGTTGATACAGCGCGCGCCATGTTCGATACGGTGATGCAGCAGTTGCAGCCCGGTATGATCTTTATTGGGGCGGCTGCCGTCGGTGATTATGCTGTACAATGCCCGGCCAAAACGAAGCTTAAAAAGCAAGCGGCAGACACGCTGACCTTGACATTGAATCCTGATATCTTAGCGGCTGTTGCTGAGAGTGGGAAGGCCTCTTTTGTGGTGGGCTTTGCTGCGGAAACCACGCAACTGCTTGCGCACGCGGCTGAAAAATTACGCGTGAAAAAATTGGATATGATGGTCGCGAATCAAGTGGGAGCGGGATTGGGGTTTGATGTGGATGACAATCAAGTCACGGTTTTAGTAAAAGGCGATCAGATTGAGCTTAAAAAAACCAATAAAACGCGACTAGCAGGCCAGTTGATTGCTATTCTTGGTGAATATCTGCAAAATGTCGCGCAATGAATGATGGAGAGCACGCATGGAATATCCCATACAACTAAAAATTTTAGACCCTCGCATCGGTGACACGATTGCTTTGCCCAGTTATGCAACGCCGGGTTCGGCCGGCCTGGATTTACGGGTTTGCATTGACGAGCCTTTGCAAATAGCCGCGAATGAAACCGTTTTGCTACCCACTGGGCTCTCCATTTATATCGCAGATCCAGGCCTGGCGGCGGTCATATTGCCACGCTCGGGGCTTGGGCATAAACACGGGATTGTGTTGGGTAATTTAGTGGGATTGATTGACTCGGATTATCAAGGCGAATTAAAAATATCATGCTGGAATCGCAATCAAGAACATTTTACCATCAATCCAGGTGATCGCATTGCGCAATTGGTTTTTCTGCCGGTCGTGCGGGTGGGCTTCAGTGTGGTGGATTCGTTTACTGAAACCAGCCGCGGGCAGGGTGGATTTGGCAGTTCAGGGAGAGCATGATGATTTCAACACATTCTTATCAACCGCGACAAATTGACCCGCAAGTCTTTCGGGCTTATGACATCAGAGGTCTCATTGGTGAACAATTGGATGATGATGCCTTTTATAGCATTGGGCGCGCGGTTAGTTGCCGATTGCACGCAATCGGCCGCAAAGAAGTGCTATTGGCGCGAGATGGCCGTTTAACGAGTGATCATTTGGCAGCGGCCTTAAAACAAGGGTTTTTGGACAGTGGCATCGATGTCGTGGATTTAGGCGCGGTGGCGACCCCTGTTTTGTATTATGCAACCCATGTGCATGGCATTGACAGTGGGGTGATGGTCACCGGCAGTCACAATCCGGCCGATTACAATGGCATTAAAATGGTCCTGGCAGGGACTACATTGGCGCACGCGGATATTCAATTGCTGCGTGATTTGGTGGTTCGCGGTGAATTCATCGATGGTCACGGGCGTTCAAGCGACTTTGATATTATCCATGATTACATGCAACGCATTGTCTCAGGCGTGACCCTTCAGCGACCACTCAAAGTGGTTGTGGATTGCGGAAATGGCATTGCCGGGCCTATCGTGCCTGAGGTCATTCGACAATTGGGATGTGAGGTCATTGAATTATATTGTGATGTGGATGGCCGGTTTCCAAACCATCACCCCGATCCTACTGTTGAAGCGAATTTGTTGGATTTAAGAGCGGCCGTCAAGCTGCATGAAGCCGATATCGGCTTGGCATTTGATGGCGATGCGGACCGCTTAGGCGTCTTGACCAATCAAGGTGAACTGATTTGGCCCGATCGACTAATGATGCTGTATGCGCGAGATGTGCTTCAGCAGATACCAGGGGCTACGATTGTTTATGACGTCAAATGTTCTAGCCATTTAGCGTCTGTGATTACAACAGCCGGTGGGGTGGCTAAAATGTGCCCCACAGGACACTCGATTGTAAAACGCGTGATGAAAGAAGAACACGCAGCCCTTGCCGGTGAAATGAGTGGGCATCTTTTCTTTCATCATCGTTGGTACGGCTTTGATGATGCGCTGTATAGTGCGTGTCGACTATTGGAAATTTTAAGTCGGTCATCAGACGCGGTTCACACACAGTTTTTGTCCATTCCAAACAGTGTCAATACGCCTGAAATTAAAATCCCTATCATGGATGATGAAAAATTTGCATTCATGCAACGGTTTAGTGCCGAGGCGAGTTTCCCGGATGCTGAATTGATTGTGATTGATGGATTACGGGTCGAGTTTGCTTCTGGCTGGGGGTTGGTGCGCGCTTCAAACACAACGCCCTGTCTTGTCGCGCGATTTGAAGCGCAAGATGATTTGGCGTTGCGAGATATCCAAGCGCAATTTAAAACGCAGTTACAAGCATTGGATGAACATTTGATGATTCCGTTTTAATGAGGCGTTTGGAATCTCTGGATGCCCTTGGCTTGCAACAGGCATAAAAAAGCCCATAATAACCGTATTTTTGACGAAAGAAATCATATATGAAGCACATAGTTGAACAATTAATAGAACAAGCACGACTCGCATTGATTCAATCCGGTGACATTCCAAGCGATTTATCGGTGGATGTGAAAGTGGAACGCACCCAGGACGCCAGTCACGGTGATTTTGCAACCAATGTGGCGTTGATGTTGGCCAAGCCTTGTGGCATGCCGCCGCGTCAATTTGCCGAGCGTTTTGTGCAGGCATTGGCAACGCACCCTTTGCTTGATCACGTTGAGATTGCAGGGCCTGGTTTCATTAATTTCTTTATGCAGGCCAGCGCGCGCGCGCAGGTCATCGGGACTGTTTTAAGCGAGGGTCGTTTATTTGGCCATAGCCAAATGGGCCAAGGCAAGCGCGTTTTACTGGAATATGTCTCGGCAAACCCAACCGGACCGCTGCATGTTGGACATGGCCGAAGTGCCGCCTTTGGTGCAACCTTGGCCAATCTACTCACAACGGCAGGCTTTGATGTGAGTCGCGAGTATTACGTGAACGATGCCGGCCGGCAGATGAATATTTTGGCCGTGAGCGTGTGGATGCGTTATTTAGCCTTGTGTGGCGAGCCGATTGTGTTTCCAGCCAATGCTTATAAAGGTGATTATGTGCATGCGTTGGCGGATGAATTGATCGCCACGCACGGCCGTGATTTTGTGCATGCATGGTATGTTGTTTCTGAAGGGCTGCCTGCGGATGAGCCGCAGGGTGGCGATAAAGAGCTGTACATTGATGCGTTGATTCACTGTGCCAAACGATTATTAGGCGCGTCTGGTTTTGCGATGTTTCATCAAAAAGCATTGGATTGTGTGTTAGCCGATATTCAGCAGGATTTAGCTGAATTTGGCGTCGAATATGACCGTTGGTTTTCTGAACAATTGTTGTTTGATGACGGCTCCATTGATAAAGGCATTCAGGCACTGAAAGACGCCGGTCATACGTATGAGCATGAGGGCGCGCTGTGGTTTAAGGCGACCGATTTTGGTGATGAAAAAGATCGGGTATTGGTGCGAGCCAATGGACAAAATACATATTTTGCATCCGATGTGGCTTATCACTGGAACAAATACGATCGAGGGTTTGATCGGGTGATTGATATCTTTGGTGCCGATCATCATGGGTATGTGACACGTGTGAAAGCCGCCGTTCATGCGCTGGGTCACGATGAGAACGCATTGGATGTGTTGTTGGTGCAATTTGCAACCTTGTATCGACACGGCGAACGCGTACAAATGTCGACCCGTAGTGGGTCATTTGTCACGCTGCGAGAACTGCGTGAAGAAGTCGGGCGCGATGCGGCGCGCTTCTTTTATGTGATGCGAAAGCCTGAACAACATATGGAGTTTGATTTGGATTTAGCTAAATCTGAATCCAGTGATAACCCGGTCTATTATCTTCAATATGCACACGCACGCATTTGCAGCGTCCTGAGGCAATTAGACGAGCGAGGATTGAGTTGGGATGAGGCGGCAGGCCTGCTTGCGCTGGACCAATTGACTGAGCCCCATGAGCAGGCGTTGGTGTTGTTGGTGGGGCGATACCCTGAAATCATTGAATCGGCTGCTCGAACATGCGAGCCTCATCAAATCGCTTATTATTTACGGGAGCTGGCAACAGGGTTGCATAGTTACTATAATGCTGTCACGCTGTTGTGTGAGCCCATGTCTCTTCGATGTGCGCGATTGTGCTTGTTGAAAGCCGTGCGACAAGTCCTGTATAATGGCATGCAATTGCTGGGTGTCTCGGCTCCTGAGAGTATGTAATGGCTGGAAATTACAGAAGAAAGAACACAACGCAGCATCGCGGCAATCTGCTTGGGCAGTTGCTGTTTGGGTTTGTTTTTTTTGTTGCTGGTTATTTGAGTGCCTCGGTCTATGATCTGACTCGACTCAGTGGGTGGCTGGGGGGGCATGTATTCGCGAAAACAACCTCTCAAATTCTTTTGAGAACCAGTGCTGAGCCAGCACCATTGCCGAAGCCCAAATTTGAATTTTATACCTTGCTAGCAAAAGAACAAGTCGCGGGACCCGCTCCTGTTCCAGCGCCGCAACCCGTCGCCGTTCTACCCGTTAAAACGCCCGCATTGCCTTTGCATGCACCGCTCGCACCTACGACGGCCCTTGCATCGACAAACCCGATGCCGGCCGTTGTTGCAAAAATTCCTGCGATGGTGGCATCTAATAAAGATGCCTTCTTGATTCAGGTGGGCTCGTTTAAAAGCTTGCAGGAAGCCGAGCGCATGAAGGCTTCGTTGGCCATGAAAGGATTTGATGTGAAGCTCAGTTCCACGATGCAACAACGTGTCAATTGGTATCGGGTGACCATTGGTCCGTTCGCATCACGTACGCAAGCGCAACAAATATTGCTCGCATTTGCTCGTCGTGAGCACATCATGGGCATGATTCGTCGAATGGATGCATAAACATAAACCTCCCTGTGTGGATTTATGACTAAAAAAATCCTTTTCCGAGATATTTTTCTAATCCCCGGTATTATGTGCCATCAAGGCTGCGGCGTGACGATTCAAGGGGCTCTTGAGACGGGCCTTCACGCGCTAAAACAAGACCGTATCCTCCCGCTTTCGGCACACCTCATCATAGACGCAGAACCTCATACTTTAGGCCTTCATCGCGTATCCATCCTGGTTGAATGCGATGAGCACGAGGCGCACGAGTTGGGAGAGCGGAGCGTTGAAATGGCCGCATATTTCAAACGGAGTTTAGGCGACGTTGGATTTGACGTCATGGATGACGTGAGCACGCGCTCATCCGAGCCATCCAATCACGTGCATCAGCTCAATATGCTCGTGAACATGATAGCGATGGGATGCATCATGGCTTTATCGGTCATTTTCCCGCCCTCATTGTGGCTAACGATGGCCCTGACGGGGCTCTCTTTTTTAACCACGGCATTTACCGCAAGACACTACCTGATTGATTTTTATAATAATTTACGTAATAAAAACACCTATAATATGGCAACAACCATTACGCTCGGTTGGTTGCTGTCTTTGACACACACGCTTTATCACGCCATCACGATGCCTTTAATGGGTGGGTTCCCCATGATATGGATGAATTTTATCATGCCGGTCGTGCTGGTCTTCGTCATCAATGGCATGGATGAGCTCAAACGACGGGTGTCGAATGCTTTGAAAAAAATGCAGTTGAGTGGCATGAACGCATTATTTCCACAGATGGCTTCAGCGTACCCTCGCTATTCATTGTCACCAGAACAGCAATTGGAGTGGTCAACGAGGATCGATTCAGCGTCATGCACCTTGGAACAACTGTTACATGATATGCCGAGTGTTCTGGAACAGCCGGTTTTCATGGAACAAAAAAACGCACTAAAGAAAGGAATGATCATTCAAGTGAGGCGCGGTGAATGTTTTCCTGTGGATTGTTTGATCTTACAGGGACACACGCAAGTCAATGCTTCCGTGTTAACAGGAGAGCACCAACAAGGCAAGCGGCCCTTGAATTTTGTTCCTGCAGGTGCCGTCAATTTGAGCCAAACGGTGACGGTCTATGCGATGAACGATGCATACAACAGCACGGTCAATCAATTGTTATTTGTTGCCAATCGTGCGAATGAAACGCGTGAATCAAAGCCCAATCAGACGTTTCTTTACTTATATAGCGGGTTGATTGGCCTGGGTGTTTTGGCCTCTATTTTAGCACCAGTCGTGTTTGGAACGTTTACGGTGTCTGTTTTATTGCAAAATGTGACGGGTATTTTATTTGCAGTGTGCCCATGCACCATGGCCATTGCGCATGAATTGCCGAAGGTGTTGAGCCGCTATTATCGTGGCCGAAAGGGTATTTTGTTACGCAATGACCGATTAACCGGCTCATCGGATGATATCCATACGATCGTGTTCGATAAAACCGGCACCTTGACGACGGGCTTCAGTGAAGTTGAATCCTCTGATGGTATTTCGCATGGGCTATGGGAGCGAATTTATCTCTTAGAAAAACACCACGGCGCTGAACACCCGCTTGCCAGCGCGATAGTGCGTTATTATGAACACGGGGCTACGGTCTCGAATATGATAAACGACATTCACGGGGTCTGTATTGATTCCAATCACCGTGGATTGTCAGCCCAAGTTCAGGGCAAGCGGATTCATGTTGGGAATGCTGCGTTTTTAGAACAATCCGGAATCGCGTTTCCGACCGTATGGCCTGCATCCATTCAAGATCAATTCGCCCGGGGCTATTCACCCGTGTATATCGCTGAAGACGGTATTTATCAGGGCATCATTTGGGTTAAACATGAAATCAGCCCGAGCGTGCTCGCGGGTCTTCGGCGTTTAAAAAAAGAAGGGAAGCATTTAATCTTGTTGACGGGAGATAGTGCTTTGTCTGCGCGCGGGTTTAATCAACAAAACGAGTCCATCTTTGATTCAAACGATGTGTATGCCGATCAAACCCCTCAGCAAAAAGAAGAAACCTTGAGCGGTCTGATGCGCTCCCATTCGATCAATCCGAAGGGTCTATGGTTTGTGGGGGATGGATTAAATGATGCGCCGTGCGCTAGGCTGGTGAGTGAACATGGGGGGGTGAGTTGCGCCATGAACGCGGATGATAAAGCGGCCTTTTTTACAGACATTGGTTTGAATGGCTCGTTGGATTACTTATTTCAACACCATCCCATTAATCGATTCTTAGACAAAATAGTCCTGCAGAATCAAGGCTTATTGTTGTATGGGGCCATGGCGTCTTTGCTGTGTATTTTGACCTTGTCAATGGCAGGTCTTGCGGTTTTCTCGTTGATACCGCTCGTTATCATGGTTTCAACCACATTATTTGTTTTGTTCAATGCGTATCGAGTCAATGTATCGATTGACATGGCTCTGGATCAAAAGACATCCAGGTTCAAGCAATGTTTGGCGCACGATGGATCTATTGGACTATTGGTGGCGGCCAGCGCATTGCTCATGGGTGGCGTCTTGATATCAACCCTTGCAACCGGGACGCTCAGTGTGCCGTTCATGACGTTCACGGCCGGTTTGGCGGTGGGCATTAGTAGTGGCTGCATTTTGACAGCAGGGATGTTATTGATGGCCTTTATGGTTTTCGGGATGGTTTCTTTATGGTTGGATCATGCGCCCACCTTGGACGCCGCCGTTGCGTTGGCTGAGGGCAGGGCCGGATCGCCTATTGCATTACAAGGCATATCACCGGATGGGCTAAGTCCTGCGAGCAGTCAACAGG
>JAOAUO010000190.1:10531-16420 GCA_030157565.1 Legionellaceae bacterium
GTCAACAGGCCGCGCGACGTGATGGTTTATCGTTCTATTCACCGGTGGTGTCTCAATATGACACGTCACCCCTTATCGGTGGATCGTTACACTCACATTCCCCGCATTTTTAATGGCATGTGGTTTGCTCACACTCACGGTGAGTGAGGCGACTTTAAATGCGTCTTTAATCAATTGTGCCACTTGTTCGGCAACCGTTTCAATCAACGTAAAGGCGTTAGACTCCACAAACGTGGTCACCTGTTGGCACAGCGCATCATAATCGACAGTGTTCGCCAGCTCGTTGTTGCACGTGCTTAAATCAACAGGTATTTGAATGTCCAATACTAATTTTTGTGAAATCCGTTGTTCCCATGCGTGAATGCCTATTTGTGTCGTGACACTTAAGCCTGTAATCTGCAAGCGGTCGTTCATCATTTCTCCTCGTTTCATGCTAGAATTCAACGCTCTATGGTTTGAGTAAAAGGCGTATTATGACCGATATCACCCAGTCTCTCTTGATTCGAAGCTTACAACAAAAGCCTGTGCCGCGCACGCCTGTTTGGATTATGCGGCAAGCCGGGCGCTATTTGCCTGAGTATAGGCAAGTGCGAGCACAAGCGGGTGATTTTTTAAGTTTATGCAAAAATCCGCAATGGGCATGCGAAGTCACGCTGCAACCGCTTCGTCGATTTAAGTTGGATGCGGCGATTTTATTTTCGGATATTCTGACCATTCCTGATGCGATGGGGCTAGGATTGTCGTTTGTTGAGGGCGAGGGGCCTTGTTTTGCGCGCCCACTTCGAAGTGTTGCGGCGATTGATGCCTTGCCGGATGCCGCGGTGATCGATGATCTCGGATACGTAATGGACGCCGTGCGCTTGATTCGGCGAGAAATGCCCGCAGATTTGCCTTTAATTGGTTTTTCCGGCAGTCCCTGGACCTTGGCTTGCTACATGATTGAAGGGGGCAGTAGCCGAGATTACAAGCGTGTGTTGCAGATGATGTATAACGAGCCGCGAGCCATGCACCAATTACTGACTAAATTAACCGCTGCGGTGACCGCGTATTTGGACGAACAAGTGCGTGCGGGTGTGAATGCATTGATGGTTTTCGATACCTGGGGTGGGATTTTAAGCACACCTCATTACCAGGCCTTTTCACTTCAATACATGGCCCGCATTGTGAAGTCCCTCAAACAAAAACACCCACATATTCCCATTACTTTGTTTACTAAAGGGGGGGGGCAGTGGTTGGACGCCTTGGCGAATACAGGCTGTGATGCGTTAAGTCTGGATTGGACGAGTGATCTAACTGCAGCGCGCGCTCAAGTCGGCTCGCGCGTTGCTTTGCAAGGCAATTTGGATCCCACCGTGTTACTCACGTCTGTTCAATGCATTCGCGAGCAGGTCGAGTGCGTATTGAATGCGTACGGCTCAGGTTCCGGGCATGTGTTTAATTTAGGGCATGGCATTACGCCAGATGTGCCGCCTGAGCACGTGACCGCCTTGGTCGATGCCGTGCATGAATTCAGCCCTCGCTATCACACGGCTGATGCATGATAGTCAACAGTGCGTTTAAACCCGCGTGGTGGTTGACGAACACGCATGCTCAAACGGTATACTCCACACTGATGCGTCGGGTGAAGGCGCCGATTGATCGCGTGGAGCGATTGGAGCTCCCTGATGGTGATTTCATTGACTTGGCCTGGGCTAACAATGGGTTGCCGGCGGACGCCCCGTTGGTGATTGTGCTACACGGATTAGGCGGCAGTGTCGATTCCACGTATGTGGCCGGCCAATTGCGAGCCTATCACCGTGCGGGTTGGCGTGGTGTTTTAATGCATTTTCGCGGAGCCAGTGAGGAGCCCAATCGCTTGCCGCGGGCTTATCATTCCGGAGACACGGGCGATCTGGATTTCTTGTTGAATACCTTGGCCGCACGGGAGCCCAACACCAAAAAAGCGTTGGTGGGGGTGTCTTTGGGCGGGAATGTCTTGCTGAAATGGTTAGGCGAGCAGGGGGCTCAATCGTTGGTGCACGCCGCGGTCGCGGTCTCTGTGCCGTATCAATTGCGGTTGGTTGCTGATCGCATGAACCAAGGCGTTTCGCGTCTGTATCAAAAGCACTTGTTGGGTCGTTTGCGTGCGGTTTTTCGGCGTAAATTGAAGGCATATCCAGACGCGTTGCCATGGTCTATTGAGGCGCTGGAAGCTTTGCGTTGTTTTTGGACGTTTGATGAACAGGTGACCGCGCCATTGAATGGTTTTTCGCATGTCCATGCCTATTACCGTGAAGCGAGTTCGCTCCCATATATAATCCATATCAAAACGCCGACATTACTCATTCACGCTTTGGATGATCCGTTTATGACGCCGGATGTTTTGCCTTGTGTGGATGCGTTGCCACCACAGGTCACTCTTGAGCTCAGTCGTCGAGGGGGGCATGTGGGGTTCATTGCAGGGCGGGTGCCTGGACGGGCTGAGTATTGGCTGGATCAACGCGTGCCTGCGTTTTTGCGTGATTATTTGGCGTGCTCAAAATAAAATGCGCTCATAAACCTTACGCGGGTTACCAATGCCTCGAAGCACGCGTGATCATTGGATAGGAACGCATGCGCCTCTAGCGGTATGTTCGTGTGTGCTATCATTACACGTACCGAAGGCCTGGATGGAGCATCATGATGCCAAATGATAATCAATTTGCAAAAAACATTTATGAAACACATACGGATGGCTACTTTGCAAATAACCCGCTATCTTTTTTGAATATTTTTTTATTAAAACAAGAGAAGCTAAACCCGAATTCCATTCCACCGGCCAAACTCTATGGCCCAGATGACTTCAACATCCCGGGCCGAGGACGCGCGCTCTCCGCCTTAAAAGTAGGTCATTTGCTTATCAAATCTCAGCCAGGAGGGAAAGGTAGTTTTGGCGCTGAGGTCAGTTATCTTGATAAAGATAGACAACAGGAACGCACTCTATTTAAATTCGACAGTGAACGATTTTCAGGATTTGATTTTGAAAGTCTTTTTCCTTTTCAGCTGGGTGACGGTTCTATGACGATGGTGGGGCGTCGCACCAATGATCGTGCTTTCTCGCGAACGTTGATGACAAACGAATTAGCCAAAAGGGTCAAACCGTTTATTCTGGCTTTGGCTTTTGGGGAAGCGATTAATCCGGCTGACTTTCAATCAGCGTTGACCAGCTTAATTACTTTTAGACAAGAAACGTACACAATGATGCAATCAGACGTCACGAACACCCCTGCTTCTGTTGTTCATGATTTGGACATGAGCGATTTTCAAAAAGATCCAAACCTTAAGCCTCACACTGAACATAACCTTGCGGCTAAAATTGGGTATATGTATTTCGCTCATTTAGGCATCACTGAAAATGAGCTTAAAACGATCATAACGGAATATCTTGAAGAAAGTCATCAGACAATAAATCAGTTAAATGATGACTGGATTGAGCGTTTTATGGGTGTCCTGATTGATAAAAATCGTTATTCTCTCCGGATGGTTATAACAAAAGACATGCTGCAGGAATGTATTCGTTATTATAATAACCAGCAAGAAACGTTAACAAGCATCCCTGATTCAAGTGAGTCAATCACATCCCCGTTCGTAGAAACCGTACCACCACTAGATCAAGAGAACATTAAAGCGCATCTTGACTTATGGGATTCAATCCATGTTTTTGGAAAAGAGGGGGACAGATTAGCTACATTTTACAAACGGTTGCCAGATGAGATAAGTTTGTTCCTCGAGGCAAATCCAATCCCCAGTGAAGCAGCATTGCAACAGGCATGGATCTTATCGCACCCCGATCAATACCGTTCGCTACAAAATTATTCGAACGCTTTTTCGACTCCAGTATCCGATGAAACGCGACGAAGTATCACACCCATAGCGGATCAATTATTAAAATTGGCCATCAAAATGTTTCATGCCAACAGCGAGGATGAAAAAACGAGCCTTCGAAGTGAGTTAGATAGTCTATTGATCAGCACGAAACAGGCGCTTCAGCGCTCTCCTTTTCCGCCTGAAACCCTGCAACGGTTTGATGACATATCCCGTCATCTGAATGCGGGTTTTCCAGTGATTGAGTCGCCGCAAATTCTATCTGATGCGGCTGCTCCCCTTCATCCAGTAGACAATACGGAATCGGTCATCGTTTCGCCACCCGTCATTGCGAGCGCCAGCGAAGCAACCCAGGTCTCTGTGCCTCGCACTCTGGATTGCTTCGCTGGCGCTCGCAATGACGGAGCAAGTGTTTCTGGCGAAACGATGACGGAGGCGGCCGCCGAGGGTCAAGTCAAAGAGAACGTCATTAAATTATTTAAGGAGTTTGCAACTGAAGTATCCGCGCGACTCCAATCTCGAAGCGAGGATACTAATCAAGATGGTGAACAAAAAAAACGGGCTTGTGCTGCAATCGGTAAGATAGAAGAGATGAAGCAGCATTTTAATCAAGAGAATTCGTTAAAATCGATGCGGGATTATCTGGATAATAACCAAACGGCCCTGAGCGACACCTTTTCACAAAACAGATCTAAAACATGGTTCCGACGCAATATTTCAGAACCATTCGAGTCGTTTAAACATGCGATTAACCGCTTATTTAATGCCCCACCGTTCTCACCGGCCTCAACCATGGCATTCATCCAATTCAACCACTTTAAAAGGTTTTTTTTGGAAGAATCACAGAGATCAGTCTCCGCCGCCGCCCCCCTCGTCAGGGCCTACAGATGAGGACAAAAATAAGCCTTCAATATAAATTTAGGCGAGACGGTTTACTTCATTCGTCCTTGATCTCAACTTGAAGTTTAGACAGCAAAACATGAGAAAAGGCTCATTTTTTGCTGTCCCAGAGAGATGCGCTCAGTGGTTTTCATGGAATGGAGAAGACCATCTTTGATTCGGTTTTCTTTTCTGAGGTTGGATTGGTGGATGGTTTTTTACCTGAGGTTGCTGATGCAGGAGAGAAAAATCCGATAGGTATTAAGTTAAAAGAGTCGCTTGTTTGTGCTTCCTCATCCTGTTCTTCCTCGGCCGTCGGCACAGTAGGCGCGAAGGATTCAATGGCTTGATTCATGTATTCAATCACGTAATCATTACTGGGATGATGATCTATTTTTTTAACCTCGCGCTGGATATACTCGGCTCTATCCACCATTAATTGGATGCCTTGCTCGTTTGTCAACGAGGATTCCTGGGTGTTTTTTTTGGCCACATTGATGGTTTTGTCAATTGCTGTGGAAAATTCAAGTGTATTCTGAATAATCTTTTCTTTTTCAGGAGTCAATAATACCGGTTGACTGGATTTGATGATGCACTGTTCGTAAACAGAACGCCCACATGCTTTTGCGCAATAATATTTCAATTGGGTGATGGTGTTGTCGACTGCATCCGTGTCGATTAATTTTAAATCAACACAAATTTTTTCATATGCTGCGGTAATAAACGCATGTACATCCGTTACTGCGATTTCAGTGGAACCGGTATGGTGTTTTTTCGCCGTACAAATGTCTAAAAGATCCTGTTTGCATTTTGTTATCAAGGCAAGCAGATTGTCTTTGGTTGCACTATCTTCGGAGGGTTCTAATGCTTGTATGTCCGTTATTAGTTGTTCTAAACGCATCCGTTTGCTGGCGGATAACTCAAGGTCCCTTCCCTTAGATAAAGCCCACGCTCGTGCGCGATTGAGCGTGCCGTTATCGTAACTGATGGACGTATTTTGTATTTTTTTTATTGCGTCAAGGATAAATTCTTCTGCTATTTTACGAAAGATTGTCATGATAACACCAGCGTGATGATTTGTTATGAATCTAACACAAGACTCTTCAAACGAAAAGAGGGCGTTTTCCGGCCTATTGTGGCTCAAGAGAAATTCATTTAGATTGAGCG
>JAOAUO010000190.1:16430-24635 GCA_030157565.1 Legionellaceae bacterium
TGAGCGTGAGGGGCGTCGTCAACTTTAAATCAACGGACATTATTCATATTTCATACAGGAGTGCGCAATGGCTAACATCTTAGTTCTTTATTATTCTAGTTATGGTCATGTTGAAACCATGGCTCAGGCGGTTGTTGAGGGGGCATGCACAGTGGGCGGGGTAACGGTTGATCTTAAACGTGTTGCCGAAACGATGCCGCTGGACGTGGCGGAAAAAGCAGGCGTGAAATTGAATCAAAAGGCCGCGATTGCCAAGCCGGCTGATTTGGCTGATTATGATGCGATTATTTTTGGCACGCCTACGCGCTTTGGCAACATGGCCGCCCAAATGCGGAATTTTCTCGACCAAACAGGAAGCTTGTGGAACAATGGTTCATTGATTGGAAAAATAGGCAGCGTGTTTACTTCAACGGGCACGGGCGGCGGCAACGAAACGACGATTACTTCATTCTGGAACACCTTGATTCATCATGGCATGATCCTGGTCGGCGTGCCTTATTCCGAAAAAGGAATCACCGATTTAAGTGCCATGCGAGGTGGCTCACCTTATGGCGCGGGAACGATCGCAGGTGCGGATGGACGCCGTAGTCCATCCTCCATTGAACTTCAAATCGCACGGTTTCAAGGACAACATGTGGCAACCTTGGCTCGAAAATTGGTTGATTAGGCTCGAGTCATGAATCACCTCGGTTGGCTGGATATTTTTTTAAAGGGCTTTTATCTGGTCATGCTTTTTGTTGTACTCCATGTGCATGACTAACGTCATGCGCGCTTGCCGTAAGCACACGATTTAATGCGCCCGATTCGCACAATAATCGTCTTGTGTTTTCTTTTATTGGAGACTGGTCTGTTCTTGAATCCAGCCAATCGAGCGCGGTTTTTCCGTTTGTAGAAGGTTGATTTATTTCGATTTTTAAATCATTTTTATGGCTTAATATTTTTTGTACCCAGCCATATTTTCCGCCCGAACAAAGCTTTCGTAATAAAAGAGAATATTGATGGTCAGCAATGGCTTGCGTCACGGAACGATCATCACATGATAACGATATTTCCCCTAGCAGTGCATCTAAGCCCGTTCTTGAGGAAGAGCTGAAGAAGGATAGATTACACGGATTGCTTAATCGAATAGTTGCAGCAACACGTTGGGCGTTTTCATTGATTTGTGTGATGTTTAACGAAGGAAGAATCTCGGCAAAAGATTGCACACCCAATAGATGGGTTAAGCGATGCTTTTGACAATATTCATTAAATTTTCCTGGCGTATCCTTGATTGATCTGGCTTCCATCAAGAGCGGATCAACCAGTACAACAGCATGGTCTTGAGATAGCATAAAGTCATTCGTTGATAATAAGGGGCTATCCATCTTTAATTGAACGCCCCATGTTTGAGCATTAAATGGAATCAGCATTCCAGAAGGGTTCACTGAACCAATGAACACAACCGCATGATTTTCAAGCGATAGATTATTGATATTACCAAGATAAATCACCGATAAATTCGATGAGTGAGTCCGATTGTAATATTCCAGCATAAATCGAACAGAGAGTTCTTGACATGCGCTCACTTTTAATAAAGTCATGGCAACACACATGACCAGCTTGGGCGAAGGATATTGACGTGCAGTCTCAAAAGTCTTCTGTCGCAATGAACAAAAAACATCATCTTGATCAGAAAAATATCCTTCCTGGGGCGTGTTAATGTGCTCTTTTGACAAATGATTTAACACATCAATCCCCTGTTTTAAATGAGAGTTTTTAAACATAATTTACGCTCCAGATTCAATAAAAAATTAACATGATCAATTGTAGCACATGACTGACGCGGAATTCTTAATATATGAGCATGTTTTTCCAGAAAAATATCGGCTGTATCAAGCGAATCTCATGGCTGATTTTTCGAACGCAGGAATCCCTTGACAACGCTCCCTGACTACAAGCAATATCAGTGCGATTCATTTAATTGGAATGGACTAAAACCCTCGATTCAATACACGAAGCCCTCTCAAGATGGAGGCTCCAAACTAGAACAAAACGCCAATACAATAACAAGGATGTGTTGAATGAGCATTAAAAATGCGATTCTCGCTAAATACACGACATGTTCGCCTCAAAAAAAAACCGTCGTGATATGGCTCATCGTGCTAATCGGCTTGATGTGCATGGTCTTTTTATTCAAAGGCTGTCAGGCCATTGCGGCGGGTAAACATCAATCCCCTGCTGAACCCATCCTGTTGCGGCAAGATAACCAAATTATTATTCCCCCGCACTCGCCCTTGCGCGCAGAAATGAAACTGAAAACGGTCCGCACTTCAAACGAACCGCACTGGATTTCATTGCCAGGAACCGTTGAGGCGGATCCTTCACGCACGGTGAATGTTCTCCCTCCCCTGACCGGGCGCCTCATCGCGCTCAACGTCAATTTGGGCGACGTGGTTCAGCGCAATCAAGTGCTTGCGGTCATCCGATCGCCAGATTTGGCACAGGCCAGTACGGACCATGAAAAAGCACTCAGCATCCGTCAATTGACGGCTGATGCATTAAAAAGAGCGCGTGATGTCAACCGCATCGGTGG
This sequence comes from Legionellaceae bacterium, assembly GCA_030157565.1. GTDB lineage: Bacteria > Pseudomonadota > Gammaproteobacteria > Legionellales > Legionellaceae > DDPF01. The sequence continues at coordinate 19,003 of JAOAUO010000190.1, forward strand.
AAATGCCATCAAAGATGTTCAAAAAGCACTCAGTGCAGATCTTCAAGCGCTGGCAGAAGTGCATCGCACAGAAGCACGACTAAAAGCACTCGGCCATCATCGGTTTGCCCAGTTGCGCATTCATTCGCCCATACAAGGCCGCGTTACCGCACTCCACTACGGGAGAGGATCCTATATCAACGCCCCCATGGCTCCTTTGTTGAGCATATCAAACCTGGAAACCGTTTGGGTCACGGCAAACATTCCAGAACACTTAGTGGGTCTCATTGCTGAAAATCAGCGTGTAACCATCGAGCTGCCTGCTTACCCGAACAAGGTGTTGCATGGCAAGGTCGCGTTTGTGAATGCTTTTCTTGATGCAGATACGCGTCGTAATCAAACGCGAATGGTCATTCCAAATCCAGATGGGGCATTGCAACCCAACATGTACGCCTCCGTGCGGTTGTCTGTCCCTCAGCCCGACGTGGTGATGATTCCTCTTTCCGCCATTTTAATGAACAACGATACGACGTCCGTGTATGTTGAAACCGCACCATGGACGTTCCAACGGCGTGCCGTTGAGCTGGGCTCGGAAGATGGAAATAAAGTGCGTGTTTTGTCCTCCTTGCAAGCAGGTGAACGCATCGCTGTGCGGGGGGGGATTTTTATCAATGATTAATCAATTGATTGCCGTTTGTTTTCGACGAAGACATATAGCCTGGGGTATTGCGGTTTTTATATCGATTTACGGTTATATTGCCTGCACACAAATGACGGTGGAGGCCTATCCCGAGCTGAGTGATGTCACGGTCCAAGTCACCACACAGGTGCCAGGCCTTTCCGCGGAAGACATTGAAAAACAAATCACAATTCCACTCGAGCGTGCGTTGGTGAATACGCCCGATTTATTTATTTTAAGGTCCAGCAGCACTTTTGCGCTATCCTTGATTACCTTGGTGTTTAATGAAGGAGCCGAAGACTATTTTGCTAGTGGGTGCGTTCTAAATCAGATCAGTAATGCCACCTTACCCAATGGAATACAACCATCCCTCGGTCCTTTAACCGGTTCTGGCGGTGAAATTTATCGATATACTCTGGAATCCAATACTAAAAATCTAATGGAGTTATCGGAACTACAGCGCTGGGTTGTGATGCCCGCTTTGAAACAAGTGCCAGGCGTGGCCGATGTCAAAAATTTCGGCGGCCTTACTAAGGAATTTCAGCTGATTCTAGATCCTGTCAAAATGGAGCAGTATCACGTTGTTTTAAATGATGTGGTCACTGCTATTAATAACAATACCAGCAATGCGGGTGGTGGTCGAATTTCTCGCGGGGAGCAAAGTTATATCGTTCGAGGGATCGGGCAAATTCACGGATTAGACGATCTCGGGTGGGTGGTGGTGAGCCAAACCAAAGGGGTGCCTGTATTGGTGCGTGATTTGGGCGAATTGCAGTTTGGCCATCAGGAACGTGAAGGCATTGTTGGAAAAAACAATAACCCCGACACCGTCGAGGGCATTGTGCAGATGCGAAAACATGAAAATCCATCGCATGTTTTAGATGGGCTTCATGCCAAAATCGATACACTGCAAGCGGCCTTAACGCCCCTGGATGTGAAGATAGTGCCTTATATTGACCGTGATGATCTGGTGAAGCGAACCATTGATCAAGTCACCCACACGGTGATTGAGGGCATTGTTTTGGTTTGCTTCGTGTTGATGTTATTTCTCGGCAGTCCTCGAGCGGCTTTGGTGGCGGCCGTCGCCATTCCTGCGGCTCTGGTCTGCGTATTTATTTTGATGCATTTAACCCAAATGCCCGCTCATTTGTTTTCTCTAGGCGCGATAGATTTCGGCGTGATTGTGAATGGCTCCATCGTGGTCATGGAAGCTATCTTGCGTCGGCGGGAAGAAAATCCAGCGATCGCACTGTCCATGGAAGACACACTGAAAACAACGGGTTATGTCGCGCGACCCATTTTCTTTGCCACCCTGATCATTATTTCAGCGTATTTGCCGCTCTTTGCTTTTGAGCGGGCAGAAGGCAAATTGTTTGCCCCCATGGCTTATACGGTTTCATTTGCATTGCTCGGTGCACTCATTTGTTCATTGGTCCTTATCCCAGGCCTTGCATACACGGCCCTTCACAAACCACAAAAAGTATTCCATAACCGTCCATTGCTCTGGTTGACCGAATGCTATCGCACACGATTGGCGCAGTTGCTCGATCGCCCGGTGATGGCTTATGCGGTTGGCCTATTCGTGCTCATTGCGGTCATCTTGTTAGGCGCTACCGAAGGACGTGAGGTTTTACCGGATTTAGATGAAGGGGCCTTGTGGTTACAAGTGGACATGCCGACGGGGCTTTCCCTGGAAAAAGGGAATGACATGGCCGGCGAACTCCGTGAAACACTTCTAAAGTATCCGGAAATTTCGTATGTTGTCACGCAATTGGGTCGCAGCGATGAAGGAACAGACGCATGGACGCCATCACATATGGAAGTGCCTGTTGGCTTGAAAGCCTATGGCCTGTGGCCGGATAAGGAAACCAAAGCGCAGTTGATTGCCAAACTCAACGCACAATTTTCAAAAATGCCCGGTTTCTCGGTGGGACTCAGTCAACCGATTATTGATAACGTCAACGACTTGATTGGCGGGGCTCACAGCCCATTGGTCTTGCGCGTTTATGGCCAAGATTTAAACGAATCTCGCCGAATTGGCAATGAAATAGTCGGTATTTTAAAAACCATTCGTGGCACCGCTTCGGCCTCTATTTTTCAAGAGCCACCCATTCCACAAATGGTGATTAAAATCGATCGCGGGAAAATAGCGCGTTATGGAATCAACGTCAGTGACGTCACGGGATTGATTCAAACGGGTCTGGGCGGCGCGCCGGTGGCCAAAATCTATGTGGATAATCAAATCTACAATGCAACAGTGCGCTTTCCAAAAGCGTCTAAAGGCAGCGCGGAGGCGCTGGGCCATCTTTTTCTAAATAGTTCAAGTGGGGCCAAAATATTGCTATCACAACTGGCGACCATTGAATATAAAACCGGTGAAAGCAATATTGCGCATGAAGACAATGAGCGGCTGATTACGGTGCGGATTGATAACAGAGGCCGTGATCTGACCTCTTACTTGAATGAAGCACAAAAACGCATTCATGCGGAAGTGAAATTTGATTCGAACCGTTTTCGCCTTCAGTGGGCGGGACAATTTGAAAGCCAACAACGTGCACAAAAACGACTGGGGTATATTTTATCGATGATGTTGATCTTGATGGCCATTTTACTGTTCTTTCAATTTCAAAAACTGCGTTTGGTATTCCTTATTTTAGGGGTGGTGCCCATGGCCACGTTGGGGGGGCTTATCACGTTGCATTTAGTTGGGCAAACCCTGAATGTGGCGACCTCAGTTGGCTTTATTGCGTTGTTTGGCGTGTCTGTTCAAAATGGAATCATCATGGTTGCCAATATTCGACGCGTACGGGATACCCGTCAAGAATTAGCAAAATCAGTGGTAGACGGGGCATCTGAGCGATTAAGGCCTGTTCTCATGACGGCAACGGTCGCCTCGTTTGGCATGCTACCCGCGGCATTGGCAACCGGCGTGGGGACCGATGTTCAACGCGGGTTGGCTACGGTTGTGGTGGGTGGGTTGGCCGTATCCACCTTGCTGACCTTGTTTATTTTGCCAACCTATTATTTTACGATCGAGCGATTTTGCGAACGCCGTGGGGGATCCTTCGGCTGGAGGCGCCAGCGATGAGAGGCGTAAAGTGGGTGCTCATGGTTTATTTTTTATTGCTCAATGGTTGTGTTGTCGGGCCTAACTATACCAGGCCTAAAGCGGCGTTACCGCAATCGTATACATCAAACCAACACGGTACACTGAAGGCCAATACCCAAAGCCAGTTTGGGGGCACACAACACCTCAACACGGCCCAAGATATTCCCGCTCAGTGGTGGGAGCTGTTTCATTCAAAGCCATTGAATGATTTGGTGATGGCGAGTTTTGAACACAACCCCAGTGTTGGCGTTGCGAAGGCCGCGTTACACGGGGCGCTTGAAAATGTATATGCGCAACAAGGCGCACTATTCCCATTCGTGGGGGTCTCGTTTTCGCCGACTAAGCAACAAACAGCCAATATACTCACCAGCGTATTGGCATCCAATCAATACGATTACGCACTCTATACGGGCCAAGTTTTTGTGTCTTATTCGCCGGATGTATTCGGTGGGATCCGCCGGCATTTGGAATCACTGGCCGCGCAAGCGCGGGTTCAGCGCCTTCAACTGGAAGCCACTTATTTAACGTTGGCATCCAATGTAGTCAATGCCGCCATTCAAGAAGCGGGGCTGCGTGAGCAAATAAACGCAACCCGAAATATCATCGCGAGTCAAAAAAAGCGACTTGACATGACGCACAAACAACACCAATTCGGGGACGTTGCAATGGCCGATATCGCTGTGCAAGAAGCCGCTATGTCGGCATCCGAATCCATCTTGCTGCTATTGGAAAAACAATTGGCATTGCAACGCGATCTGTTGAACGCACTGACCGGACGATTTCCAGACGATCAATGCACGCCTACATTTACATTTGATTCATTAAAATTGCCCACCGATTTGCCCATATCACTTCCATCTACATTGGTCGAGCATCGGCCTGATATTCGCGCGGCTGAAGAGCAAATGCATGCCGCGAATGCGCTCATTGGGGTAGCGGTTTCCAACAGGCTTCCGAATGTGACCATCGGGTTTACCAATGCAGGAACGTCAGCCACTCATCTTGGATCGCTTCTTCAGTCTGACACCACCTTTTGGGCTTTGGCCGGTATTATTTCTCAACCTATTTTTGATGGGGGGACGCTGTTGCATCGGCAACGGTTTGCAGAAGCCATGTATCAAGAAGCCGCGGCGCAATATCGTTTAACCGTCATCAATGCATTCCAAAATGTGGCCGATACGTTGAAGTCGATTCAATTCGATGCTCGCGCATTGCATCTAGCAGGCCGTGCTGCGCACGCGGCTAAAACAAGCTTAACCATATCGCGCCATCAATTTGAATTGGGTGATACCAGCAGCATCGCGTTGTTGAACAATGAACAATTGTACCAACAAGCCAAATTAAACCTCATTCAAGCGCAAACCAATCGCCTATCTGATACAGCGGCACTCTTTCAAGCGTTGGGTGGGGGCTGGTGGCGACATCCACTGGACCGCGTCGGGTAAATCCAATCCCAGAGCGAGATCCATGGATCCCACGGACAAGCCGCGAGACGTAGGTGGAGGTATTTACCCGCCGATTGTGACAAGATCCATTATTTTTATTCATTAAAGTTCTTCAATCTGGACGTTGGCCTTTTTAAATCGCAGCACACATTTGTTCTTTATTTGGCCACGAATTACACCATAAAACCACTTACGCTTTTATTTGTGCTATAATCCACGTATTGCATTTTGGACAGAAACGCATGATCTCCGCGCATGTTTTTCTGTCTAAATAAAACGCTCCCATTTAGACTGACGGACGTAATTTCAAGCTCGATATTAAGCGTGATTTATGATCAGACTCTGGTTCATTTGATTAAACAAGAGGTGTGTGATGGATCCTATTTGGGTCAAAGGTGATCTTCCTGGAACAACGGCTTAT
>JAOAUO010000191.1 GCA_030157565.1 Legionellaceae bacterium
CGTGAGAGACTGTGATTTTAACGTATTCTCGACAGCAGCCCAGGATCCCAGTGGTCGAGTGGCGGCGATTAAATTGCCGAACGGTTGCTCATTGACCCGTAAACAATTGGATGAGTATGGCCATTTTGTAGGAATTTATGGTGCAAAAGGGTTGGCTTACATCAAGGTGAATGATCGAACACAAGGCATGCAAGGGATTCAATCGCCTATCTTGAAATTCTTGACTGAATCGCATATCAACGCGATCCTTGACCGGCTGGATGCCCAGACGGGTGATGTGATATTTTTTGGTGCGGATAAAGAAAAAATAGTCAATGAATCGATGGGCGCATTGCGGATTAAGTTAGGCCACGATTGCCATTTACTGGAAGCGGGTTGGCGTTTATTGTGGGTCATTGATTGGCCTATGTTTGAGCGAGGGGAGGGGCCTCATTTGCAGGCCGTGCATCATCCCTTTACTGCACCGCAACAATTAGACATGGATGCTTTGCGTGATAATCCCACTGGAATGTTGGCGAAGGCCTATGATATTGTGATCAATGGGTATGAAATTGGGGGTGGCTCCATTCGCATTCATCAACCTAAAATGCAAGAAACGGTCTTTGATTTATTGGGCATTGGTGCGGTTGAAGCGCAAGAAAAATTTGGCTTTTTGCTGGATGCGCTTCAATATGGTTGTCCTCCGCATGGAGGGATTGCGCTGGGGATTGATCGATTGGCAATGTTATTAACCGGGTCTAGTTCTATTCGAGATGTGATTGCGTTTCCTAAAACTCAATCGGCATCGTGCCTATTAACGAGTGCGCCGGCCCATGTAGGTGATACTCAGTTGACTGAATTAGGGATTCGTCTTGCGGCGACCACACCAGCAAAATAGATCACGCGATAAATCTTGCTTTGGGCGGCATGGGCTGTTGTCTTGTTTGCTGTTGTTTTTTATTCATGCCGCAAATGCCGCCCCTTACGATGATAGTGCCGATACGCTCAACGCCTATTTAGCGCAAGAAAAAATCAGTATTTCCAACAGCAATGATGACGCTAAATTATTGTCCACATCGCAGACGCCTGTATCGCAGACATCCTTAGCCTTGGCTCGTCAGCAAAATACAACCATGCAGGCTTTGATTCGAGCCAAAATAGCCAGCCTAGGCGATTTTTTCGCCCATCAGCGCGAAGAGCAACAAAATTTGGCCGGTCAATTAAAAAAATTACAGCAGCTGCCCTTGGAGAAATCCCAAGACAGCCGCTTGCTGGAAGAACGAACCAATACCCTTCGCACAAAAATCGCGGAAACCGACAAAACAATCGCATTGATTCGTGAAAATATCGTGCTGGCAAAAACCTATGAAACAACACTACTAGTCGAACAAAAACGATTGGATCTAATGCAAGCCAATTTGGCCGAACAAAAGCAATTGGATCAATTGCGATCAAAAATTCAAGCGCTTAAGCGTACGCGAAACGCACTGTATCAAAATAACATTACGCATCAGAAAGAAACGCCATTAAATGTTACATTTTCACAGCGTTTAAATGAAGAGGCGCAGCTCTTGCTGAACAATCAAGCCATTATCTTGCTCCAACATCAAATCATCGAGTTAGGCTTGCAGAAAAAACTCATTTCCGCGGACTACTTGTTACTTAAAAAACAAGATGCCAATACCATCGTGTCGGTCACCGATCTCTATCAATCGGGTCTTAAACAATTATCAGGCATTGAGACGTCACTGAAAAAAATGTTGGCATTACTCGATAGTGAAAATGCATTTTTTTATCATAGTGCGTTAAAAAATAAATTTTTGAGCATTCGAAAAATAGCCTCATCACGCTTAAAGGATGTGGTCCTTCAGCAGGACGTGTTACAAAAAAATCTTGAAAAAATACAGGCGCAATTAAACAAGCAGCTGGGTTCTCGCCAACATTTAGCCGAATATCATATGAATAGTTGGCCGATGATCACCAATCAGTTTTTGCAGATTCCGGCGCAACTGTATACTTACATGAAATTATTGGCACTTAAAACAACGGATAATTATTTACGAAAATCGTCTTGGTCTGCGGCATTTTTATGGGGCAGTTTAGGGATTATTTTTTTGGTCGCGGGTACCTTGGCGCGTGTATTGCATACCGTTGTGCAAGGAAAAGAGCGCTCTAATATATCCGGTCATCTGTATGATGGTGTGTTGATCTTGTTATACCGCAATATTCCACATCTTGCCGTAGCGACCATGTTGATGTTGGCTTTTTCTTTGAATCAGGTGGTGTTTGCAAATTATCAGTTATTGTTTAATGTGTGGCTGGTGTGGTTAACGTTTCGTAATTTAATTTTAATTGCACGCCGTATCTTGCTCGAGCGTATCAGCGATGCGTCAGGACGCGACGTTCAATTATACTATCGCCTGCAATGGCTTTTGTTGATGGGCGGATGGAGTACTGCATTGATGCTAATCAGTCATCAATTGCCTTTGTCGCTGTTGCTGCAGGATATTTTTAATCGTTTGTTTATGTTGTTTTTATTGGCCGTGTCTTGGGTCGCATGGAAAAGCAAAGACGTGATTCCTTTTTTATTGTGGCCGTTATTAAAAGCTAAAAAACGTTATTTGCGAAAAGCCATTTCGTTGTTGGTGGTGTTGATTCCGATGACGTTATTCACCACGGCCATGATTGGATTGGTCGGGTATATTGATCTGGCATGGACCATGAGCCGATATCAGGCGTACTTGTTGTTGGTATTGACCATCTATGTTTTGGTGCGAGGAGTGCTGCTCGATGGCCTCGAATGGACTTCAAAATGGATGATAGGCTCTTTGCACAATGGTTGGTTATGGATTGAAGTCATCTTAAAGCCATGTGACGCGATTCTGCGTGTGGCCTTGTTCTTAGTCGGTATGGTGGCCTTGTTTCAGGGATTTGGGTGGTCCGCTGAGTCGCGCGTGGTGCATACCTTGCGCCAGATGGGTCAATATCCTTTTGTGAATTTGTCAGGCGCACACATTACGCTTTTTAGCGCGCTCGAGTTTGTGGCGCTCATTTTTGTGTTTATCTGGTTTGCAAAATGGACCCGTGAATTTTGTTATCGGTGGTTATATCGCCAAGTAGCGGATCCGGGCGTTCGCAACAGCCTGTCTGTCTTTACACAATATGCGGTTGTGTTGTCGGGTGGTTTGATTACGTTGCGTGTTTTAGGCATTGATTTTACCGGCATGGCGATTGTGTTTGGAGGGCTTGCGGTCGGTATGGGTTTTGGGTTGCGCGATTTTGCCAGCAATATCGTCGGCGGCATTATGTTGTTGATTGAGCGACCGGTACGAGAAGGGGATGTCATTACATTGGGCGAATACGAAGGGCGTGTCGCGCACATTGGGATACGCGCGATGCGCGTGTCTTCTTGGGATAATATGGAGGTCTTGATTCCCAATGCCGAGACGTTCAGCAAGCCATTCACCAATTGGACCTTGCAGGACAACATTGTAAGAACCGTCGTGCCCATTAAAGTGAGTCGTGCGGATGATCCGGAAGTCGTGCAGCGATTGATTTCGGATGTTTTAGTCATCATTCCGGAAGTATTGAGTGTGCCGGCATCGCAAGTATTGCTGAAAAAAATTGACGATGTATTGATTGAGTTTGAAGTGCGTTACTTCATCAACGTGCAGAGTCATACGCGATTTGAGGTTCGGTCAAACGTTTTATTTGCCATCATGGCACAGTTTAAAGCCGCAGGCGTGAAGTCGCCCATTCCATCTGTTAGTGTAGAATTAAATGAACCGGTGCGACAGAATGCCATTGCAAACACTCCCTCCCACGAGTGAAGCCCAGTTGTTGGAGCGCTGCCAAGCGATCGAGGGCTTGAGTTTGGCTCAATTGGCGAGCCGACTACAGATCGGTATCCCCGAACATGCCGCGCAGCGAAAAGGATGGGTCGGCCAGGCGATCGAGTGTGTGTTGGGCGCGAATGCGGGGAGCCGTGCTGAACCCGATTTTTTAAACTTAAGCATTGAACTGAAAACATTGCCCATTAATCATTTAGGCAAACCGGCGGAGTCAACCTTCGTGACCACGATTCCACTCTTGACCATTCACCAGCAAACGTGGCCAACATCCACTTGTTTTACCAAATTGAAACGCGTGCTCTGGATGCCGATTGAAGGCGATGTTCGGATTCCTTTTGCGCATCGTCGGATAGGCTTGGGGTGGCTTTGGTCACCGAACGCTAACGAGCAGGCGGTGCTGGCAGAAGACTGGTCTGAATTGTCTTGGATGATAGGCTCAGGCCGGCTTGCCGAAATCCATGCGAACATGGGTGAATATTTACAAGTCAGGCCTAAAGGGGCCCATGCCAAATCGCTTTGTTATGGGTTTGATGAGTTGGGGAATAAAATATTAACGCTGCCTCGTGGGTTTTATTTACGCAGCCGTTTTACCGAAAGGCTATTCAATCAGGGTTTGGACATTGGACAAAAGAACATGCAAAAAGACGCATGTCCTTTTGTTCATGATAATGGGTTCATGGGCATAGAGAACGCTTGACGTATTTAATCGAGGGTTTGCGATAG
>JAOAUO010000192.1 GCA_030157565.1 Legionellaceae bacterium
CAATCATTGAGTCACCGCCTGCAGCGACATGTCATGCTCGAGGTCAGCATTGACTCATCGCTGATAGGAGGGGCTGTCATTCATGCCGGAGATTTAGTCATTGATGGCTCGGTGCGGGGTAAATTAACCAAACTGGGCACCGAGTTGGCCGCATAATTGAGAGGATAGAATCCATGTCAGTACAAGTAGCGTTAAATCCATCTGAAATCAGTGAGCTGATCAGAGAAAAAATTGAGCATTTTAAAGTCGCGTCTGACGCGCGAAATGAAGGCACCATTGTTAGTTTGAAAGATGGGATTGTTCGCTTGCACGGTCTTGATGATGTGATGCAGGGCGAAATGATCGAGTTTCCGGGCGGAGTATATGGCTTGGCTCTGAACTTAGAGCGTGATTCGGTTGGTGCGGTTATTCTAGGCAATTCAACCAGCCTGTCCGAAGGCCAGAAAGGTAAATGCACAGGCCGTATTCTTGAGGTGCCAGTAGGCCCCGGTCTTCTCGGTCGTGTGGTCGATGCCCTGGGTAACCCGATTGATGGCAAAGGCCCTATTGTCGCAGATAAATCATCACCCATTGAAAAAGTGGCGCCAGGCGTTATTGCACGAAAGTCAGTGGATGAGCCCGTACAAACGGGATTGAAAGCCATTGATGCCATGGTTCCTGTGGGTCGTGGGCAACGTGAATTGATCATTGGTGACCGACAAACCGGTAAAACGGCCATTGCATTGGATGCCATCATCAACCAAAAAGGCACGGGCGTGAAATGTGTGTACGTGGCCATTGGTCAAAAAGCGTCATCTGTCGCGGCCATTGTTCGTAAATTGGAAGAGCATGGCGCGCTTGAACACACGATCGTTGTTGTTGCCGGAGCGGCTGATTCTGCAGCGCTTCAGTTTATTGCGCCTTACTCCGGTTGCTCCATGGGTGAATATTTCATGGAACGCGGTGAAGATGCATTGATTGTGTATGATGATTTAACCAAGCAAGCATGGGCTTATCGACAAATCTCTCTTTTACTGCGTCGCCCGCCGGGTCGTGAAGCATATCCTGGTGACATTTTTTACCTGCATTCACGATTATTGGAACGTGCTGCTCGTATCAATGCCGCCGAAGTTGAACGGTTGACTCATGGTGCGGTTGTTGGAAAAACGGGCTCGTTAACGGCATTTCCTATCATTGAAACACAAGCGGGCGACGTGTCTGCCTTCGTTCCAACCAACGTGATTTCCATTACCGATGGTCAGATTTTCCTTGATGTTGATTTATTCAACTCAGGCGTACGTCCTGCGATTAACTCAGGCTTGTCCGTATCTCGAGTAGGTGGCGCGGCTCAAACCAAAATCATGAAAAAATTAGGCGGTGGAACACGTTTGGCTTTGGCACAGTTTCGCGAATTAGAAGCGTTTTCACAATTTGCATCTGATTTGGATGATGTGACACGCAAGCAATTGGAACGGGGCCAGCGCATCACTGAACTGATGAAGCAAAAACAATATGCACCGTTTTCGGTCGCAGAAATGGGATTGTCTCTTTTTGCGGTTGATAAAGGCTATTTGGATGATGTGCCTGTATCTGAAGTCACGGCCTTCGAAGCCTCACTGCAAGGGTATATGCACGGTTCGCATGCTGATTTGTTGAATAAAATCAATGAGACTGGTGCTTATGATGATGCAATCGAATCAAAATTAAAAGCAGCGGTTGAAGACTTCAAGCGTACCGGTAGTTGGTAATAGACTCACACAGGTGAAGCAAAATCATGGCTGGAGCAAAAGAAATCCGCTCAAAAATTGCGAGCATTAAAAATACGCAAAAAATTACGCGGGCGATGGAAATGGTTGCGGCAAGCAAGATGCGAAAAACGCAAGATAGAATGCGTGCATCCAAGCCGTATGCCAACAAAATTTATAATGTGGTGAGGCATATCGCGCGCGCCACGTCGGAATACCGACATCCGTTTATGACGTCCCGAGAGATCAATCGAGTGGGCTTGATTGTAGTGACGTCTGATCGGGGCTTATGCGGTGGGTTGAATGCTAATTTATTGCGTGAAACCATTGGGTCTATGCGTCAATGGCAAGGGGAAGGCAAAGAGATTGATCTTTGTGTGATTGGACGTAAAGGCCAGGCTTTCTTTAAACGAGTCGGTGGGCGCGTCATTGCATCGGTCGACCATTTAGGCGATACCCCGGGCGTGAAAGACTTGCTAGGCGTGGTCAAAGTGATGCTGGATGCGTATTATCGTGGCGAAATTGATGCACTACACATCGTCTATAACGAATTTGTCAACACCATGACGCAGGCGCCAACGGTCAAGCAATTGTTGCCGTTACCCGTAGCCGATGAAGACAGCCAAACGCTAGGGCATCATTGGGACTATATTTATGAACCGGATGCGAAAGAGTTGCTGGACGCATTACTAGAGCGTTACATTGAATTGCAAGCGTATCAAGCGGTGGTGGAAAATATCGCTTGTGAGCAGGCCGCTAAAATGATCGCCATGAAAAATGCCACGGATAACGCAGGTGATTTGATCAAAGAATTTCAATTGGCTTATAACAAAGCCCGACAAGCCGCCATTACACAAGAATTAGCGGAAATTGTCGGTGGTGCAGCCGCTATATAAGAGGGTTAAACATGAACGTAGGAACAGTTGTTCAAATCATTGGTCCCGTCGTTGACGTGGAATTTTCACGTGACAGCGTGCCTAAAATTAATGATGCCTTGAAGCAAGTCGATGGTGAGTTGGTGTTCGAAGTGCAGCAACAATTAGGTGATGGGGTTGTGCGCACCATTGCAATGGGTACAACCGATGGATTGAAACGCGGCACGAAAACACACAACACGGGCGAACCCATTCAAGTGCCTGTGGGCGTAAAAACATTAGGTCGAATCATGGATGTATTGGGACGTCCCATTGACGACGCGGGCCCCATTGGTGCTGAAGAGCACATGTCTATTCACCGTGCGCCTCCTAGCTACGAAGATCAAGCCGGTAGCCAAGAATTATTGGAAACAGGCATTAAAGTCATTGACTTGCTTTGTCCTTTTGCTAAAGGCGGTAAAGTGGGGCTGTTCGGTGGTGCGGGTGTAGGTAAAACCGTCAACATGATGGAATTGATCCGAAACATCGCGATTGAACACAGTGGGTATTCGGTTTTTGCAGGCGTGGGTGAACGGACGCGTGAAGGAAACGACTTCTACCATGAAATGAAAGATTCCAATGTTTTGGACAAAGTGTCTCTTGTTTACGGACAAATGAACGAACCACCCGGTAACCGACTACGCGTTGCATTAACCGGTTTGACGATGGCGGAAAAATTCCGTGACGAAGGCCGTGATGTGCTTCTGTTCATTGACAATATTTATCGTTATACGCTGGCGGGTGTAGAAGTGTCTGCTCTTTTGGGCCGTATGCCATCAGCCGTAGGGTACCAGCCCACATTGGCTGAAGAAATGGGCATGCTGCAAGAGCGCATTACGTCGACCAAGACGGGATCGATTACGTCTATTCAAGCCGTTTACGTTCCAGCGGATGACTTGACTGATCCGTCTCCTGCTACTACGTTTGCGCATTTGGATGCCACCGTTGTGTTGTCACGTCAAATTGCTGAACTGGGTATTTATCCAGCGGTTGATCCATTGGATTCGACTTCACGTCAATTGGACCCATTGATTGTTGGACAAGAGCATTATGATACGGCACGCCGTGTGCAACAAACGTTGCAACGCTACAAAGAATTGAAAGACATCATTGCCATTTTAGGCATGGATGAATTGTCTGAAGACGACAAGCGAGTGGTCACGCGTGCACGTAAGATTCAGCGATTCTTGTCTCAGCCATTCTTTGTTGCCGAAGTGTTTACCGGTTCACCCGGAAAATACGTGTCTCTTAAAGACACCATCAAAGCGTTCCAAGGCATTTTGGCCGGTGAATATGATGACTTGCCTGAGCAGGCATTTTATATGGTCGGAAACATTGACGAAGCCGTTGCCAAAGCCAAAACCCTATGAGGGAACCCGTTATGCCTATCACAACGCAGTTGGATATTGTTAGCGCGGAAAGGGAAATATTTTCTGGCGTCGTTCAAATGGTGGTGGCCACCGGTGAATTCGGTGAGCTCGGCATCACGCCTGGGCATGCACCGTTATTGACGGTGTTAAAACCGGGTGAAATTCGCGTGACCTTGCAAGGTGGCACGGAAGACATTTATTATGTGTCAGGTGGCATGCTGGAAGTCCAGCCTTATTATGTCACGGTGCTGGCCGATACGGTTGAACGCGCTGAAAATCTGGATGAAGCCGCTGCGCTTGCTGCTAAAGCACGTGCTGAGGAAGCGATTGCAAACAAAGGTGGTGACGTCGATTACACCCTTGCAACGGCTGAATTGGCACGTGCAATGGCCATGATTCGCGCACTTCAGAAAGCGCGAAAGATGTTGAAATAAAAAGCCCCATTGATGCACTCCTCTCCCTTCATTCTTTAGAGAGAGGGGTGCTGACGGATGGAAGCGCAATGAACCACAAAAATAATCAGTCAGAGC
>JAOAUO010000193.1 GCA_030157565.1 Legionellaceae bacterium
GATTTTTTACTTTGCATATTGGAAGTGGGTGGCTCACGAAAAGCGGCGGAGTCTTTCATGGCGTTTCGTGGGCGAAAAGCAACGGTCGATGCACTGCTCAAACACAACGGGATCCCATCATGACGAGTGGATTGTATCATATTCCTGTCCTGGCCATGGATGGCCAGGAAACAACGCTAGCGCCTTATCAAGGGCGTGTCTTGTTGATTGTCAACGTCGCCAGCCAGTGTGGTTTTACGCCACAGTATGCCGAACTTGAATCCTTGTATCAAGATTATGAGCCTCGCGGATTGACCGTGTTAGGGTTCCCCTGCGATCAGTTTCTTCATCAAGAGCCTGGTAGCAATCAGGACATTAAAACATTTGCCGAGCAATGTTTTCGAGTCACGTTCCCTCTGTTTGCAAAAATAGATGTCAATGGTGCGAAACGCGCACCATTGTACGACTACCTTGTCAAACACATTGAAAAAAAACCATTGAAATGCATTCCCTGGAATTTTACCAAAGTATTGGTGAATGCCGATGGCTGCGTATTGCGACGGTATTTACCGATCGCGTCATTTAAGACCATTCGAAAAGACTTGGATCGGTTAATCCATCCACATTAAATCGAGTATACTGATCGTTAAAAAAGGACAATAAAAAAACCAAACGACAATATTAAGAGAAGGTTGACATTCACAAACCACTTCCTTAGTATAGCCTGCATCATCGGGGGTGCTTTGTTATATCAAAGCTGAGAAAAACCCTTATAACCTGCTCTGGGTAATGCCTGCGGAGGGAGAGTGAGCGTGGTGCCATCCGATCCGTTTTGGCACAAAATCCATGCTGTTCTTCTTTTTTTGCTTAAAAGGAGACAACATGACGTTAACATTTTGCCTGGTTACAGAACCCCCTACTACTTCGCTAGATGCTTATGTGTCTTTTTTACATCAAGCTATTCTGGGTGGTGTCACAATCGTTCAGTTTCGAGATAAAAAATCATCCTTTGAATTAAAATATAGTACCTGCATGACCATCAAAACACTGTTATCAAACCATCATATCCCTCTGATCATTAACGATGATATCACCTTGGCCAAAGCAATCGATGCCGATGGCATACACTTAGGTCAGTCCGACAAGTCACCTGAAGCCGCACGACAGGCACTCGGTGAAAACAAAATAATCGGCTTGTCTATAGAAACCATCGAACAATTGCATGTGGCAAATCAGCTGGATTGCATTGATTACGTTGCTGCCAGCGCTGTATTCAACAGCACCACTAAACGTGACTGTAAAACCGTCTGGGGGTTGGAGGGCTTAAAAACAGTTGTACAACAATCCATACATCCCGTCATGGCGATTGGCGGCATCACAACCCAAAATGCACGTTCAATCATCGCGTGTGGTGCCGCTGGCATTGCCGTTGTCAGCGCATTGCACCAATCACTGGATCCGGCCTATAGCGCTCGCATTTTTATTCAGGAAATAAACAAAGGGGCTCACGATGTTCAAAAACATACATCATGATATACAGCAAATTAAACAGCGCAGTCCTCTGATTCTCAACCTCACGAATGATGTCACGATGGAATGGATTGCCAATGGCCTCTTGAGTTTGGGCGCCTCGCCCATCATGACCGGGTCTTTGCATGAACTAGAGGAGCTCGTTCAAATCGCTCAGGGTGTTGTCATCAATATTGGAACACTGGATGACCCGTTTATTGCTCGGTGCATGGCGGCTTGCACCTTGGCCAATCGTTTCAACAAACCACTTATTTTAGACCCGGTCGGTGTAGGGGCCAGCACGTATAGAACACGTACGGGTTTGCGTTTCTTAGAGCAATTCAAATTCACAACCCTTCGCGGCAATGCAAGCGAAATCATGGCCTTGGCGGGAACGCATGCAGACACCAAAGGGGTTGATTCATCGAAAACCAGCCTGCAGGCGATTGAAAGCGCGCGTCACTTATCATCGATGTATCAAACAACGGTGGCGATTAGCGGCGAAACAGACGTCATCATCACAAATCAACAGACTCACCCACTAAGCCGCGGCGCGCCGCGCATGACACAAGTGACGGGCACCGGTTGTCTACTTACCGCCGTAGTGGCCGCATTTAATGCGGTTCGTCCCGATCCTCATTCTGCCACAACCCATGCCCTGCTATTTTATAGTGTGTGTGGCGAAATAGCGGCCCAAAAATCACAAGGCCCGGGTTCCTTTTCAAGCCATTTTTTGGATGAACTCTCTTTTTTACCTTTGAGGCAACATTATGAATAATATTCCTTGCGTTTTAAGCATTGCCGGCACCGATCCGTCCGGTGGTGCCGGCATTTCAGCCGATATCAAAGCCATTTCTGCAACAGGGAGTTATGCGGCAGCGGCCATCACGGCATTGCTGGCTCAAAATACGCAAGGCGTGCAATCGATCATGGACATTCCACCATCGTTTGTAGCGCAACAATTGGACTCTGTTTTCAATGATTTAACCATTGACGCAGTTAAAATTGGCATGTTACATGAGCAAAAAATTATCGATGTGATCGTCGAGGCGTTGATGCGTTTTAAACCCCGTATCATTGTATTTGATCCCGTGATGGTCGCAAAAGATGGCTCCGTCTTATTGGATTTGACGACCATTGCACAATTAAAAAAACAACTCATTCCCCATGTCACCCTCATTACACCAAATTTATTTGAAGCAAGCCATCTATTAGAGGACGAGATCAAAACGACCGAGCAGATGCAACATGCGGCAAGGACCCTAGGGCAGGCTTATCAAATCAATGTACTGATTAAAGGCGGGCATTTAGAAACCGGGGCCTCGGCGGATGTGCTTTATCGCCTCGAAGACCACACTTGTCACTGGTTTTCCGCCGACCGCATTGAGACCAAAAATACACACGGCACCGGGTGTAGCCTGTCAGCAGCCATTGCCTCATACCTTGCACAAGGTCTACCACTGATAGCGGCCGTAGACCGGGCCAAACAATACATGACCCATGCCATTCAATCAGGCAGCATGCAAACGATAGGCAAAGGCAATGGCCCCGTTGATCATTTTTATTTTTTAGACAATCGTGTGAATGGGGCATTTCAATGCTATTGAACGCAATGCAAGGGGCTATACGCAACACATTTCGTGCGCGTATTTACGAGCATCCTTTTAATCAAGGGCTCTCGGATGGAACACTGTCAATCCATCATTTTTACCATTTTTTAGAACAAGATAAGCAGTATCTCTGCCAATTTTCTAAATCCCTGGCATGCGTGGCAAAACGCTCCATCCATCGCGAGCATCGAGACATTTTAATGCAACTGTCGGATGATGAATTTAAATCACAAGCGAAACTACATGATAAATACCTATGCATGAATACGCATCTAACCTTGTTCTCAAATAAAACGCATTTGTTTAAACATCAAAACGACGGCATCAAACATTACATCCATCATATAGACCAGATGGCAGAAAGGGCCCCTTTGCCCGTGGCCATCGCCAGCTTAATTCCGTGTTTTTATATTTATAGCGCGCTCGGCTCTTCTATGCAGGAAAAAGGGATTGCTCGAGATAATCCGTATCAACTTTGGATTGAATCCTACTCTAACCATCGATTTTTGACCTCCACACAGCTCATCATGCAAATTTTAAATGAGCTCATGTCAACTGAGAGAGAAACCATCCATTTCAATCCGTGTATGAATGCGTTTACCCAATCGGTTCGCTTCGAAATTGGTTTTTGGGATAGTGTCTATTATGGCATTCCATGCGTACAGCCTCATCAACAGACCTTCTTTGATTTAAAAGGCAATGCTTCGCATCAATACATTTCTCCTAAAAATAAACCGGCTGATGGCGCGTTCGACATGAGTGGTCAACGTTATTTTCACCACGCATAGCCTCTTGATGAGCCATCCGTTTATATCAGGCCTAATCTGGGTTAATTGAATTGATAATTAGCGTTACCGCTCCACTCTGTGCCCAGGTTCGGCCTCGTATGACCGTGCCACTGCCTACAGAAATGCTGGTCGTTGCATTTATTATGCCAGCAAATGCATTGTCCGCTCCAATCGTAGCTGAACTACCGACCGCCCAAGTCACATTATCATTGGTCACCCCGCCTGAGAGCGTAACCACCGCATTGGCAGCGGTCGTTAGTGTTGAGCCGATTTGAAAGGTATAGGCGGATGTTGATGATGTTCCGGCCAGCGTCAGCGTCCCTGTTAGGGCCGCGCTTGAGCCAAAACAGTAAACCCCAGGGACGAGGGTTTTGCCTCCTAACTCTTGGCCAGATAAATCGTTGGCTGGTGGACAAGGCAATGCTATAGCGGTGTTGTATGCCGCCACTGCATTGGCTTGAGCCGCCGCTGCGGCTCCCCCAGGTCCTAAATTGACTGTTCCGTTGATCGTCGGCGCCCCGGTAGGAGCTGTTCCCGAAACGACATCGACATCGTAACCGTTTAATTAACCCCACCTTTCTCAGGGATAATCAGCTCGGGTATGCTT
>JAOAUO010000194.1:0-1887 GCA_030157565.1 Legionellaceae bacterium
TTGCCGTGGTATGTTCAATTGTTGGGCCAAGGCCCAACCTACGAGTCTGATGTAGGCTGGGCCTTGGCCCAGCATCGCCTATAAACCCACGGCAATTCCGGAAGAGCCTAAAAATGTTGAATAGCCGTGGAAAACCCCTGTTCGACTAGGGTGGGTGTGGGTTTTTCAAAAAAACACCTCCTGCTCTATCTTAACTAAAATCGGATGAAAAAAGACTGATTGGATTAAATTAACACGATGGCGCCCACACTCATCAGACCGAAAGCAATGAGGCGTCTTGCTTACCATCTGGCCTGCAAACCCTTTTTGAAAATCAATGACAGCTGCTTCAATGATGCCTCTGCCGGATTTTTAACACCGCGCTCTCATAGGCTGATCAAATCTTTGAAGACATTCAGGCAGTCAGCAAAAACAGGCAGGCTAACGTTCTCGTGCTCTTGTAATGCCCTTATTTCATTGTTCTACTTATCAATGAGGGCACAAAGGCATGGTGGCCTCTGTCATTTTTCGCCAATTGTAGTACTTAAATCATTGCAGATACCTGTAGCGTCGGGCGCTGTTTATGTTGATTTATCCCGATAGATAGAAGTCTTCAGTGTATAGTGGCCAATCATGTCATCAGTCGGCGATCAGTTGATTGATTTGCTCTTATTTTTGCGGACAGGTTGCCTTCAAATGAATCGGTTTGATTTCTTCAACTGTTTTTTTTATGATTCAGAGAAATGTAATAATGGTGATCATTGTAAGTCTGAGCCACCTCCGTGCAGTTCATCGCGCTGTGCTTTGGCTTTCTCTCTATTTTCTTCGGTGATAAAGGGCTTGATTTGTTCTAACAAATACATGTCACCCGTAAATAGAATCAATTGAAAAGCGGAGGCATCATCATACGTTTGCTCATAAAGTGTTTTACCACGTTCGGTCGTTATGCCTTGCTTTGTAATGCATCCTTTTTTGAATAACAAATCAGGATGGTTGCGTAAAATAGCTTGTTCGAGGTCGAGTAATACAAAGCCTTCCTCGTCTAATATCATGCTTACCTTTCATACAATGGGACTGATGGCACCATCGATTGACGAGTCATGTGAAGAAAGGGGTTTAACTGCTTCGAAAAACGAGTGCACGTTAGGCGCGTCTGGTCGCCGCGTTGCTGGGGCATCTGCTGTAATTGGTTTAATCTTACTGATAAATTGATAGGTTGACGGGCTTGCTTCTCCATACTTAGTGAGATCTATTTTGGAATAATTCATTCCTTCATATATCGCCATTATCTGCTGACTGATTATATATTCTAATGACGCATCGTCGACCAAACCGAACACCCCTATTTCCTTCTCAAAAACAACGTATTTATAAGGGCTTTGCGTTATATCCAGCTTTGCTATAACAGCAATATGTCCTGGTGTGAAACGTCTTTTGGCTCTAGTATATTCATTCATTGAAAAAAAGATGCCGCAGAGATCACCCGGTTTGAAATGAGGGTTTTCTATGAGCACATTTTTTACGTCTTCCCATTGTAACGACTGGTGTTCGCTCTTTTCCGAGACATGGGTTTCTCCTTGACCAATTAATATTTTCTGAAAGGCCAATTTTCTCGTTTGATCCAACTGAAAATTAATGATGCCTGCTTCAGGGCAAAGTCGTTTAAAACGACCAATGGACAATGCATGGATGAACATCAATGACTCACCGAAACAATTGCCACCGGTATCCGCTAAATCGCATTGAGGATCATAGTCAATGTGATACATCTCCTCGCTATGAGGCATATGGAAAAATGATTGACCCGATTTCTGTAAAAATTGACATGTTTTTCGACCATTGACTGAAGAAAACGCGATTTGGCTCATCCAGTGATTTCTATTCATTAGATTTGGAGTGGTTTTACTT
>JAOAUO010000194.1:1897-9950 GCA_030157565.1 Legionellaceae bacterium
AGCTATGAAGGCAGCGCTGTACTAATTGACCGATTGTTGTTAATTGAGCGCATCGATTGATATAATCAATTATAGAATGAAGATGGTTTGTGTTCTCGCGTAATTTGATCCAATAGAGCGTTGTTGTTTCAAATAAAATGACGTTTATGGAGCCCCCTTGTTTGATGATGCGATTATACTCTTTATTTGCATGGGTCATAAAGTCTGTTAGCGTCACAAGCCTATTTTTGAGCGCTACATCTTCCTCCGATGAATCACTAAGAGACGCCTGTTTTGCAGCATATAACGCTCTTTTTGTATCCAGCATGCCTTCTGGGATTTTAGTTTTTAATTGCGTTAATTTATTTTTTTTGCTCTCTAAAGAAAGCAGAATATCTGATAATTCGTTCACGAAGGTTTGCGTTTCCATATCCGGCGATGAGATCCGTTGTAGTCTATTGGATAGTTGGCTTATGTCATCGATATAATTTCTGATCACCTGTTGTTTTTCGTTTATTTGTTGTTCCGCATCAATGGCATAAAAATTGATGTATGTGTAGTGGCGGCGATCGGTCGTCACTTTATTTAATAGCGATTGTTCATGGTCCCCTATGAGAAGGTGAGGATGCTCTGTCAGCAAACGAAATGTTTTGTTAAAAATAAACTCTATCATGTGGGGGCGGCTCAGAAAACAGGATGGGTGATATGTATTATCCTTTCTTAAGCTTTTTATTTCAACATCAGACTAATTCATTCAGCAATGCTCGTTAAATATAATCACTTTCGTGACTCTTCGTGATGAAGAGTCGTCCTCTCAGCGCGAAGCGTGAGACGTTCATCACTTCTCACTCAGAAATACATACTGACAGCAAAAATTGAAATTTATACTAAAATATAAAATAAGAGCCAGGGGTTTTGAGAATGTGTTTTTCGGTATCGGTCATCGTTTGGGTATTTTTTTTCGTTTCCGCCTTCGCAAGGACGAAAAAAGCAACTGGTGAAACGATGCCTGATCTCGATTTTTCTGATGGGTGATATGATGATTAAAAAAACGTTAGAGCATATGAAGCGTGTCATTTCAGAGTTAAAATCGGCCCCTAAGCTTAGAGAGCAGGTTTTAGTTTCAATTGAGAACGATTTAAAACAGTTATCACTCAACGATCCTACTTTTTTGGATGGAGCAGAAGGGGCGGTTGATTATTACTCGATTCATGCAAAGACACAGATGGAAAATAAAGAAAAACTTCTCGAAAAATATCTCTATCAGTTAATGCTCATACAAGACGCATTTATATATATTCAGCCGAAAAAAGAAAAAATCAGAACGTTAGAATCAAATGATAACCCAATAAAAAGAAAAATAAATAATCTCATTCAGAATGTCAATGCAAATCATCAAGAATTGAAAAAAGTGGCAAATAAAGAAGATCTAACCGATGAAGAAAAGAATGCTTATAATGAATCAAAAGAAGAATTAGAAAATAAAATAAGTCGCATTGATGATGAGTTAACCGGTCTGCTCGTCGATGAGTCGATGGTAACGCAGTATAATGCCATTAAAATGGAAATGAATACGATACAAATTTCACTGGATAAGCATAGGAGATTAAAAGAGAAAATTCCTGACGGAATGCTTGATGTGAAAAGAGCACTCAGTATTGAGCAGGAATTAAGATTTACACAACAAACAATAGAGATGAAAATCAAGCGGTTGAATGACTTGACTGAAGAGAGTAAAAAAAATGATCTGAGGAATGAAATAGCAGCGCTTCAAGAAAAAGAAAAATCATTGCCCTACATCGCCTATAGTGACTTAAAAGAAGTCGATGTCAAAATCAAAGACATGCTAAATGACCTTATATGGCTCATGACCAGCTCTATCAAAGGATATCAAAAAGTGGCTGTTTCTGGTGGTGATCTGGATGCATATTTGCATCAAACCACGGGTTTTTATTGGGAAACGCTCTATTTATATAGAAAGACGGTCTGTGCAATCGATGACTACATTCAAAACCATAAACATGATTTGACAGCGGAGGGTAAATTAGTGGCTGAATGCCTTCGTTGTGCTGTTAGTAAAATACCTGACGAAACGGCTATAAAAGATGCCTTGGAGCAGGTGAAACGCGTCGATGAAAATCCAGATAACAGAGCGGATGAATATGATACATGTGTTGCTTCACAGGACGTAAGGTTCTACAAGAAGGAGGCCATTGAATTAGTTGATACTTTATTTGAAGAAAAAAATGACGCTCCATTTTTCTTCATTCCCTACCATTCAGGGAATTATGTGCTCGATCATCCTGCACGCACCGATTTGGCCGGTGCACTTGGAAATTGTTATGGAGAAACGCAGATGTTTCTTCAGCGTATTAATCAAGATAAACCAGCATTCAATAACATTTGCCCACAAACAGACCTGGTCAATTTTCAACTGAATCAATCAAGGCAATCAGGCCAATTGTCAATCCACTTAGGTACATTTAACGCGCAATCATATGGGTTGATTAACCTATCAACCAACCCTGAACACATGAGTAAAGAAGAACTGAGCGTTCTTTTGAATGGCAAACCAACGTATGCTTTATTTGGATCTAAAATTTACTATATTGATAGTGATCTCAATGTGTTGGATTTTAATAAAACAATTAGAACAAGACTTAAGGAGGCATTTCCTCAATGTTTAGATCAACAGAGCGATGCGCCACTGGATGCATTAAAAAAAATAAAAAATCTGACCGGCCATGTCCAGGAAAAATCGATGGTAACATGGGATAATGTTAAGGATATACTGACTGGATCGGTTGATTCAACAAAGCATGGAGACATTTGTTCGATTAAATTGTCTGGTGCACGGGTTGATCATCATGAAAAGGAGGTGTCTCATGTGATTGCTTTTATCAAGATGAAAAATCCAACGCCTTATAAATACATTGTATATGACTATGGGTTAGGAACCATGGGTTTTGTTAATGACGAACAATTGCAAGATTATTTTAAAAAAACACTTGAGCATTATATTCTTTTTTCTCAACTCGTGGTTAAAAAAATTGATGAAGTCAGTGATGCGTGTCAGGCATTTGTTAATGGTCCCGGTCAAGCAGGCATACAACCTTTAAAAAAAGGGGGCATACTGACAACATTTGACAGAAAATATTGGACTAAGACACGTTTGTTATTCCTGATAAAATACAGCAATGGTTCAAAGGAAGACATAAAGTTTATATTTGAAAAAGTGGCGTTACTGACTAACGATAAAGATGTTGTGTACAACGCTATTTTTGAAAAAAAAGAATTTGATTTCAATCAATTGTTAAAAATAGCCATTTCTTTTGCTGTGAAAGGAAACGCAGATTCTTTGAACAAAATCCTGGAAAAACCCAATTGTATCGAGGATAAATGTCAGGGTTTTTTAAATGAATTACGGCGTAAACCGGAAGGATTAAAAAAAATAGTAACGTTGGTTAGTGACGGAAAAATCCCTGCAAAATCTGCCTGCAAAGTTTTTTGTACGCATGAAGCCATCGTGCTAGCTGCGTTTAAAAAAGACCCAACATCGATTCAATTTGCGGATGTGGGTGTAGCAATTGATCTGATTTGTTCAGGAGACGTTCCGCGTTCGGACTGTATACAATTGGACGATAAAGCTCGTATTCTTAAGATGATTAACGATGAGAAATTGATCCCAAGGGATATCATTCAGTTATTTTATTCAGATAACGATATCATTCAGGCGGTACTTAATTCATATCAAACGGTTAATAAAGAGGCGCTTGCAAAGCAAGCGTGTGATTTATTAATAGCCGACATTAAGAATCTGATGAGCAATGATATAAAACCCCCAAAATTTGATAATAAAACTAAATTATCTCGGTTAAAAACTGAAATACCGATTCTGGTGAATAGGCTGGAAACACTAAAACAAGAAAAATTAGAGCGTCAGCGTGCTCAAGAAGCGAAGAAAAAATCTGAACAGGATGCAATGCAGTTACAAGAAACAGAAAAAGAACGTCTTGCGTTGATTGACGCTATCAAAACATTCTCTAGTGACGATTCGCCTCAAGACGCCGCACCGCCACCCATACCATTAAACGTGACAACCGATAGTGAGGATGGGAGCTATCATGTAGTCACGCATGCCGGTGAGGAAGTCAAACAGAACACGATTACCGAAACGGCGACCGAAGCCGAACGGCCCATAGTCGTGCCCCCTGCGGAAACGCGTCTTTCGTTGGTGCGTTATCTGCAGGAGCGAGCGCCCATGTTCCTTCCAACTACGCTGCTCGCTTTGATAAATCAGGATACAGGGGATGAACAAACGTCTACTGATTTAACCGTATTCATGCAATCATTAAAGACGATATTCGATGGTGGAATCACTGAACTATTATTCATGAATCAGGTCAACGGTCACTGTGCACTCATCAGTCTTGATATTCAGCAGTTATTAAAAACGCCCATTGAAACCGTTCGCTTATTATTATTTGAAATGAACCAACAAGGTTGGGATCATCGGTCAACGGTGATTTTACCCTGCGCGCCCATCCAGGCCAACGCACTCAGGGCGCAGGCAGGACAAGCAGTGCACCACTTTGACGCGTTATCTACCGCGGTAACGCAGCTGACGGGAACCGTTGTGTCGCGCGATGCGCCGCTCATCGTGGAACCAGTACCCGTTAACCATAGTCCAGTGCAAAATCCCGATATTATTTTGAGGGTATGGGCTGATGCAACTCAAACAAGTCCAATTGAAAGTGAATCGGCCCTCAATCGGTCGGAGAAGAATGAGGAGAACGCTGTAACCGATGAAGTCAAAAAGAATATTTTAGATCAATTTGATAAAGACCTCGGTGTTTTTAAACGAAAATTAGACCAACTGGGCAAGGGACCGAAGCTTCTCCACGATAAAGAGAAATACAAAAAGGTGGTGGAAGCAACGACTGAATTATATCTGTGCTTAATCGAGAAAAGAGATGAGTTTAATCAAGACGGTTTATTGGAAAAATTTCTAAAGGCGTGTAACCATGCGCTTGATCATGAGGGCAGAAACAAGATATTTGACGAGAACCGAGAAGCTCTTTGGTTGCGATTTTTCACATATCCTATCGAACAATTGAAAGCGTGCATTAATAAGCGGTATAACATTCCGGTCTTTGAAACGCAGACGGATACCAGCAAAAAGGTACAGGCATTAAAAGAAAGCGTTAAGAAAATACTTCCGCAGAGCAGCGAGCTGGGTACTTCTCCAAAGGACGGCATGCAAGGTTCGTAACGGTGGCCTAATATTGACTCGTTACCCGCAGAATCTCCGCCAGCGAAGTATCTCCCAACAACACCCGTTTGAATCCATCCTCTCGAATGCTTGGCGTGGTGGGGCGGATGTAGGTCTCCATGTTTTGCACATTTTCATTTCGATGAATCATGCCGCGAAGCGTATCGTCTAGCGAAATCAATTCGTAAATGCCCGTGCGGCCGCGATAGCCGTGGTGATTGCAGTGCTCGCACCCTTTCGGCTCACAGACCTTGGACACATCGGCATTGGGATTCAGTCCCATGCGTTCGCGTTCATCGGGTCGCAAGACATGTTGGGTTTTGCAATGGTCACAGAGTTTTCGAACCAAGCGCTGTGCGATGAGGCCAACGATACTGGATGAGAGTAGGAACGATTCCACGCCCATGTCGTGAAGGCGTGTGAGTGCGCCCAAGGCACTGTTGGTGTGGAGGGTGGATAAGACCAAGTGCCCTGTTAAACTGGCTTGAACAGCAATTTCCGCAGTTTCTAAATCCCTGATTTCACCAATCATCACCACATCTGGATCTTGTCGTAAAATGGCACGCAATCCTTTGGCAAATGTCATTTGTACTTTGGGATTGGCCTGGGTTTGGCCAATGCCTGGCAAATCGTATTCGATGGGGTCTTCAATGGTTAAAATATTGCGACTGACTTGGTTTAATTCAGTGAGCATGGCATATAAGGAGGTTGTTTTTCCAGAACCAGTGGGGCCTGTAACGAGCAATATGCCGTGCGGTTCGGCAATCATTGTCCGGATGATTTCAAGCGCTCCGTCCGGCATGCCCAATAAGCTCAAATTCAGTTGTGCGGCTTGTTGATCTAATATACGCAATACAATCCGCTCGCCGTGATTAGAGGGGAGGGTGGATACGCGCACGTCTATGTTGTGACCGCCTACGCGCAGTGCAATTCTGCCGTCTTGTGGAATGCGTTTTTCAGCAATGTCTAATTTAGCCATGACTTTGACCCGTGATATCACCAACGGTGCAATGCCGCGTTGAATTTCCAAGACTTCTTGCAAGACCCCATCCACACGGTTTCTGACCAATACGCGGTTTTCATAGGTTTCAATGTGAATATCGGAGGCTTGTTGTTTAATGGCTTGGGTAAACAAGGCATTGATCAAACGAATAATGGGGGCATCGTCTTGGTTGTCGAGTAAATCGTCGCCCACCTGCAAATCACGAGCCAATTCCATCAAGTTGATGTCTTCTTCCATGCCTTCGGTGGCTTCTAATATGGCCGATTGAGATTGATAGACTTGTGTGAGCAATTGTTGAAATTCCGCAGCACTGACTGCATGCAAATGCATCGTAAAAGGCAATAGTCGCCTGACTTCAGCAAATATGGCGAATGGGATATTGGGGAGGTGGTGGAGTTGAATGGAGCCATCGGGTTCCATGCCAGTCGCGACCACACCGTGTTTTTTTGCAAACAAGTAGGGTAGTCGCGTGATGGGTTCATGGGTCTCCATCGGCTACTTCGTCATCATGCGGGAACTAGCGAACGGCTTAGGCAAAGCCGACTGGTGTAACGGTGGCACGATGGTTTTATTATTGTAAGGGTCATATTGTTCTTGAGAACGCGCGATATCCAATTGGTCTTGTCGCACATGGTTGTATTTCCCGCCAGTGACTTCTACGGCATCATGCTCGGTTCGTAAGATATGGGGTCGAATGAAGACCATCAACACTTTCTTTTCATGGGTCACCACGTTGTGTTGAAACAAGCGACCAACGCCTGGAATGGCGCCTAAAATGGGCAGGCTATTTTGGTCGTTGCCTACACGGTCTTGTGCCAATCCGCCGAGCACGATGATGTCGCCACTTTCAACATGCACGGAGGTGACAATGGCGCTGATGTTAAACGTGGGCGTCGTACTGTTTAATGCGTCGGTTGATTCTAAGGTGTCATTGCCTTGGTCAATTTGCATTTCAATGCCATTGCCGCGCGTGATTTGTGGCCTTACATATAAGTGCAGGGCGGCATTCACGCGGTCAAACGTCGTGTAGGGGCTGCCGCTTGCGGCTGTTCCGTTGGCGTTATTGGGGTAGGAGGATGCGGCAATGGAGACTTGCTTGCCAATCAAAATCTTGGCTTGTCGATTGTCGAGTACGACAACGGATGGTGTGGACAGAATATTGGCTTTGTGTTCGCGAGCCAAAGCATACACTTGGGCTTGAAATTGGTTGATGGTTGTTTTTGAGTTTAAAATGGCAAAGCCTGCACGAAAGCTGTCCGGTGCCTTTGTTTTTTGATCAATAGACCCCCACTCAACGCCCAATGAATTAAAATCATTTTCGTTGATTTCGGCAACCAGTGCTTCGATGAGCAATTGAGCCGGTTTAATGTCCAGCTGGCTAATAACCGATTTTAGCGTGCGAATCAGTGTTGCAGGGGCGTTGATGATGATGGAGTTGGTGTTGGGCTCGCCAATGATTTGTACGGTGGGTTTGGTGCCGCCTTCATTTTGCGAGCTGGTGGCATTGGTATTGGGGGTGGCTTGCGGGTTGTTCGCGGGCATACTGGCTTGTCCGCCGCCACCGGGCGAATCGCTCGCAATGCTGGCGGCAGGATTGGTGCTGTCCAAGACGGGCCTTGTGATGCTGCCGATGGTGGTGCCCACGGTGCCGCTAAAACTGGCTTGTGCGATACCGGCTAAAATGGGCACTAAATCTTCTGCACGTAAATAATTTAAATAAATCACTTGGGTGTTGCCATTGGGGGCATTGGGATTGCTTTGATCAAGGCGTGAAATCAGCAAGCGCAGTCGGATGCGGT
>JAOAUO010000194.1:9960-23749 GCA_030157565.1 Legionellaceae bacterium
TTATTCCCACTAATTAAAATAGAATTGCCGCGATCATCGGCTGCAATCATGGTTGGGTTTTGTGAACCGGGTTGTGATTTGACTAAGTCTTTCAGGGTATTGGCCACATCCATGGCCAATGCGTGCTCCAACGGCACCATGTCAATGCCGTTGGCTGAGGAGCTGTCCACTTGTTTAATGATATTGGCCAGTTCTTGAATATTATTGGCGCGTCCTGACAAAATAAGCATATTGGATGGGGAATAGGCCGAGACGCTGCTCCATTGGGGCATGAGTGGGCGTAAAACGGGCACGAGTTGCTCTGCGGGCACGTATTGCACGGGAATGACCTGGACCATCATGTCATCGCCACGGGGTGGGTTCTTGAGTCGGCTCAATAAATCGGGTGATTGGGTGCGGGCATCCATGTTGGGGATGATTTTAATCACCTCTCCATTGGGAATGGCGCTAAAGCCTGAGACTTGTAACATGGATAAAAACACGGGATACAATTCTTTATCGGACATGGGCGTGCTGGAGACAATGGATATTTTACCTTGCACACGGGGATCAATCAGGAAATTTTTACCGGTTACGCGAGACACCTCAGCAATCACGGCCCGGATATCCGCGTCTCTTAAATTCCATATTTTTTGAGGCGGCAGTGGGTGGTTGGATTGATTCTCGATGGAATCGGCGTTCTTGTTTTGAGAAGAAAGGGCTATTTGTTTTTGTAGCGCTTGCAGAGGGCTTTGATTTTCCAACGCAACTGATTGAGCGGCCGCGTTAGAGGGGTCGCCTAGGGATGCATTTAGAATGCTGACGTCTGCTGCATGCAGCATTGAAACACTGAAGAGCATTAAACAATAAAACCCAGCAACTCGCATTAAGCAACCATCCAATGATTTGTATTTCTATCATAACGAAATTTGGACGCATGCAATAGTGTTTGTTGTGATTCAGCGGTGTGTATTTGCATGTCGTTTATGAGAGATCAATGTTCTTGCAATTTTGCACGAAGCGCCGTATTGAATCGAGGGTTTGAGTATGACTGCTCACCATCGCAAACCTTCGATTCAATGCGTTAATCTTTCTCAATGCCCATGAACCCTATGTTAATGGTGTCACGTTTAGATTTATTTTGAACCCTTAGGCGCCATCCATTCAGAACGAGGCTCTGTAAAACTCGTTGCACAACCGCCGGCCGCTCCAATGGCCAGCATTTCATACTTATAGATTTTACAATGTTCGGGGCATGGTTCCCATAGATCAATCCATCCACTGATAGCATCAGTTAACTTCACTTCGAGGGGCTTTTTTATTCTGTATTTTATATTACGTGTTGCGCCTTCAAAATGAGGGATCGCTTCTGAATTATCTGAAGAGGCCCATAAGGTCCCACCAAAAGCGATGGTTCCTGTATCTGCAGACGTAAATGTCAAGCAACGCCTTGCTTTGCATAAAGCGGCCATTAAGGCCACTTCTACACACCGCGTGTGTGGCTTTACGATTTCTTGTGATGCTTGATGCGGAAAGCGCATAAACAATGTACGCGGCATAAGATATTGAGCTTTCGTTGGAATGCATGCTAACTCAAATATCCAGTCATTGGTTGTTTGATTCAATTGATCAAGTAATTCGATCATATTTTTACGCAATGCTTCATCTTTACGTGGATCTTTGTCTTGTGATATAGCAATCATTACTACCTTGGAAGAAGGTATGGCAACCATTCCCAAGCATTTATTAAGACCCGCTAGTGGGAACGGCAAGTCGTTTTTATCAAGAAATTGATAGGACAGTGAAAAAAAATCTTTTGCGGCGCGCTGGGTTCTTTCAAGAGCGTGTTGCGTGGGTTCCAGTGCTGAGATGCCTTTGCTTAATTCGACTTTTGCCAAACACCGTGTTCGATTGAACTGAGCGCGCTGATTGCTTTTGTTTTCTGAAGATGTCGCTCCTAAAAATAATCCTTGAGCGTACTTGTCATTAAAAGATTTGGCAAATTTTTCATGTTCCTTCGGCACGATGAGTGGACTGCGAGAGGTTGTGTTTGCTGGATATGGATTGGTTTGTATGGTTAACTTCATCATTTCTTGCGCATCCCCCTGGGTTATTTGCCATCATAGTAACATTTATTTGATCAGAAGAGAACGTGTTAAATGATCGTTTAAAACGGCAAACAAACAATTTATGATGGTTATTTTGGCTTTGACCGCCGCTCCGTCCACGTCGTTCCGAGCGAAGCGAGTAATCTCCTGATCCATATGGAGATCCTACGTCGCAAGCTGCTCTGGATGACGTGTCTGGTCTGAACGGCGGTCAAGGTCACCGACCATTCATCGTGGCCCATGACAGGTCTTATCATCAGGCGTTTCATTCGAGGGATTTTTAGATGTCTTTTGTTCTGTTGTTATTGTCTTTTCAGGCGTGCTAGGGGGCATGGCCTCAGAGGCCTCTTTTTTTGAAGACGGTGCGCTACCAGCAATAGACAACGAATCTAACATACTTGCAGTCGATGATAACGGGCTTTTGTCTTGGCTTGTCTTTTCATGGATATACTTCATTATGTCTGGTCTGTCGCGATGATGAGTCTGGATTGCATCGATTACTGTTTGTGATGGATGATTGTCAATGATCATTTTTAAAAGCGATAATCGTTTTGTTTTCGTGGCAAAATCACATAAATGCGTGTCATTGTTCGACACTCGAAGCAGCTGTGTCAGCAATCGTTGCATTTGTCCTTTGTCTTCATCTTTGGCCTGCTCAATTAATTGTGAAATTAATGACCAACTTTTGAGTTTTGGTTGATTAAATATATCCTGTAGAATCTCTTCTTGATCGAGCATCAGGTTCAGTATTGTTTTTCGGCCTTCTTCTGTGTAGGTATACAATGGAGGGACTTTGCTCGTTAGTTTGTCCAATTGTTGTAATTGCGAGTAATTTTTAGTCTTGAGATAGGCTTCAAGTGCATTGGTGGTTGACTCCTTAGTATTGAATATAGAGCTAACTGAGTTTTTAATGTTCTGAATACAGGCACTAATATTATTCCCAATGCCCGCCGTATCCATCCATGTGATTTTATCGGAATTTTTCAATTCGTTCAATTCGTTCAATTCGTTCTGAGTTAGATTGGAAAGTAATGGTAATCGTATTTTCTTGATGTTTGCTTTTACTGTAAAATAATTGGGATCCTTATCAGATAGCTGACTCAGGAAGATTATCAGTAGTTTAGCTATATGTTCAGGTTTTTTTATGGATTGGCTGAATGGAGCCGAATCCAATAAGGGCTGTTTTAAAAAGATTTGTAATACTGACTCATCAAACAACGGATGGTTAAAAAAAACGGAGAGAATATACTTTGCTTCGGGATCTTTTGCTGCCTCAATTAATGCTGACACGGTTTTGATCTCTTCCACCGATTTGATAAAGGGTTCATTAATCGGCCGGCTTAGCGCTTCAAAACGTTGCAATCTTTTATTAACTGAAGAGCTATTCTTCATTACAGTGCCGCGGTCGCTCGCAAAAGTCATCTTTCCATAAGATGCGATTGCTTCAGATAGAACGGGTGCTAACCGTTCTAATCGGTCCGAATGAAATACCCACTTGAACGCCAACTCTTTAGATTTTTCTGAATAGCAGGGGTCCTGATCCTGGTTTTGAACATACCCAAATTGGCGTCCTTCATCGGCAATCGTTTCTGCAATCGCGTCCATGCGATTATCGTGATTGAGTCCAAATAGATGACCTTTCAAGGTGACTTGTTGCGTTTTCATGTTGTATTCTATGGTGTATTTTCCACTATGATTCCGTAAGGGTTGATTATATTCAATGGATATCACCGGTGTTGCATGCGTGATACTGAGTAAATCCAGCGCCGGGTCTAATTGGTTTAATTGGGTTATCAAAGGGCGCAGGGCTTCAGGAAGACGTTCGACAGGCAACATACTTGATTTATTTAAAAAAGAAATGGATGCGAGTATATTTTGATGCATCAATGAAAAGAGATCTTCCAATGTTGGATTGTTATATTGACGATAAAATGCAGCGGATGATCCAACCGTGCAGGCTGAGATTGACATGTTATTTGAAGGAAGCAGTTGCTTTTCTGCTCCGTTGCCCTTTTGAGCCTCCAAGTCTAATGCTTGAAAGGATTGATTAATTTGAGATAACATCCCTTCTTTGGTAGCATGTTCCCTGCTATCAGGTGCTTTACTTTTCCTAAATATTTCATCAGGAAGACATGTTATATATTGTTTCATTAATCGATGATACGAGTCTAATAATGTCGCAAATCGTTTGACCAATAGCGAAGGATCATCTTGATAATCAGGGCTGCTTTTGGTCGATTTAATGGTTCGATCCATCATGTCTGTTAAGTTCAGGGCCGTTTGCAGGATGACGTGTTTTGTCTGTGGGCTTGTATTTAAAAAATTTAGCTCACGGCTCAGCGTATCCTTTCCGTTTTTGAATTCAGCAAGTGCATCATCCAACTCTGCACGATCATTCGATTTAGAAATACAAATGTCATTTTCCAGATCTTCAATAGCGTTTTGGGTATTTTGTATTTCAGTCAGTAGCTTATTTTTATCTCTATTTGAAAAGCCTAGCTCACGGCTCAGCCTATCCATGTCGTTTTTGTATTCAGCAAATAAAGCATCAAAATTTGCACGATGATGCCATTCAGGAATACGATCTTCCCATTGTTGAATACGTCTTTTGATATGCTTTATATTGCATGAAATCAATTCTTGTTCTGATTTTAGACACTCATCATAAAGCGTGTCTAAAACGAAATTCATCGTATTTTTTTGTCCCATCAAATCTTCAACCGTCTGATTTAGAAAATCAGATTCAAGGTGATTTTCCGTGTAAAATTGTACGATTTTTGTCAGCTTTTGAATGGATTGCCCATTTTTAACGGCATGGACTGCAAGCGCAATCCAGTCGTTTTTGGCTTTTTCGGTAAAGGCAACGTCCGCTAGTTTTAAAAACTGTGCCAAGTAAGTCAATTGAGTTTTATCGAGTTTATGAACAGTGTCTGGATCATATTCTGCAAACATTTTAAGCTGTTTGTTATCTTTCATGATTTGTAAAATTGAGTTTGAATAAATATCTCGATGCCCTTGAAAACGAACCAGTGTATTCAATTGCGCAACAAGCCGGAGATGTGTTTCTCGAACGGATGGTTCGCTTTCATGATGGCTGATATTGCGCTCAATTTCTTCACATAAAAGCATCGCTTGTGGATAAATAGAGCGTGCAGCAGGCTCTCTTTGGGTTATCGCGGTCAATCGGTTACGAATGACACCTAGTGCGTGAATGGCTTCTTCAGCGGTGTTTGTTGTTTCCAGGCGATCGATCTCGGTTAACAGATTTTCGCTAGGCGAAACCGTTCGAGCTATTTTAGATCGCATGGTGGCTAACAGATCGTATGGGGTCCTCTTGATTTGATCACCGAGTGCTAACGTTGATTCGGCAGGCACTGGTTCTGTTTCCGGTGGTGCCTCCAACGGCGTAGTAAAAACGGGCAAAGGGGTTGAAGGTGTAGGTGGGTACGCAAATAATCCATCCGCTAACAAGCGTTCGTCTTCCAGGGTTTGCCTCTCGCGACCGGGCTCGAGCCTTTTTGCTGTGTAGTCGAGAATTTGATTGCGTTGAGGGTCTACC
Source organism: Legionellaceae bacterium (assembly GCA_030157565.1). GTDB lineage: Bacteria > Pseudomonadota > Gammaproteobacteria > Legionellales > Legionellaceae > DDPF01. The sequence goes on from JAOAUO010000194.1 coordinate 15,607, forward strand.
ACCAGAACGCAGTGAGGCTGATTTGCCCATTCCTTCACCCGGGCTTCATCGGTGATTTGTAGAACAGGAATTTGCATTAATGTAAATTGCGCGGCTGCATGCGATGTGGCAGGGGCTGTATCACGCACAATGACGGCGTGAACGGGGGATTTGGTTTGCCCAAGATATATGTTAAGTGCCGTTTCAATATCACGACAGATTAGTATTTGTGATGGATCAGTGATGACTTTCGCGGCAAAGCCTGCAGGCGCAATGACATTGGCGCGGCATTGTTGAATCTCCTTGTTTTTGATGGCGAGTTTTAATGTGTTCATCCCCCCCGGCGGTGTTGAAGAGGCATGCATGGTTTTTACATCACTGGCTGGGATGGGTCTGGCTTGAACGAGGTATATCATGTCTTGCTTGGGTGAGTAGACAAACTCCACATCCATGGGTATGCCATAACATTGTTCAATTTTTCGACCCAACTCAGTGAGGCGGATTACGATTTCTGGAGGAATACTGGCTCGATTCTGCAGGGATTTTGGGTTGGCTTTCCAGTCTAATCCATGTTTCTCGGGAACCAGTCTGGCCTGTTTTTGGGCGATGGCTGAGTAAATCAGGTTTTCCTGGGTCACATCAAAGGTATCACAGGGGGCTTGGCTCTCAACAACCAGAGTACAATGGCCTGGTGCAACTTGAATTCGGGTCAGCTCCTTCCCGGTATACATAACCCCTGAGCAGACGATATCGTCCGCATGGTCAAATCCATGCTCGGGCTCACCCACCATCGATTGCAACAACACCGGCATAAATGCTTCCTGGGACATTTGATGCGTACTGAGCAAGCGTTGTTTCAATGATTTTTCGCTAAAATAAGATGCAACAACAAGGCCAATTGCGTGGCTTATTGCACTGGATGTTGGTTGGACCGCCGCAATGCTTTCATTTCCTCCCGGGTTAGCTAAATCGACTGAATCCTCTTCTCCTGTGCTACGTACCATCAGTAAATGATTTTGTTCTTTTGAGGCAAATGAGGCGGTTAAACGGTCTACTTCTTCCACAAGTGGTCCATCAAATTGTGCGATGATTTGATTTCTCAAATCATTCAGAATACGTTTTGCCGTATCAGTCAGTTCTACTTCGTCTGTATGTTCGTCTTGTTCTTTTTGAATCGCCTCACAGTATTCACGCCACCCATTAAAGTCATACTGCAAGCCATCCGGTTTTATTTTAAAAGTGGCTAGCATTTTTTTGATTATCTCATCCGTGATAGCATAAAATGCTGGGACCGTCGCGTTCAGTTCGGAGCTGCACAATGTATGAAGTACACGTAAATGAGCGGTTTTATTCCCGACTTGCTTGGCTTCATCACTGATGTTAGAAAATAAGGTATGATTTAGCTCATTTTTATCCAGCATGATATTTTCCTAGGTCATCAATCGTTATTATTAAATTGTAGACCAGGAGGCATCAAATTGCACAAGATAGACAGGAGATAGACAAGAGGGGGTGCGATTTTTTATTTCATAAATGCTTTATTTTGGGATGACAGACAAAAAAAGAAAGGGATGTCCAAATGATGAAGAGTCATCAGTGTAATGCTCTCATGGGAGCGAGTCTATTGGGATGGTTCTGCACGATCAGCGATGGTGATTCATTTCATTTGCACTTTGCATGCACTCATAGACAATGATTTTGATGGGTGTCTATTTCGTAACTAACGGATTTACATGCTGATTTAAATGGTGGCTATGGGTAGACTCGAACTACCGACCTCAGCATTATGAGTGCCGCGCTCTAACCGACTGAGCTACATAGCCAAAGAAGGGCTGATTTTGTCTTTTTTGCGGACGGTTGTCAAGATATTTTAGATAAATTTATGCGATCCTTGTTACGGAGGAGGGGGCTGCTTCATCATCTCTATGGATATGGTAATACGTTCCATCCGGTGCTGAACGTTGAGCGCATGATATCCATTCAGGAGCCATGGTTAACACTGTTGCGAAAGTCCGGGTCAAAGGGGATACAATGGATTTCACCATCTCCAATAAAAAAGCACAAAATGAATGCAGTGCGTTATAGCAAGAAAAAAACACATCATTGAAACGGAGCCTGCTTCCCTGAACGTCTCCCTTTATCCCACGCTCAAACGCCATGAACAAATTCAGTGGTATGTTCAGTAGGTGCGTTGCCGTGGCGTGTAATTTTAATAATGGCATGAGAACCAGTCCCTTCAGCGAGGGGGTTAATCCCATGTGTTCTTCCGTGAAGGGGGTGAAAAACCCTGCACATTTTACCGTTTTCATCCCACAAACGGGTTGAGCACCGGGGGGTTGATTGATCTGTGTTTGCACACTGTACCCATTCCATTCCGTGATCACGGCGCGGTGTTTAGTTAGGCATGTTTTGTGATCTTGATGCGTGTGTGGCATGGCTATCCTTATTGATTGAACGGGTCTTAAAAAACGGCGTCTAAATCCCTGCGAATAGGGCCTAGCAAAGCATGCAACGCCTCTTCTGTATAAAGCGAATGGTTTGCTGTGGCTTGCCAAACGCTGTGCGGCCAAAGCGCATCGTGCGTAAACCGAGCCACCACATGAACGTGTAATTGCGGGACCATGTTGCCCAATGCGCCAACATTGATTGCGTCTGGTTTAAAATGCTTTCGAGCCACAAGGGATAGCGCACTGATTTCATCCATGAGTTGGTGTTGCAAGGGCCTCGGTAATTGATCCATGGCTTGAACATTTTCGTGCCGAGGCACTAAAATAAGCCATGGATAATCGGCATTGTTTTTTAAAAAAACACGCGATACAGGCCAATCACACAGGTGAACACAGGTGGATTCAATGCGTGGGTCAATAAAAAAAGTCATATCGGCTCCCAAAGAAGTTCGTTAAAATGCCAACTTAAACGCTTGCCAGTATTGATTATACAATGCAAGGGTTTCATCGCTAATGTCTTGTTGAACATGTCCACGTTTTAAAATGGCATCACTGGGGTATATGTTTGGATTGTTCTGGATGGCTTCTGGCAATAATGCGATGCCCGCACGGTTGGTAATGGCATGCCCTTCTTGCAACGCAATGTGGGCTGCAGTCTGGGCTTTCAGCATGTAATCGATGAATTGATACGCTTCGTTTAGGTGAGGGGGGTTGAGTGGAATCGCCAGGCAATCAATCCAAATGACGAAGCCATCGTCAGGATATATGAATTGAATAGTTTGATTTTCAGCCTGCGCTTTGAATGCGTCACCATTCCACGCGGCCCCCACGATGGCGTCTTCGTCAATGATCATTGCTTGAATGCCATCGCTTGCAAAGAGTTTGATGTTCGGAATCAGTGCGAGCAGTTTTTGATAAGCGGCCCATATGTGACGTGGGTTGTGGTCATTCGGTGAGCGTTTTAATGCCATCAGTGCGATAGACAATACTTCTCGAGAATCATCCGGCAACATCAATTGCCCCTGCAAATGCCGGTCCCAAAGGGCTTTCCAGGTTTTGGGCGGATTGTTGAGCAAGGACTGATTATAAAATATACCCGTGGCACCCCATATCAATGGAATGCTGTATTGATTGCCTGGATCATAGGCATGGGTCCTAAATCGTGGGTCAATGTTGTTGATGTGGCTCAATTTATTCGGCTCTATTTGAGTGAGCATGCCTTGCTTTTTCATGCGTTCAACGAAATAGGCCGAGGGCAATATGACATCATAGATGGCGTGTTGGCTTGAGCGCAGTTTTGCGTACAAGATCTCATTGCTGTCATACGTTGAGAAATTCACGTGAATCCCGGTTTCACGTTCAAACGCTTGGATGACGCGTTTGGGTATTTCGCCGCCCCATGCATACACGTTAACCACTTTGTTCGCCCAGATAGGATTGGATAACACGCCGCACAACAATAGAACAAACCATCGATTCATGTGGATTTCCGAGACAAATAATGACTGATCATCACCAATCCCATGGAGATGAAAAAGGTGACGGTGCACAAGGCATTGAGCTCCGGCGTAACACCGGCCCTCACCAACGAATAAATGGCCAAGGGTAAAATATTGAATTCAGGCCCTGCGACAAAATAACTGATGATCACGTCATCAAATGATAGCGTGAAGCAGAGTAGAAATGCGCTGGAGATGGCCGGCCACAACAACGGGCATAAAATGCGTGTAAACGCCATTCTCGGACTCGCGCCCAAGTCCAAGGCACTGTTGTAGAGATGCACATCCAGCGTGCGCATGCGGCTATGGATGGTGAACAAAACAAAAGGAATGCAAAACGTCACGTGCGCTATCAGTAAGCTAAAAAAGCCCAATGGGATGGCGGTGATATTGAAAAAGATCAAGAGAGCGATGCCCAATACCAAATCAGGAATGATGATGAGCAGGAGTAGTATGGCGTAAAAATACCCATCACGTTTTTTATTGGGATGTAAAAACAGCGAGACGCAGGCCAGTAATCCACTGAACGTGGCGATGCATGAAGCGGCGGCGCCTAAGTAGACTGAATGAGTAAAGGCCGACCAAAGGGCCTGGTCTTGCATAAGTTCGATATACCATCGCGTTGAAAACCCATGCCATCGCAAGGAAAACCGAGCATCATTGATGGAATATAAAATCAATACCAGAATGGGGCTATACAACAATCCATAGACCAGGCTTAAGTAGCCCTTTTGTAGTAAATGCTTCAAGCGCCACCTCCTTTCTTGCCGCGCCGCAATCCCCAAAAGCCTAGAACCAATATGAGGGTTAAGAAACTGCTGGTTGCCGCGCCCTGAGGCCAATTGGAGGAGACTAAAAATTGGCCTTGAATCATATTGCCCAATAAAATAGACCGCGCACCGCCCAACACATTGGGAATATAAAACAGTGTCATTGCCGGCAATAGTACCAGTGCGGAGCCGGACAAGATGCCTGTGGCGGTGTTCGGTAAAAACACATGAAAGAACACCGACCATCGATTGGCGCCGAGGTCTTTGGCCGCTTCAATCAACCGAAAATCAAACCGTTCCATATTGGTGAAAATAGGCAAAACCATGAAGGGAAACAGCGTGTAAATCAATCCGCTGAGTACTGCAAAGTGAGTATAGAGCAAGGAGAGGGGGTGGTGAATGATATGCAGTTTCAGCAGTATTGCATTGAGGATGCCATTGGATTTTAAAATGGCGATTAACGCATACGTGCGCACCAAAGAACTGGTCCAAAATGGAATGATGATGAGAAGAAGCAACATGGATTGATGTTTTGATTTCACCAATAAATAGCTAAAGGGATAAGCCAATACAAGGCAACAGGCCGTGGTGAGTGTCGCTATCATCAACGATCGCAAGAACACGCGAGCAAATTGCGGTGAAAATAAAGCCGTATAATGGCTGAAGGTGAACGGCAGCGAGACGAGATGCGTTCCATCATTCGATAAAAAACTGGTGATCAACACCAAACCCAGAGGGATGATGCCAAACAACAGTAGCCACGCATAGATAAAATAGAGAGACAGTGGTTTATGATTCATTTTGATTGCATGTCATCATCTAGATTGGCTTGCAGGGCGCATCTGGGGGACGGGCTCTCATAAGGCAACAGTACGTCCCAACCGCGTGGCCAATGTACCCATACGGATTCGTTTAGAGAATAGTCGAGTGTGTCATCGTCTTCATCAAAAAAACCGGAGGCATGAATGATTTTTCCGGACAACAGTTCAACATGCACATCCACTGTAGATCCCTTGTAAATGATACCCACCACTGTTCCAGGCAGCATACCGGTCGTATCGGGAATTTCTGTTTCACCCCATACCCGAATGTCTTCTGGACGAACCATCAAATGCACGCGTTCACCGAGGGTATAATGGCCTGTATTTTTAAAACGTAGGGGAATAGACTCGATTTCAGTGAGTAAATCATCGCCATCCAGTGATGTCACCTGAACGTCAAAAATATTGGCTTCTCCAATGAACCGGGCCACGTGTAAATTGTTGGGTGTCTCATAGATGGCGCGCGGCGTGCCGATTTGTTCGATTTCACCTTGATTAAACACGATGATTCGATCAGACATCGACAACGCTTCTTCTTGATCATGGGTTACGAAAACAAACGTCATGTTCAAGGTTTTTTGCAATTGTTTGAGTTCATATTGCATGGATTGTCGCAGGCGATGATCCAGCGAGCTTAAGGGCTCATCTAGAAGCAACACCTGCGGGCGGTTGATGATGGCCCGCGCAATGGCCACACGCTGTTGTTGGCCGCCGCTTAATGATTGGATGTTGCGTGCGCCAAATTCATCCAATTGCACCAAGCGGAGTGATTCCTCAACGCGTTGCTCGATTTCATGGGGGTGGATGCGTTGGCAGCGCAGAGAAAAGGCCACGTTTTCAAACACCGATAAGTGCGGAAACAGTGCATAGCTCTGAAAAACCGTGTGCACATCGCGCTGTTGTGGGGGCAAGTGATTGACGCATTGGCCATTGATATAAATGTCACCCGAAGAGGGGTGTTCAAATCCAGATATCATGCGCAATAGGGTTGTTTTTCCACACCCAGACGGGCCTAGCAACGTGAGAAATTCACCCGACTGCACGGAAAAAGAGACATCATTTAAAATGGTGCGTGCATGATACGATTTGCACACGTGTTTGATTTCAATCAAAGGGCTTTGCATGTTAAGGCGCGACTCGCTGTATAGGATTTTGAATAGAGCATATTTCAGACACCCCGCCATTGTTACAGATGACTAATCCCAATTCATCGATTTTGAAGACGCCCCCTTGCCACAAACAACACCCTTGAATTTTTTGTAAATCCATCACGGCATGGCGTGTGCAGTAGCAGGCAGAGTAGCTGCCATTATTGCAGACATAACGCCCCGCAGAGGAGTCACAATACGAAACCCCACCCCTTCCGCCACAGCAATTGTCACACGCAGCCCGTGCGGCTGAAAAAGGGATCCAGAGCAGTAGGGCAAGGCTTGTAAAGACAGCAAGTTGAAGTGAACGCATGAGTGATCTCACAGGACTATATGGGAAAGCATAGCATATAAAACGGCATGTTGTTTCAAAAAGAGTTTTTTTATAGACACTCATCGCCTCGAGCAGAATTGAGTGTTATCATGCCGGTTAACCCGGCAGTGAGATTTTTGAACCGATAAGCTCTAATAGGGTGGTTTTTTGTTGATGGTGTTGTGCCTGTCCTTTTTTATATTGGATAAACCTGATCCAGCACAATGACTGCCCACCTGAACCCCTGGGTTCAAAATCTTAAACGACTGTCGGGTTCTCTTTTTACGGTTTTGAATGACCGGAACACACCTGAATATTGAATATGATTCAGTGAATCAATGCTCTGTGAGGTTTAAAATCATATGTTCCGATCATCAAACGATTTTTCCGCGCTCGAAAACCAAAGTATAGTCAGTCCAGCGGTGGCTAGCTGGGTGACTTGGTGGTCATCGCCGACAACCGAACGAAATGACGCATTGGTTCGGTCTGGCTCGAGTGTGCGCTCACCTCTGTTGGTCTTTCAAGAAGACGAACACACACTAAACGACGAGAAAACCTGTAAACGAAATGATTCAGCCATTGAAACCCCTAGCTACGTGGAATGGCCCATCACGCATCAGATCTCTCGACGTCCAGTGATGCTGGTTGAGGCTGAAATGGTTGTTGAAGAAGCGGTGGTGGAAAATCTTATCACCTGTCCGGGAGGACCGGAAATCGGGACAAAACTAAAATCAAAAACATATTTTCCTGACAGAGGAACCCAACGAGCAGTAGAGGCTTACTTAACAAGGCATCCGGAAAAAGACAATGCAGACGATCGATTCCCTGAGTATCCATCGTCTCAGCGGGGTAATCAAACCGTGGCAGTTGACGTGCAAGAGGAGCCTGCCCCGCGTGATTTCTGTTATCAGGCATTCGGTTGTAGCAATAAATGGGGCAGTGTTGTTTTATTTACCTTTATAGGAGGGCTCGCTGTGGGGCTTTACTATGCGATCATGGCGATTCCTTGCCGTCATTTGGCGTTAAAAAATTTAACCGGTGGGCCACTCAGCTTCACGCACTCAAGCACGATAGATGATGATATGTTTTCTGATTGCGTGATCAATCCTTGGCAAAATGTTTCTTCTAATTCGAGTGTTTATTTGAGCCGGGGCAGTTTATTGACG
>JAOAUO010000195.1 GCA_030157565.1 Legionellaceae bacterium
ATTGAAGACTACATGATAGACAATGAAGCGTCTGCCGTGGATGTTGCCACCCCGTTGGCACTGTTACTGAACCAAGATAAACCTTGGGATCAAAAATTTGTAGGCCACGCGTCAGCCACTCCTGTGAAAGAAGCCCGTGTTGGAAGCCGTGAGTCAAGACCCAGCTCGCGCCCCAACTTTGATCGCCGTTCGAATACCGATGCGCCTAGACCCTCGTATTCTGGAGAGCAACGCAGCACATCACGTGATGACAGCGCTGTACCGGCTTCACAAGAGCTGTACCGCATTGATGTAGGCCGTGTACATGGTGTTAAACCAGGTAATATCGTGGGTGCGATTGCGAATGAAGCGGGTTTACCCAGTCGGTCCATTACCGGCTTAAAAATCAACGATGATCACTCCACCGTGCGGTTGCCTAAAGGCATGTCGAAAGACATGGTGCTTGGGTTGAATAAAGCATGGGTGTGTGGTCGGCAATTGAATTTGACATCGCTTGGCGTGGCTTGATTATTATTCTGAGGGGAGATGTGGCATGAAGGCGATGATGACGTTATTGGCGTTACTTTTTTCAATGCATGCTTCAGCGACCTCGTTGAATAAAATCGTTGTATTCGGAGACAGCTTGTCGGATAACGGCAATCTTTACGAATACATGAAGCACGAGCTTCCGTTGTCGCCTCCTTACTTTAAGGGCCGTTTTACAAACGGCCCTGTTTGGGTGGAGTTGTTGGCTGACTTTTATTATCCAAAGGATGGTCCAGCTCATTTATTGGATTATGCCTTTGGAGGGGCCGGCATTTCAGAAGACGATGATGAAGACGATGATGAGGCCCCCGTGTTGTTTACTTTGCGTCGAGAAGTAGACAGTTATCTGTTGTCGCATCAGGACCAAGCGGACCCTTCAAGTTTATACGTGGTTTGGGTGGGTTCCAATAATTATTTAGGCGTTCCTTCGGATGAGGAGCAAGCCGTGACCGCGGTGAATTTAGGCATTCAGCATGAGCTGGAGCGGTTGGTCAAAAAAGGCGCCAAGCACCTCTTTGTGGCGGGCGTGCCTGATTTAGGCAAGACGCCTGCCGCCAAGGATTTTGACGCGGTCGAGGCCTTAAGCTCGTTGTCTCTCAAGCATAACCAAAAGCTGAAAGACACCTTGGAGCAACTGAAACAGACTTACCCGGACGTGCAATGGTTGTATTTTGATGTAGCGGACCAACTCGACGAGATGTTGATGTTTCCAGAACAAAATGGATTCACCAACGTGACCGACACGTGCTACGAAGAAATGGTTGAAAATCCGTCTGCAAAATCCATTTTGACGATGGTGGCAACCGTGAAGCCCCGTGCAAACGTAGATGCTTGTACCGGCTATTTGTTCTTCGATCCGGTTCATCCATCAGAACGGGCTCACGAAATCATGGTTAAAAAAACCATCAAGATGTTGGACGAGGCCGGTCTGACATTTGATTAGGATTCACTCGTCGTCTCATGTCATGAATAAAAAGGTTTGCGATGGCGAGCCCCCTCGATTAAATCACTGAGCGCTCTAAAAATGGATGAGCCGATTATATTTGGACGAAATGACGTGCGTGTTTTTGCATGTCGTTTTGTCTAAACCCCCGCTACCAACCTTTGCTTTCGCAGATTTGTTCGTATGCTTTCCGAATGATTTGTGTTTTTTCATTGGCTTGTTTAATTTGGTCAGCCGGCATGCCTTTTGCTATCAATTTATCCGGATGATTTCGGCTGATGAGTCGTCGATAGGCGCGTTTTATTTCTTGTTTGTTTGCGCTGCGTTCAATATTCAAAATAGAGTAGGCTTGGTCTAGGGCGTGGGGCGATGGTGCGTGGCTCGTCCTATGATTTGCTCCAGATGATCGTTGGCGTGTGAACTGTTCATAAAAGTCTTCGTTAAATCGCGATTGCTCATTCAGTGGGGCTCGTTGCATATCCGTGAGGATGGTGTTTAATATTCGAACTTTACTGTCAGATAAACCATCCACTTGTGCAAATGTATATTGCGTATCAATGAATAGCTTTAACAAATTTGGATTGTCTTGGCATGTTTTATACAGTAACCCTAACATGGGTTTTAATTTGAACTGGTCTTGTTTGCCCTCATTAAAAAATAGTTGAGCCTCTTTCTGTTGTGCTCGATTGAGTTTCATGTCATGCATCACGCGTTTAGCCCATTGAATTTCAAGCTCAGACACGCGTCCATCCGCTTTTGCAATGTGACCCATGACTGAAAAAAGGACTTTTGAAAAAATGGGTTTCACCCGTGCGCGGGATTCAGCGTGATAATGCCACAGTGGATTGGTCATGTGCTCTGTTAGACCACGGTCAAAAAAATTACCAATGAGGATACCAAACAATGCGCCCACGGGACCTGCCATCAGGTAACCTAAAAAGGCACCCAGCAATTTCCCCCACCAAGTTTGATTGCTGAAAAAATCACGAAATGTCATTTAAATATGGACCATCGTTCGCCCTTTAGGCAAATGTGCGGGTGAATCACTCTGTTTTAGTAAGGCCGTATCTATCATCCATTGTCCCCTGATTTTTGTCACAAGAGGTATGATATCATTGGCGTTTGGACAAAGCGACCTGCCATCACACGCATGTCGCTTGGTTTAATCGCGAATTTTTACCGCCTCGAGAGATCACATGTTGCGTTCTGTCTATACGTTTTTATTGTACTTATCCATTCCGTTTGTATTATTTCGCCTGTATTGGAAAGGGCGTCGCTTGCCTGCGTATCGTCGTCGAATTCATGAGCGTTTTTCATGGTGTGACATGAAGGAGACGGATGTTTGGCTACATGCGGTCTCTTTAGGCGAAGTGGTGGCTGCAACGCCGTTGATTGAGGCCTTGTTGGCTCAAAAATTACGTGTTCTAGTGACCACCATGACGCCTACGGGGTCGCAACACGTGATCACACGATGGGGCGAGCGGGTTGCGCATCAATACATTCCTTATGATTTACCTTGGGTTCTTCGGCGTTTTTTTAAAAAAATCAATGCACGTGTGGGCATTATCATGGAAACGGAATTGTGGCCTCATCTCATCAACCAAGCCATGCGTGCACACGTGCCGCTTGTGTTGGCGAATGCGCGCATTTCGGATAAAGCATTTAAACATTACCTGATGATGCGGTTTTTCTTTCGGCCAGTCTTGGGGCAGTTCACCGCCATTTTGGCGCAAAGCGAATTGGATGCGGTGCGTTTTGTCGCGTTGGGCGCGCCGGCGGCCCGCGTTCATGCATTGGGAAACATGAAGTTTGATTTGAAAATCCAGCCCCATACGCTCGCTTGTTTTGAGTCATTACAAATGGCGTGGGGCGTATCACGTCCCGTGATCATGGCGGCTAGCACGCACGAGGGGGAAGAGGACGCATTATTAGCCCGCGTCCCCCGATTGAAATCGGCCATTCCAGATGTACTGCTGTTGATTGCTCCACGCCATCCGGAACGCTTTAATATGGTCTTTGATTTAGCCAAACGGCATGGATTGAATACGCATCTACGGAGCGTGCCGAATACGATGGGTACCGATACGGACGTTTTAATTCTGGACACATTGGGTGAATTGCTGGGGTTCTATGCATTGAGTGATTATGCTTTCGTGGGAGGCAGTTTGGTTCCTGTAGGCGGACATAACGTGTTGGAACCCATTGCCATGCAAGTGCCTGTATTTTGTGGCCCATTTATGATGAACTCTAAAGCCATTTGTGCGGCATTGATTGAAGCGGGCGCGATACAATGTGTGAGCGATGTGGATCATTTCTTGGAACGCTTGATTCACATGCATCATCATCCCCGTGAGCGTGCGATCCAAATCGCGAATGCAAGTGCGGTTTTAAAAGCGAATCAGGGAGCAGTGGGGAAGTCTTTCGATATTATTTTGGCTTGTATGAATGGAGAGAAGGAGCCACCTCGAGAGTAATTGAAACGTAAACGGTCACAACATGCGTGTTTTTGCATGTCGTGACCGTTTACGTTTTAATTGGAGATTCAAGTGCCTTGATTTTGTCGTTCTTTGATTTCAGACAAGGTTTTGCAATCGATACATAACGTGGCGGTTGGACGCACTTCTAATCGCCTTAAACCGATTTCAATTCCACAGGCTTCACAATAGCCAAAGTCTTCATCACGCAACCGCTCAAGCCCGTCTTCAATTTTCTTGATGAGTTTTCGCTCACGATCGCGGGTGCGTAACTCAATACTGAATTCTTCTTCTTGGCTAGCGCGATCGGCCGGATCTGGGAAATTAGAGGCCTCATCCTTCATGTGCGTCACGGTGCGATCGACTTCTTCCATTAATGATTGGCGCCAGGCCAGTAGAATTTTTTCAACATGTGCCAGCTGGCGTTCATTCATATACTCTTCCCCTTCAGTTTCCTGATAGAGGGCTATTCCCATGCTG
>JAOAUO010000196.1 GCA_030157565.1 Legionellaceae bacterium
TGCAGATAAAGTTCTTGATGGGTTGTTTTGAATCACACGTGCGGTAGCCCTGAATCCGGATGCCGCTGACTAAAGCAACCAGCATGATCGTGATAAAATACGCATTTCATTCTGAAACATAACTGGTGCTGTAATGCGAATCTAACACACGCCTATTAGGTATGAATTAACCGCAATTATCATTTATTTCCTCACTGACGACCTGTATACGTGTTGTCTTGGCTCGTTTAAAAATCCCGAATACAACGAACCGGTTCAGAGCTCCACTTATCTCCAGGTAAATAATTACCATCAGGGACATCTACACTATATGCATTGGTATCTGCAAACCATTGCGTTGAACTCCAGTAAAATGTAGAACTGAATGCACCGAAAGCACAAGGGTAAGCTGACCCCGGACACAGAGCGAAAATTACGGCTTGAAGTTCATTTTTTGCAGGCAAATACCAATCTGCGCTAATAGCTCTGCAGCGATAAGCGGCACAGTTGCTCGTTTGGTTTGTGCAAGCTGAATTAGCGACAATGGCATTGGTGTTTCCAACTCCATCATCGTCGCTGAATGCACCAGGAATGCCAGCTTTGCTTGGGAAAGTCCACGCACTGGTAAACTCAGATCCCGCATCAATGACAACCTTGCCATTAGTTCCGCTTTTTTGAAACACTAATCCACCTAGATGTGAAAAAGCGACTAATGTCGTTGGACTATTGCCTGTATTGCTACCACTGATAGTAATGGTACAAGGTGCATATGGCGTTGTTGTGGTAAGCGCCAACTGACAGCTGGCCCCTGGCGCTACGCTCGTACAGTTCGAAGCGTCTACTGACAAATTTGGGCAGGAAGTTTTATCACTAACTGTAATGTTATTGGCATTGAAAATACTGTCTGAATCGTTAGTTATGTCTAAATCCAGCGCAGTAACGCCATCTGTAGAGACAATTCGGCTTTGCTGAGTAGGTCCAGTAATACTAATTAATGGTTGATCGGTAACTGCGGCATATACATTGGCTGTATTGGTATTATCGCCTTTAACTGGAATGATGGTTGGTCCTTCTTGGGTATTTGAAGAAGCAAATGTAATCGTACAGTTTGCACCAATCGCAAGACTGCTTCCACAGGTTGTGCTTTGAATACTAATACTGCTTCCGCTAGGAATAGTCGCCGTCACGTTATTCGCCGAAGCCGAGGAGCTTGCGTCATTAGTAACTGTTACGGTTCCCGTTGAGTTTTCTGCTATCAGTAAAATAAATGGATTAACTGAAATTGTTACGCCAACAGAGGGACTAGTTACAGTAATATTTAAACTATCAGCGGCGCTGGGTCGGTAACACTGATTAGAATTAGGTGTTCCATTCGAATTGGACTGACAAAGAATAGGTCCCGTATGTACACCATCTGCTGGTAGCGCATTGCCAGTGACTGCAAGTATTAACGAGCAGCTACTTCCTGGCTGACCGACAGGTGTCAGTTGACAGGGAAATGATTGCACAATCCCGGGTATAGGCTTCATGACCAACGATTTAGCTTTATAAGATTGATTTTGAACGGTATAAACCACTGTCGCTGTTTGGCTTGGATTAATCGAAATTTGCGGCGGATAATTTATATTTGGGGAAAAGGTCCACAATGGGAAAGCCGCATATGCTGTCGAGAAAACAAGGAACAAACTTAAACCCACGCTGAGATTGCGTATCAATTGCGTTAATTTCATTTTCAGATCCTTATGAGTAGTAAGTGAGGTTAAATAAAATACCGTTGGTATAGAGATGATTAAGCTCTAAACCGTTATTTAACGTCTGTTCTGCCGCGCGTCCAAGCCTGCTTTGACCCCAATCAGCAAATTCATAACCCACGCCCACTTGCCAGTGTTGATTTAGTGCTTTTTGTAAGCCGGCACCTACTGTGTAGGTGAATGCGACTTGAGTGTGTGATGCAAAGTTGGGGTTAACGATAGCCTCATAAATAAGCGGTGTATTTTGAAAGGCATGAGCAGAGTTAAAACCAACACCCAGACTGCCGCTTATCCATGGCGTGAGCAAATATCCTTTGTCCATAAGCATTTTGCTCTTCACCGCAACATGGCTATGTTGTATTTTGTAGCGATAACTATAATTAGCAAACCTTGGGATTTCGTCATCCCAGATTAAACCAGAAAGAGAGGCATCGCTCGTTGCCGAGACGGCCAAGCCTAATTGAGTTTGTATGGTTGTCGACAGTTTTTTTTGCATCCCAATAAAAAGCTCTCCATTAGCTAAAGTATTGGTTGATTGGTTTGCTGCATAAGTCTTTTCTATTTCAGGCGTCAGAGAAAAAGATTGGGTGTTACCCGCTTGCTCCCAAACCGGTCCCACACTTAGCGTGCTCACCCAGCTCCAATTAGAAGATTGGCTTACCGAGCCCATGGTGCCTGCAAATACAGTACCTGTTAAAAAACTCGTTAATAAAGCGGGTAAAACAGCATTCCTTTTCAT
This sequence comes from Legionellaceae bacterium, assembly GCA_030157565.1. GTDB lineage: Bacteria > Pseudomonadota > Gammaproteobacteria > Legionellales > Legionellaceae > DDPF01. The sequence continues at coordinate 2,470 of JAOAUO010000196.1, forward strand.
TTATATTCCCTTAGCTATTGATGCGCAAACCCATGCTATCTCTCGCTCGGAGAGACTAATTTTTTGTTAAATTTACATGTAGCAACTAATTCGGTTATCCCCGTGGTTATCCCCAAAAATATTTCTCACTTTTCTCATGGTGAATTTCATTTCTAACCCATTGATTATACTGGCGTCCCAGGCAAGATTCGAACTTGCGACCTGCCCCTTAGGAGGCGCAAGATGTTAAGTTTGATGTTGTCCGATTAAATCCGTTATCCCTTGTAAAATATAGGTTTTATCTATTGTTTTGTCCAGCGTTGTCCATTAGAATTCGCTATTGACCGTACATTTGGCTATACCCATGGCTATACCAAATAATTATAAGAAACAACCTGGAGCGTTATTTAATGGATTCAAAGAAAACACCCGTAAAGCAAGCAACTAAAGAACGCAAACAACGTGGAGGTACTGATCGTAGTGTTATGTTTCCTGTAGCTCCTCCAAAGGTAGAGTTGCCCACTGATTATAGCCAATGGTTTATGGATTTAAAACAGCGTATTCATTCAGAGCGATTACGTGTGGTTTTGGCAAGTAATGCCGCTATGGTCTTATTGTATTGGGATATAGGTCAACGCATTCTTGAGAAACAAGAAGCTCATGGATGGGGAGCTAGAATTATTGACCGCTTATCTTTTGATTTGCGTGAGCAATTCCCTGAAATGAAGGGATTTTCGCCTAGAAATCTAAAATATATGAGAGCGTTTGCTGCTGCATGGCCTGACCGTGAAATTGTGCAACAGGCTGTTGCACAAATAACATGGAAAAATAATATAACGATTCTGGATAAAATTAAGACACGAGAAGAGCGCCTTTGGTACATTGCTAAAGCTTATGAAGAAGGCTGGTCTTGGAGCGTGCTAACAATTCAAATAGAAAATAAAGCCCATCTTCGCTTAGGCAAGGCTCAGAATAATTTTCCGGCCACATTACCCCCACTAGATTCTGATTATGCAGTACAGGTTTTTAAAGATCCCTATTTATTCGATTTTCTTGGAACAGACGCCCCACGCCTTGAGAAGGAATTAGAGCAAGGTTTAATTGATCATGTTCAGAAGTTTTTATTAGAGCTTGGGCAAGGGTTTGCTTTCGTAGGTAGGCAAGTTCATCTTGAGTTAGGGGATCGTGATTTCTATTTGGATTTACTTTTTTATCACCTTAAATTACGGTGTTATATAGTTGTTGAGTTAAAAGCACGTGCATTTGAGCCGGGTGATGGTATTCAGTTAGGTATGTATATGCGTGCCGTCGATGAATTATTAAAGCATCCTGACGATAAGCCATCCTTGGGTTTATTGTTGGTTAAGGAAAAAAATCGCTTTTTGGTCGAATATGCGTTAGGAGACATTAAGCGACCTATTAGCGTTGCTCAATGGGAAACTGAGTTAACTCAATCATTGCCTGATAATTTAAAAGGAAGTTTACCTAGTATTGAGGAAATCGAAGCTGAATTAAGCAGTGATTTTAGCGATGAGGCAGAATAAAGTATATGGGAAAACTCAATGCTAAATTAATCGAACATACTAAGCCTAAAGAAAAAGAATTTCGTTTACCTGATGGAGAAGGCCTTTTTCTTAGAGTCCGTCCCAGTGGCGCAAAAAGCTGGTTGTTTTGTTTTAGGATAGGAGCGGATCGGACTTGGCGTCAAATGACATTGGGTTCACTTGACGAATTATCTTTGAAAGAGGCTCGAGATCAGTTAAAAGAGTTAAAGCAATTAGTCAAAGATGGTATTGATCCACGTCATGCAAGAGCGGCTACAAAAGCAGAAAATATGCAGGCAATTTCTATGCAAGTACTATTCGACTCTTGGATTGAATATACAAAGATAGGCCTCGACCGCCGTTCCGACCACATGATCACTATTTAAACTAAGAGCCCAT
>JAOAUO010000197.1 GCA_030157565.1 Legionellaceae bacterium
GCCGCCGGTAAAATTCCGGGTGTCTTTAAGAAACGAGCCGGCGCCCCCAGTGAGCACGAAACACGGAGCTCACGTTTGATTGATAGGCCTTTACGCCCATTATTTCCAGATGACTTTTATAATGAAGTGCAAATCATTGCTACGGTCATGTCATCAAACCCAGAAGTGTCCGCTGATATTGTAGCCATGATTGGTGCTTCCGCTGCATTAGCGATTTCAGGCATCCCGTTCCAAGGCCCTATTGGTGGCGTGCGTGTGGGGTATAAAGACGGTATTTATTTATTAAACCCAGGCCCACAAGCACTAGTCGAATCAGCCCTTGATTTAATCGTTGCAGGAACGGACGATGCCATTTTGATGGTTGAGTCTGAAGCGAAAGAATTAAGCGAAGATGTCATGTTAGGCGCGGTGTTGTTTGGGCATGAGATGATCAAAGGCATTATCAAGGTCATTAACGAATTAGCAGTGGAAGTCGCTAAACCCGTTTGGAATTGGACCGCACCTGAAGTCGATGCAACCCTGGCTGCACGAATAGAGACATTGGCTACTCCGGCGTTCACGGCGGCTTATTTACTGAAAGACAAACAGCAACGCTACCAACGTTTAGGCGAATGCCGACAAGAACTGATGGATACGCTACTGACTGAATCGTCTGAACTGAATCGTGATGCCGCTTCCAAATTGATGAGTGCTCTTGAAAAAAACATCGTTCGCAATCGTATATTGGACGGCGAACCGCGCATTGATGGCCGTGATCAAAAAACAGTCCGTCCTATTGCCATTCGCACAGGCTTGCTGGATTGCGCGCATGGTTCTGCACTGTTTACGCGTGGCGAAACGCAAGCCATCGTGGCCGTGACGCTAGGTAACGATCGTGATGCGCAATTGTTAGATAAGCTGGATGGCGTCGTTAAAGACCGCTTTATGTTGCATTATAACTTCCCTCCGTATTCTGTAGGTGAAACCGGACGCGTCGGAAGTCCTAAACGCCGTGAAATTGGCCACGGTCGACTGGCTCGCCGCAGCATGATGGCGGTATTGCCTACCACCGAAGCCTTTCCTTATGTATTGCGAATTGTGTCTGAAATCACAGAGTCTAATGGTTCCAGCTCGATGGCGACCGTGTGCGGAACCAGTTTGGCATTGATGGACGCAGGTGTTCCTTTAAAAGCACCTGTAGCCGGCGTTGCGATGGGTCTCATTAAAGAGGACAATCGTTTTGCAGTCTTGACGGACATTTTGGGTGATGAAGATCACCTGGGCGACATGGATTTTAAAGTAGCAGGTACTGAGCAAGGCATTACTGCATTGCAAATGGACATTAAAATCACGGGCATTACGAAAGACATCATGGAGCAAGCGCTTGAACAAGCGTTGGCAGGACGATTGCATATCCTAACCGTGATGAACAATGCCCTGGCTGAACACCGTGATGAATTATCACAACATGCTCCACGTATTGTGACCATGAATGTGCCTGAAGATAAAATTCGTACCATCATTGGTAAAGGCGGCGCTACGATCAAAGGTTTAATTGAGAGCACTGGCGTGTCCATTGATGTCAGTGATGCCGGCGTCGTGCAATTGTTTTCGCCCAACATGGAGGCGTTGGAAGATGCGCAGCGCCAGATTAAAGCATTGATTGCCGATGTTGAAGTGGGACAAACGTACCGCGGAAAGGTCAGTAAAATCGTTGAGTTCGGTGCGTTTATTAATCTACTTCCTGGAAAAGATGGCTTGTTGCATATTTCACAAATTTGCGCTGAACGGTCGCAAAAAGTGGAAGACATCATTCAAGAAGGCCAGGAAATTGAAGTGTTTGTCGCCGGAGTGGACAAGCAGGGCCGTGTGAAACTGGAGTGGAAAGACAAACCGGGTTCCGCTGAAACAGCATCACCTGCACCTACGGATGATACCTCAGCAGAGTAGTCTCCATTTGCCACCATTTGGTCTGCGGCCAAATGGTGGCAAAATGTCCTTTCATCATTTCATCCTTCCATGCTCAATTCGTATTCTAACACGAACCGATAACGCTTCACCTCTTGCAATGTACGCAAAAAAATGGCAGTTTACCCATACCTAAAACATCAAATGCAGTCATATCAAAAGGATTACTGTGAGAAATAAAAACGCCAAGCATCTATTCACTGCTATTTTTGCAGCGATCGTTCTGATGTGCCCTTACACCGCGGGTGCGGCACGCGATGGACAGGATGAACACCACCGCAGAAATGAATATCAAGAGCATCATGTGCATCATGGTCGTGCCGAAAATGGCTGGCATGGAGCGCGTCATGGACAAGAAGCGCATCGTGAGCCAGATAACGGCCACTATTACCACAATGGAAGCTATTATCACTATCATCACAATGGTTCTTATTACAATTATTACCATCATGGTGAATATTATCGCTACTTTAATGGCGGTGCTTATTTTAATTACTTCTACAATGGCGCGTACTACAATCGTTGCACAAAAGTCCCTGCACATCATGAACATGGGCATTGGGTTGATTCAATGATGGTTTGTCAATAATTGGAGTTTGGACAGAAAAACATAGGGATTGGCTAGTTTTTTTGTCCAAACGACCATTCTTTTTTATCGAATTAAATTCAAAAACTCCATGCGACTGCTTGGATTATCACGCATCTCCCCTAACATGACCGATGTGGTCATGATGGAGTTTTGTTTCTCAACACCGCGCATCATCATGCACAGGTGTTGCGCTTCCATCACAACAGCGACCCCACGTGCATCGGTAATGTTGGCAATGCATTGGGCTATCTCAGTGGACAGACGCTCCTGAATTTGCAAACGGCGTGCAAAAAAATCAACAATGCGCGCTATCTTGGATAGCCCGAGTACGCGGCCGTTGGGTAGGTAACCAATATGGCATTTCCCGATAAAAGGCAGCAAATGATGTTCACACATGGAATACATTTCAATGCCTTTGACAATCACCATTTCATTCATGTCTGATTCAAAGAGCGCGTCATTGATAATGTCGTCTAAGCTTTCACGGTACCCTTTCGTTAAGTAGCGAAAAGCATTGGCTGCGCGTGCGGGCGTGTCACGCAAGCCTTCACGATGAACGTCTTCACCAACCCCTAGTAATATTTGTTTAAACGATTCTTGCATTTGAATAAATCCTTATTGTTTGACATTGGAGTTATTTCGGACTCGATACTTAGCCGGGTGGCCATGTCATTCGACGCCCCGCTAGAATATGCAAGTGGATGTGTTGAACGGTTTGTCCGCCGTCGGCATTCACATTAAAAACCAGCCGATATCCCGCCTCCTGGAAGCCTTCAGTCTTGGCCAGGCGTTTAGCGGTCAAAACCATTTGGCCCAATAACAATTCATCAGGTGTGTCTGCGTCATTGATGTTGGCAATATGGCGCTTAGGAATCACCAGGATGTGAGTGGGCGCTTGTGGATTCACATCGCGAAAGGCTAAGATGTCATCGTTTTCAAACACGGTGGCCGCAGGAATTTCGCCGGAGACGATTTTGCAAAACAAGCAATTCATGTTGAGTTCGCATAAGAGTTCAATCAATCTTGATTATACGCATTTTTTTGCCTTTTAGCAGTAAATTAAGCATACTATCGCGTCGTGAATAAGCTATAGGGGTGAACATGAGTTTGAACAATATTAACAGCGGCCGTGATGTGCCGAATGAAGTCAACGTTATCATTGAAATTCCAATGCATGGCGAGCCGGTTAAATACGAAGTTGATAAAGAGTCAGGCGCTTTATTTGTCGATCGATTTATGACAACCGCGATGTTTTACCCTACAAATTATGGGTATGTCCCGCAAACGTTATCAGAAGACGGGGATCCGGTGGATGTCTTGGTTGTGACGCCTACGGCTTTAATCAGTGGGTCGGTGATTCGTTGTCGTGTGGTCGGCATGCTCAAAATGACCGATGAATCGGGTGTGGATGCAAAGTTATTGGCGGTTCCCATTAGTAAATTGAGTAAAATGTATGAACACGTACAGACGTATCAAGATTTACCACTCCCATTGCTTCAATCTTTAGAGCACTTTTTTAAGCATTACAAAGACTTGGAAGAAGGCAAGTGGGTCAAAGTGGACGGCTGGGAAGGCCCTGATGCGGCTCGCCAAGAAATCATGTCCAGTCTCGCGCGATACCAAGCGGTGTGAGTAAACAATTGGAGTATGGACGAAGCGGCATGCAAAACACGCCTGTCGCTTCGTCCAAACCCCAAAGAGCTAGCGACGCATGCCCAGTGACATAAAGATATATGTCCAACCATTGACTATCAGTTCAATCGCAATAAACATACCAATGATCCACAGTGCACTATAGGGCCATTGTATGAGGATCAATACCCCTAAAATGATGGCAGTCAGCCCTCCAAATAATAGCCAACCCCAACCGGATGCGTGACGGAGTACAATGGCCATGATAAGCCGCGTGATGCCAATCATAATGAACATCCATGCGAGCAGCGCTGTGACTACGGCAGAAGCGAGTACGGGATCATAAATCACCAGCGCGCCACCTAAGATATAAAGCACGGCAATGAGGGCATGCCCTACGATTCCCCTCCAGTGATGACTTTTAAACACATCGGCAATTTGAGCGATCCCTGCAACAATAAATAAAACGCCCAAAAAAAACATGCTCACCAAGGTTAGCCCAACGGTCATACCGAGCCCCATGCATCCTAATACAATCAACAAAATGCCCAAGCCCAATAACCAACCCCAGTTGCGTTGTAAATCAGCGGACAAGGGACCTGCACTATCAATCGAACGTTTCATCGTAATATCCTTATTTTGTGAATGCCTATGGTTTAGCGTTTGAACGCAATGACATGCGAAAAAACGCATGTCATTGCGTTCAATTAACGAAGAACCCCACATTTAAATCCCATTTTTGGACTACACTTTATATATTATCATAATAACCATCCAATATAAGAAGGTGAATGATTATGCCTACAGATGAGGAAAAGCTTGGTGAATCAAGCGAGACAAATACTAACGATACGCCTGGAGGAGATGGAGATCCGGTGGAGAAAATTCTTGGCGAAATTAAAGCAGCAATGACTGCTGGTCCAGACGCAGAGCCATTTTATCATTTAATTAACGACATTATTGAAAAAACAGCGTCTATGAGAGCCGGTCGCTCAAAAACTTGGGGTCAAACGTTACAAAAGGCTACTTTTAAAAGAGATGAAAATGCTTGGCTAGGTATAAAACCTTCATTCAGTATAGCGGATTCCCTGACTGATATCTCGGATAAAACATTGGAAACTGCATTATCACACATTCACAACTTTATGACAAAACCCGATGAAATGCCTGAGGGAACATTGGCAGGGATAAAACAATTTGCTGATAGATTACCCTCTTCAGATTATAAAAAAAGTATCGATATGATTTATAACGCCGGATTATTTTGCTCATTAGCCATGCTAACGATAGCCTTTCCAATTGTGGCCCCTATCACTATCCCGATGATGGTACCTCTTTGTCTTGTTGCGGGTAGTGCTATAATGGGCGTAGCCTGCCATATGAGTTTCAAAACATTTTTGAATCATGTTGCGGAGGAGCGGTACGAAGCTGAGCGCTTTCACGTGTTAGAAAGTATTCATGGCATAGAAAAAGAGTTGGCCCCTAGCGAGGAGGGAGCTTTAAAGTGCTTTTCGTCTATTAAAAGCGCAGTGAGCGAGTTGTTGACTGAAATTCAAGCGGCAAAAAAGAACGGTAAAATATCAATTGCTGAATCAGCTAACGCGTTGAAGATTATTAATCAAGTGCTTAAAGGGGACAAGAAGGCATTAAGTGATTTAGAGCATCTTCAAGACAGCATGAGATTTTCCTTCTTATCCAAAGATGGCATGGTAGATTCCATGCGTTTTTTCGCGGAAAGCAGCCAGGTTGCAATTAAAAAATACCCTGTTTTTGCCGCATTTGTTGCTGTAGCGTCCATTGCACAAGTAGGTCTCGCGATCGTTTCACCATCATTTCTTCTACAATTAGGTTACAATGTGGTTATCGGTGTCGCTGCTGTCGCAGGATATGAATTGACAAACGCTACATGTACTGCCAAAACAAATGAAAGCGATTTTTCAGAAGGATTTCGTGCGGCTAAAGATAAACTGAATAAATTATATTCGCCACCCGAGCCCGATCAAATAACAAGCGACAATCCTAGCTCGAAATCGTCGTAATTTGATCTGGAGCTCCTCATTTAGCCTGGTCTGTATTATGCCAATCTCATATCCAGCTTTACGCCATCATGGGACGTTATTACAGACTCAATCTTCAGTCCGATTAAAATGATGGGCGGATGAAAGGGCCAAATCGATTATTTTTTTAGATTGGTCTTCGCTGGTCTCAATTTGACTGATTTCACGGGTTAAATTCAACAGAAAGTCAGGCGTTTCTGGATTGGATGGATTGGGCGAGTACAGTTGATTGGCATGCGCGAAAATGTAATGCAACAAATCATCGCTGATGGTGATTTTATTTTCGACCACTCCGCCATTGCTGTGGCTGTCACCAAATAAAAGCCAGCCGGGAGATACATTGAGTTTCGCCGCCAACTCAGTTAACTTGGCCGGCTCCGGAATGACTTGCCCGCGTAGATATTTTCGGCAAATTTGGGGGGAATAGCCGGTCATTTCAACGAGCTTATGAATATCAACACCGGATGTTGAACGCGAAGAATGGTAGCCTCGTGCGATCATGGCGTCTCTTAATCGATGGGAAAATTGTTGGATTAAATCGATTTTTTCCATAGCGATATACCCACGAGATGCTATTAATAGAATTGGAATGATAACCATTTGATTGATCATTCGCAAATAACGGCCACAAAAGAAATCATTTGTTTCGTTTCGAAATAAATGATTGACTTATTTCCTCAGCACGTTAGAATAGCGCCCGAAACACACGGAAACTGTTTCAGACAAGTCCAAACAATGGAAAGGCCAGCCGCCCATGGAATGGGTTGCTGGGTTCTAACGCAGGAAACAGTGGCTATCAGCATAGCAGCCAACCTCGCACAAGCCCTTGGTCGGAATGAATCGCATATAATTCCGACCTTTCTATCTTGCTTTCCGTTCTCAGCTTTTATATACTAGACATCACGATTTACTTAGACAGAATAATAGGCACGTAGCTCAGTGGTAGAGCACCACCTTGACATGGTGGTGGTCGGTGGTTCAATCCCACTCGTGCCTACCAAACGATAAACCCTGCCTTGCAGGGTTTTTTTTTCGCCTCTCGGGTGAAAGGATGACAACATGTTAAATATTAAATTTCCCGATGGAACCGTGAAGCCGTTTGAAAACGCACTGACCATCTATGACGTGGCTTATAGCATCGGTCCCGGATTGGCAAAAGCCGCGATAGCCGGTCGTGTGGATGGCCTGCTCGTCGATTTGAGCCATTTACTCACGCATGATTGTGAACTCGTCATTCTTACCGAAAAAAACCCCGAAAGCCTAGAGATTATTCGACACTCTACGGCGCATTTGTTAGCACAAGCGGTGAAATTATTGTTCCCAACGGCTCAAGTGACCATTGGTCCTGTCATTGAAGACGGTTTTTATTACGATTTTGCATTTGAACGCTCGTTTACGCCAGACGATCTTCAGCAGATTGAAGACACCATGTATGAGCTGGCCCGGGCGGATCAAGTCATTTCGCGCCGTGAGTTGCCGCGTGATGAAGCCATTCACTATTTTACGGCGCTAGGTGAGACTTATAAAGCAAAAATCATTGCAGACATTCCCTCTGATCAGGCTCTGTCTTTATATCGACAAGGGGATTTTGAAGATCTCTGTCGTGGTCCACACGTGCCCTCAACGGGCCGACTGAAAGCCTTTAAGCTAACCAAGTTGGCCGGCGCGTATTGGCGTGGCGACTCAAACAATGAAATGTTGCAACGCATATATGGCACGGCTTGGCCTGATAAAAAATCATTGACCGATTATCTACATCGAATTGAAGAAGCTGAAAAACGAGATCATCGTAAATTAGGTAAAGCCTTAGAATTGTTTCATTTTCAAGACATAGCGCCTGGCATGGTGTTTTGGCACCCCAAAGGCTGGGCTATTTATCAAGTCCTTGAGCAATACATGCGCGCCCGATTGCTTGATTTTGGTTATCAAGAAGTCAAAACACCGCAGCTGGTTGATAAAATTCTCTGGGAAAAATCAGGGCATTGGGATAATTTTCGTGATGGCATGTTTTTTACCGAGACAGAAAGTCGTCTTTATGCCGTAAAACCCATGAATTGCCCCTGTCATGTTCAAATATATAACCACGGCTTAAAAAGCTACCGTGATTTGCCCCTGCGCTTATCTGAGTTTGGCAATTGTCACCGTTGTGAGCCCTCTGGTGCACTGCATGGTTTAATGCGCGTACGTAATTTTGTTCAAGATGATGCGCATATTTTTTGTACGGACAATCAAATTCAATCAGAAGTCGCCATGATGCTCGAATTTGTGGAATTGGTTTATGCTGATTTTGGTTTTGAAACAATTACGTATCGTTTGGCTCGGCGCCCATCTATGCGTGTTGGCAGTGATGAGGTCTGGGATAAAGCTGAAATGGCGTTGCAACAAGCCATGACTGATCGCCATATAGAATGGATTGATGCACCGGGTGAAGGCGCTTTTTATGGGCCGAAAATTGAGTGCTCGCTGTCCGATTGTTTAGGGCGTATATGGCAATGCGGCACCATTCAGGTCGATTTTTCAATGCCCGAGCGACTCGATGCCCAATTTGTTGCCGAAGATGGCAGCAAACAAACGCCCGTGATGCTGCATCGTGCAATACTGGGCTCATTTGAGCGATTTATTGGTATTTTAATCGAGCATTACGCAGGAAAGTTTCCGTTGTGGTTAGCGCCATCGCAAGTTTCTGTGTTGACTATCAGCGAAAAACAAAATGATTATGCTGAGAAAATTAACCACATTTTAAAAAATAAAGGTATTCGGTCTATTATTGACTTGAGAAATGAGAAGATAGGCTTTAAAATCCGAGAGCACACCCTACAATACGTCCCCTATTTATTAATTATTGGTGACAAAGAGGTCGAAAATGACCAAGTGACCGTCCGCTCACGAGATGGCACCGATTTAGGCGTGATGACAATTGATACAATTTGCGATACACTGCGACTTGAAATTGAAAATAAGACGCAGTTTAGACGATAAAAACAACCGTGTTTAACACTTAGCTGGAGGATTAACCATTAGTGCATCAAATAAGCGTGAGAGTGATCGCGCGCGAATCAATGAACAGATCAATGTACCTGAGGTACGCTTAATTGATGTAGATGGCAATCAGGCAGGAATAGTGTCAACGCGTGAGGCGCTGCGTGCTGCAGAAGAGGGCGGCTTTGATTTGGTTGAGATTTCACCCACAGCCAAACCACCCGTCTGTCGCATCATGGATTATGGTAAATTTCTCTTTGAGGTGAGCAAAAAACAAGCTGAAGCCAAGAAAAAGCAGAAGCAAGTGCAAGTCAAAGAGCTGAAATTTCGTCCTACGACGGAAGATGGGGATTATCAGGTCAAGCTACGCAACCTGGTACGTTTCCTGGATCATGGTGATAAAGTCAAAATCACGCTGCGTTTTCGTGGGCGTGAGGTGGCACATCAAGACCTTGGCATGAAAATTTTGGAACGTGTTCAGAAAGACACTGCGGAATTTGCAGTGGTTGAGCAGCATCCAAAGCGTGAAGGCCGACAGTTGTTGATGGTATTATCGCCCAAGAAAAAATAACGATTCCAAATGCGGAGTACAGTGTTATGCCCAAGTTAAAATCACATCGTGGAGCGTGTAAACGTTTCCGTAAGACGGCAAGTGGCGCGATTAAACGTCGTGGTGCTTATCGTAATCACATCCTCACCAAAAAATCGACCAAGCAAAAACGCCATTTGCGCGTTTCGTCGGGTACATTGAAGCCATGTGATGCGCGTTTAGCGTCCCGCATGTTGCACGGTAGTTAATGAGAGGAGTGAATAATGCCAAGAGTTAAACGTGGTGTGACTGCCAAAGCGCGTCACAAAAAAGTATTGGATCAAGCGAAAGGGTATTACGGTGCCCGTAGTCGTGTGTATCGCGTTGCAAAACAGGCTGTTATTAAAGCCGGGCAATATGCGTACCGCGATCGTCGTCAAAAGAAAAGGCAGTTTCGTGCATTGTGGATTGTGCGTATAAATGCACAAGCCCGTGAATGTGGCATGTCTTATAGTCGTTTGATTGATGGCTTGAAAAAAGCCGAGATTGAGCTGGATCGCAAAGTATTGGCTGACATGGCTATTCATGATAAAGCGGCGTTTGCAGCCGTTGCAGAGCTTGCGAAAGCCGCTCTGGCTTAATAACCATTCACCACACTGAGCCCTTCAGGCTGGTGTGGTCAGGTTGATGATCTCGTTATATTTGAACAAGATGACCTGCGTTTTTTTGCATCTCATCTTGTTCACAATCCAATTCTTATCAAAAAGGGTCTATCTGCCCCGCTGAGGCTTATTATGCAAGATCTCACCTCGTTACAACAAGACGCGCTAGCCGCCATTGCTCGAGCTCAAGATATTTACACACTAGACGCAATTCGTGTCGATTATTTAGGTAAAAAAGGCCGATTGACCGATATCCTAAAGACGTTGGTTCATTTGTCTGCAGAAGAAAAACCTCGCGTAGGTCAGCTGGTTAACCAGGCCAAACGAGACATCAGTGAACAAATCGAACAAAAAATGCTGGAATTAAATGAACAGCAATTACAAAAAAAATTAGCCAACGAGCACATCGATGTGAGTTTGCCAGGGCGCAATCATCAATCCGGATCACTTCACCCCGTCACGCAAGTTAAACAACGTGTGAACGATTATTTCAGTCGATTAGGGTTTGATATTGTAGACGGGCCCGAAATCGAAACGGAATTTTATAATTTTGAAGCGCTGAATATTCCAGGGCATCATCCTGCTCGCGCCATGCATGATACTTTCTATTTCGGAGACGGTCGCTTGTTGCGCACCCATACGTCGCCCGTTCAAATTCGTACCATGGAAAAACGCACGCCTCCATTCCGGTTGATTGCGCCAGGCCGTGTGTATCGCTGCGATTCGGATGTCACGCATACCCCAATGTTTCATCAGGTTGAAGGCCTGTTGATTGATAAACAAGCGACGTTGGCCGGTTTGAAAGGCTTACTGCATGATTTTTTCGCGTCTTTTTTTGGACGCGAATTAGCCATTCGATTTAGGCCGTCTTATTTTCCGTTCACCGAACCTTCGGCCGAGGTGGACATTGAATGCACTCAGTGTGCGGGAAGCGGATGCCGTTCATGCAAATACACCGGCTGGCTTGAAGTGTTGGGTTGCGGCATGGTTCATCCCCATGTTTTGAATGCCGTGAATATATGCCCTGACGAATATCAAGGGTGGGCGTTTGGTATGGGCTTAGACAGACTCGCAATGTTGTATTACGGTATCGATGATTTGCGCATGATGTTTGAAAATGACATGACCTTCTTGAAGCAATTTTAAGGCGATTTAATGAAAGTAAGTGAAGCGTGGTTACGAGAGTGGGTCAGTCCTTCCCTAACAGGCCAACAATTGGCGGCTCAATTAACAATGGCGGGTCTCGAAGTGGATGCGCTCAATCCGGTTGCGGGTGTATTTAGCCATGTTGTTGTTGGGCACGTGTTGCAGACGACCCGCCACCCAGAGGCTGATAAATTGACCTTGTGCGAAGTGGACGCCGGCGCGGCGTCTCCGCTCAAAATCGTGTGTGGTGCTCAGAACGTGCGTGCCGGATTGAAAGTGGCTTTGGCGTTGCCTGGAGCACACTTACCCGGTGACATCATCATTAAAGAATCCATGCTGCGTGGCCAATTGTCACAAGGCATGCTGTGCTCTGTCTCTGAGCTGGGCTTGGATGACCGTTCTGAAGGCATCTTAGAGCTCCCAGGTGACGCCCCCATAGGCATCGATTTGCGGGATTATTTAGACCTCAACGATCAAGTGTTTGATATTGACCTGACACCGAACCGAGCGGATTGTTTTAGTATATTAGGCGTTGCGCGAGAAGTCGCGGCACTGAATCACTTGCCTTTAAAAGACCTACCCACAAATCAAATAAAGCCTGCGAGTGATGAATGCCTCACAGTGCATTTGCAAGCGCCTCAAGCCTGCCCTCAATATTGTGGGCGCGTGATTCGCGCAATAAACCCGCAAGCTTGCACGCCATTATGGATGAAAGAGCGCTTGCGCCGAGGCGGCGTTCGCGCCTTGCATCCTGTGGTCGATGTGACCAATTACGTCATGCTTGAATTGGGGCAGCCCTTGCATGCCTTTGATTTAAAATCGCTCCAAGGTGACATTCACGTGCGCTTCGCCCGCGCAGATGAAACGCTCGTCTTGCTGGACGGACAAGAGATTACGCTGGATGAGCAGGTACTGGTGATTGCTGACGACGTGGCTCCTTTGAGTGTCGCGGGCGTCATGGGTGGTGAACTGAGTGCGGTGCAAGCCGATACCACGGATGTTTTTCTTGAAAGCGCCTTTTTTAATCCGTTAGTTGTGGCCGGAGTGGCCCGGCGCTATGGTTTAAGCAGTGATTCTTCTCAGCGTTTTGAACGAGGCGTTGATCCCTCGCTACAACGCTTGGCCTTGGAGCGGGCAACGGATTTATTGCAGTCCATTGTAGGTGGATGTGTGGGGCCCATCACCGTGATGAATCAGCCAGAGCATTTGCCGGCTAAAATACAGATATTATTTGATCCCAACAAGGTCAAGCAATTAACCGGGTTAGATATTCCTGTAAACGAAATGGTTGTGATGTTACAGGGTTTAGGCCTGGCGGTAGAGAGAAATGAGCCCGTTTGGACGGTTTCCGTGCCTTCTCATCGCTTTGACATGGCTTTGGATGTTGATTTGGTGGAAGAAATCATTCGCCTCTATGGGTATGATAATATCGTGGGCACGCCGGTGATAACCCATATGCAAGCCGGTCCCATTAACCCCGTTCAGCATCTGTCCACCACCATGTCGGCCTGTTTAAGTGGACGTGGTTACCATGAAACCATCAGTTATAGTTTTGTTGACCCCGAATTTCAAAATGCCCTGTATCCTGATGCACAGACATTCAATCTGTTAAATCCCATTTCGTCAGAGTTGTCGCAAATGCGAGCAGGCCTCTGGCCAGGCTTACTGGCATCTATGGTTTATAATGTTCATCGACAACAAACGGCCATTCAATTCTTTGAATCAGGCGTGGTGTTTGATGTTGACGGTGAACACGTGCACGAACGTGCGTGTTTTGCGGGCTTGCTAACCGGTGCGCAGGGTGGGTTAAATTGGAGTGAGTCGGCTAGAACATTTGATTTTTATGATATGAAAGGGGATTTGCAAGCATTGTTTGCCTGTTTACAGGTGCCGAATGTACGTTTTGTTGCGGCCTCACATGCCGCATTGCACCCAGGGCAGTCCGCACGTATTTTGATCGGTGACGAGGACGCTGGATGGATGGGTGTGTTGCATCCGCGTCTGCAGGACGCCCTTGATTTAAAAACGGAAGTCATGTTGTTTGAGTTATCCTTAACGGCTCTTTTTCCTCAGCATCCGGTGCGTTACCAGCCTATTTCCAAATACCCACAGATTCGCCGGGATTTGTCCTTGTTGGTGAGTGTGGATGTTTCTGTCGATCAGATTGAACAGGCCATACGCGCAGTCGTGCGCCGAGATATGCTCAAAGCCTTTGATGTGTTTGATGTCTATACGGGTGAATCCATTCCGGTCGGTAAAAAAAGTTTAGCAATAGCCTTGACCTTGCAGGACGATAAACGCACACTAATAGATACGGAAATTCATGCAGTGATTGCGACTATACTCAAAAAATTGGACGATGCTTTCGCGATCGTATTGCGAGAAATGACGCCAATCCAGGGTTAGTTCTGTCATGCAAAACTAAGGAATGAATGGTGAGCGCACTCAGCAAAGCGATTATGGTGGATGCCTTGTGTC
The DNA here is from genome assembly GCA_030157565.1 of Legionellaceae bacterium. GTDB lineage: Bacteria > Pseudomonadota > Gammaproteobacteria > Legionellales > Legionellaceae > DDPF01. The sequence goes on from JAOAUO010000197.1 coordinate 14,020, forward strand.
ATGAAATCGGTCTGAAAAAGGCCGATGCCAAGGAGATGTTGGACCAGTTTTTTGAAGAGACAAGAGGGGTTCTGGAGCAAGGCCATCATGTGAAGCTCTCAGGCTTTGGGAATTTTATCTTGCGTGACAAGCCTGCGCGCCCCGGCCGAAATCCAAAGACCGGTGAAGACATCCCTGTGGAGGCTCGGCGTGTGGTGACATTCAAGCCCGGCTTTAAATTGAAAACAAAAATAGACGCGCGAGATAAACCGAGTTGAGTTATTACAAAAAACATATATTTGTTTGCACCAATCAAAAAGCCGAGGGCAAAGCCTGTTGTGCCAACACGGGCGGAGAGCCTTTTTTTCAGTACCTAAAAGAGCAGCTCAACGCGCGCGGATTGTATGGTCCTCATAAAGTCCGAGCCAGCAAATCAGGCTGTCTCGGCCGTTGCGGCCTTGGGCCGTGCATGGTGATATATCCGGAAGGGGTTTGGTATACTTACGCTCATTTTTCGGATATGGATGAAATAATTGACCAGCATCTTGTGTTGGGTAAAAATGTGACACGGCTGTCCATTTAAGTATAAATTCACAATAATTGTGCCTTGGCACTTGTGGAACGGTTCATTTTTGGGTAAAATCGCCCGTCTATGATTAAAAGATTATTATTTTCAGGTGGTTCGGAGTTAGTTAATGAAAACATTTAGCGCCAAGACACACGAAGTTAAACGTGATTGGTATGTAGTTGATGCCAGCGATAAGATATTGGGTCGGCTTGCTACCGAAATTGCGCGACGTTTACGTGGTAAACACAAAGCAGAATATACTCCTCACGTTGATACGGGTGATTATATTGTTGTGACCAACGCAGAAAAAGTGGTTGTCACAGGCCGTAAATTCAAAGAAAAAATGTATTATCATCACACGGGTCACCCCGGTGGGATTAAATCGGTTTCTTTCGATAAATTACAGGCTAAAAATCCTGCTCGCATTATCGAGCGTGCCGTAAAAGGGATGCTTCCTAAAAACCCATTGGGTCGTGATATGTACCGCAAGCTTAAAATCTATGCGGGCACAGAACATCCCCATGAGGCCCAGCAACCCAAGAAACTTGATATTGAGGAATAAGTATTATGGCTGAAATGCAGCAATATTACGGCACAGGTCGCAGAAAGAGTTCATCAGCACGGGTTTTTATGCGCCCAGGCAAAGGTGAAATCAAAGTAAACAACCGTGCATTGGAAGAATATTTTGGTCGTGAAACATCTTGCATGGTCATTCGACAGCCCTTAGAAGCCGTTGACATGATCGGAAAATTTGATATTTTTGCAACCGTAGTCGGTGGTGGAATATCCGGTCAAGCAGGTGCTATTCGCTTAGGGATTGCTCGTGCACTCGTTTCTTATGACGAGAAAGATCTGCCTGAAGGCACAGAAGCAGATGAAAATTCATGCCGAAGAAAATTACGTGCGCGTGGTTTGCTGACGCGTGATTCACGTAGAGTAGAACGGAAAAAAGTCGGCTTGCACAAAGCTCGACGTGCAACCCAATACTCTAAACGTTAATCAGTCTGCTTATTTAAAAAAACCCACTTCATGTGGGTTTTTTTTATATTTTTTTATATTTGAAATGACAGACATAATGATCTGTGGATTGCAGCGCATGCGCTTATCGAAAGGATGCTGAGCCGATCTATACTACATCACGGCATTTGCTCGCAGAGCAAATGCCGTGATCGCTTAAAAATTAACCCGTTCTTTCTCAACCACTAAAGGCCGGTTCAATATCTGAGTATGCATATTCCCCACATACTCCCCTAGCAGCCCTAAAAAAAACAACTGAATCGATGCAAAGAAAAACAAACCAATCAACAACGGCGCCGTCCCAAACGCAAAACTATTCCAGAAGAAAATTTTTAACATCAAATAAAACAAAGCCAACACAAAACTGCCTGCAGATAACATAAATCCACCAAATACAGCCAATCGCAAAGGAATCTTTGAATGGCTGGTGATGCCGAGCATGGCAATGTCGTACAGGGTGTAAAAATTATTCTTGGTAATCCCTCGTTTGCGTTGCGGCTGCTTGAATTCGACTTCGGCCACCTCGAACCCCAGCTCAGACACCAAGCCCCGTAGATAGGGGTAAGGATCGTTTAAACCGCGCATGATATCAATGACGCACTGATCATATAAACCAAAACCGGTAAAATTATTAATTAGCTTAATATTTGAAATCTTATTGACCATCATGTAATAGCTTTTTCTGACCATGAAAAATAGCTTGGATTCCTCACTGGTGGTTTTAACCCCCGCCACAATTTTAACCCCTTCCTCCCATTTTCGGATGAATTCAGGCAGTAGTTCAGGTGGATCTTGTAAATCAGAGGCCATTAAAATGACCGCGTCCCCTGTCGCTTGCATCAACCCATAATAAGGTGAACGGATGTGGCCAAAATTCCTAGCGTTTACAATCAAACGCACATGGGGGTCGGCCTCAATCAATGATTTAACAACGCCTGTCGTGTTATCTGTAGAGGCATTATCAATAAAAATAATCTCGTAGGCATAGTGGGGGAGGTCTTTAAATACAGCCTTAATGCGCTCATATAAGGCGACCACGTTGCTTTCCTCGTTATAACACGGTGTAACAATACTAATGGTTCGCATAAACAAATCTCCGATTTAACAAAAACCCCAAGCTCGCGATAAAAAGTAAGGTGATGGCGTTGGCGGCATAGACATTATGAAGGTACTTCAACAATATAAAAACACAGCCAACATTGATCACATATAACAAACCATAAACGGCAAAAAACCGCCAAATCAAACGCCAATCGCTTTGGCTAAATACAAAACGTCCAAATGTTCTGAAATTAAAGACAATGCCCGCTACACTCGCAAAAAACAAGGCGAGGGTATAATGTAATCCTAAGAAGACGAGCAAAGCGAATACGGCATATCCAAATGCTGTATTGAGTATCCCGACCAAAAGATAGCGAATTAGCATGGTATTGAGTTGCATGTCACTTGTCCGTAGATGGTAAGGTCAGTATTATTGTATCCACAAGAGAGATTGTAAAGCTTGCTTGAAAAAACGCTTGATGTGTTGAGGCGCTTTATCCTATTATGAGCCCTTTATCAGCATGGTAGTCTTCTATGAAAACCAATCTTTTATCAGAAGATCTTGATTATATTTTAAAATACACTCGGTCGTTATGGGAGGGCGTACGTGGCCAACGCATTTTTATTACCGGTGGCACAGGTTTTTTTGGTTGCTGGCTGTTAGAAAGTTTCTTGTGGGCCAATGCGAAATTGAATTTAAATGCGACTGCTGTTGTGCTGACACGCAATGCAACTCAGTTTAAGAATAAATGCCCGCATTTATATCTTAACCCCTCTTTGGTTTTCCAAGAAGGTGACGTGAAAACGTTTGAATTTCCGCAAGGTCCTTTTTCATATGTGATTCATGCCGCCACCGATGCCAGCGTGAGTTTGAATCAAGATAACCCGGCTTTAATGTATGAAACGATCGTTCAGGGCACAAAAAATGCGCTAGAATTTGCTAAACAGTGTGGTGCGAATGGTTTTTTATTAACAAGTACGGGCGCTATTTATGGTCATCAGCCGAATCATTTATCACACGTCTCTGAAGAGTATATCTATCAGCCGAACGCCTCTGAAACGAGTAAATCAGCTTATGCTGAAGGCAAGCGCGAGGCTGAAAAAATATGTGCGTATTATGCAGAAAAATTTCAGCTCAATATTAAAATTGCTCGCTGTTTTGCTTTTGTAGGACCCCATCTTCCGCTGGACGCTCATTTTGCAATCGGTAATTTTATTCGAGACGGGTTAAACGGGCGGCCCATTCAAGTAAAAAGTGACGGGGCACCTTTTCGGTCTTATTTATATGCGGCGGATTTGGCCATTTGGTTATGGACGATACTTTTTTCTGGAGAAACCATGCGCCCTTATAATGTGGGGTCGGATGAGTCACTGAGCATTAAAGAACTGGCTCACCGGGTTGCCGCATCGTTTGAGCCTAGCATCGAGGTTCAAATCGAACTGCCGTGCTCGACACGGCGGCCAGAGCGATATGTACCTGATATTAGTCGCGTGCGTCTCGAATTAAACTTAACTCCGAATATTGGATTAAGGCAGGCCATAGAATTAACAAAAAAATGGCATGTATCAAATGATTCTTCGGCTTAAACGCCATCTACTCTCACCGATATATTTAAAGTGAACTTATTTATGAAACGAAAAATAAAAATTGCCATTTTAGGCAGCGGAAATATAGGGACTGATTTATTAATCAAAGTGATGCGTTCTCCTTATTTAGAGTGTGCAGCATTCATCGGGCGTAATTTATTTTCTCCAGGCATGATGAAGGCCCAATCATTGAAAGTGAACGTTTCGGCCCAAGGGATTCAATATATTGAAGAGAACCCTGACTGTTGTGAGATGGTTTTTGATGCAACATCATCGAGTGCTCATGCGGCACATGCGCCTATTTTAGAACGATTGGGTAAATTTGTGATTGATTTAACGCCGGCCAAGATTGGAAAAATGTGCGTGCCGGTTGTGAACATGGATGACGCTATCTGTGAAAGCAATGTCAATATGATTACTTGTGGTGGTCAAGCATCTGTGCCGATTGCGCACGCTATCGCGTTAACGCACAAAGACATCGAGTACATTGAAGTAGTATCTAGTATCGCTTCTCGCAGTGCTGGTCCTGCCACACGATTAAATTTAGATGAATACATTCATACGACAGAACATGCCATCCGGGTTTTTTCAGGCGCAAAAAAAACAAAAGCCATTTTGAATCTTAATCCAGCGCAACCGTGTATTAATATGCAAACCACAATATTTGCACGGGTAGCGAACCCGAATATTGAGGCGCTAAGTCAGGTAGTAAATAATATTGCAGCACAAGTTCAACAATATGTTCCAGGCTACGAGATCATTGTGAATCCCATCATGGAAAATGATCGCATTGTGGTGATGGTGCGAGTCAAGGGGCTGGGCGATTACTTGCCCGAATATGCAGGGAATTTAGATATCATTAATTGTGCGGCTCTTGCGATTGCAGAAAAATATGCGCAGACGTTGCAGACCCATTACACAGCCAAGGAAAAAAAGCATGAAATCAATTTTAATCAGTGACCCAACCTTGCGTGATGGAAATCATGCGATTGGCCACCAGCTTAACGCGGAACAAATTGCTGCGTATTGTGTATCTGCAGATGCGGCAGGCATTCCCATTGTTGAAGTGGGGCATGGCAACGGCATTGGTGCGTCATCTCTCCAGTTAGGTTTGTCTAAAACAATGGATCATGATGTACTACGCATTGCGCGTGATAACCTAAAGCATTCCATGTTAGGGATACACGTCATTCCTGGATTCGCAACCATCGAAAAAGATCTCAAGCCGGCGATAGAGGCGGGTGTTGACGTGGTCAGGGTTGCCTCTCATTGTTCTGAGGCTGACATTACAGAACGTCATATTAAATATGCGCGCAATGCCGGAAAAATTGTTTACGGCGTTTTGATGATGTCACACATGGTGACAAAAGAAATTCTCGCGGAAGAAGCGATTAAAATGCAATCATATGGCGCGGAAGGTATTATTCTGATGGATTCCGCCGGGTTTTACTTGCCAGAAGACGCGCGTGTGCGCGTGACATCCTTGGTGGATGCGTTGTCTGTACCCATTGGTTTTCATGCACACAATAACTTAGGTATGGCCATTGCAAACTCAATTGCAGCGATTGAGGCCGGCGCCAGTATGTTAGATGGCTGCTCTCGTGGCTTTGGCGCAGGCGCCGGAAATGCACAGCTAGAAGTGTTAGTTGGCGTGCTGGAACGAATGGACTATAAAACCAATATTGATTTCTATAAATTATTGGACACCGCTGATTTAGCTGAGAAAATCTTAATGAAAGATATCCCAACAATTAAGTCGGTGAGCATCGTGAGTGGATTGGCCGGAGTATTCTCTGGTTTCATGAAGCCCGTCATGCGCATTTCAAATGAATTTAATGTAGATCCACGAGATGTTTTTTTTGAACTGGGCCGTCGAAAAATAGTAGCAGGACAAGAAGATATGATCATTGAAGTTGCGCGAGACCTCGCCGCATTAACCGTCATCGAGAACTAGCCATGCCCATTACACAGACCGACTCTATTTTAGAAGACTATAATCACGTAGTAGCGGATAAGGCATCATCCTTTGCTAATTTAAAAAATGATGTGGTGGTGCTGACAGGGGGCACGGGGTTTATTGGGACGTGGATTGCAGGATTGATTGCTTTTTTAAATGACTATTATGCTTTCAATACGCAAATCATTTTGATTGCAAAAAACATCGAGATGTTTAAAAGAAACCGTCCATCCCTTGCCCATCGCAACGATGTGCGGCTCATGGCCGCTGACGTTCGATATTTGCATGAATTGCCTACCGAGACCAATTGGTTGATTCACGCGGCAGGTACGCCTGACAATCGCATGCATGCAACACACCCACTGGAAACCATGTCTGTCATCGGAAATGGAACCCTGGCTGTTTTACGTGCGGTCGAACGGTGCTCTAATTTTAAAATGTTGTTAAATGTCAGTTCAGGTCTGATATATGGCAGCCAGCCATTAGATCATAGCCAGATGAGTGAAACCTTTCTAGGCGCGCCAAAGTGCGGCACGGTCTCATCAGCTTATGCGGAAGCCAAACGCTATGCGGAAACGTTATGTCATTCATCACGCAGCCAATCTCGCATTCCCATTGTGACAGCAAGGCCATTTGCATTTATGGGGCCTCACCAATCCATTGAAACCCCTTGGGCGCTGAATAATTTCATCAACGATGCGCTTACAGGCAATACGATTAGAGTGCTGGGTGATGGGAAAACAGTTAGAAGTTATATGTACGCCAGCGACATGGCCTTTTGGTTGCTTACGATGCTGGCAAGAGGCGCATCCGGGGAGATTTATAATGTTGGCAGCCCCGATGCGGTGAGTCTCTACGAACTAGCGCAACTCATTGTGACTGAGTGTGATATGCCTTTAGACATTCAATTGAATGCATCTTCATCCCATCTGTTGCAAAATACACGCTTTGTTCCCGATGTATCCTTCGCGAAAAAACAGTTATCCCTCTCCATTACGGTAGATGTCAAGGCTGCGATCAGACGGACTATTGATTGGAATAGGCAAGTAATTTTATAAGAGAGCGACCTATGTTAAAAAAAGTAAGTGATGTGATCGCCGATTTTTTAGAAGAAAAAGGTATTCGGCATGTTTTTGGGATCATTGGAGCAGGAAATGCTCATATTTTTGATTCTATTCTTCAAAAAGGCTATACCGAAATTATTTGTGTTCATCATGAGCAAGCAGCATGCATGGCGATGCAAACCTATTTTCGCACGTCCGGTATCATTACGGCTACGATTGTAACAACTGGTGCGGGATCAACCAATGCGGTGACTGGCGTGGTCAGCGCATGGATGGATTCTATACCAGGCATTATTATCTCTGGCAATGAGAACTCTAAATTTACATATGAAAATAACCCGTTGCGTAGTTGGGGGATTCAAGGTTAGGACTCCACGGCCATGGTTGAAAAAGTAACAAAATACGTCTCGCGAGTATGTGAACCCGAGAATACGTTACGTGAGCTGGAAATGGCATATTACCTGGCTAGCACGGGCAAGCCAGGGCCGTGTTGGTTAGACTTCCCCATGAATGTACAAGCCGCATCTATTGAAGAGGATGTGCTCGTTCCATTTTCTTCGCCTCTGGTTGTATTACATGATCTAGAAAAACTCAACGTAATGACCAACTTGGAAGAAGCCGTAGAAAAAACAATCGCATCGTTGAGCCGATCGAAACGCCCGGTTTTATGGCTGGGTCATGGGATACGTTTAGCCCAGGCCGTGTCTTTGATCGAGCCCTTAATCGAAATGTTGCAATGTCCTGTGTTAGTATCGTGGGCGGGCATTGATATGATTGACTCCGATCATCCGCTTGTTTTTGGACGTGCTGGTGTATATGGACAACGTGCAGCAAATTTTGTTTTGCAGAATAGCGATTTTTTATTAACAATAGGCACACGACTCGCCATTCCTCAAATTGGATATGATTTAAGTGAGCTGGCCCGTGAGGCAACCATCGTTGTTGTTGATAATGATGTCCACGAAGTGAGTAAGCATGGGGATAAAATTAATATTCCTGTATTAGCCGACGCAAAAGATTTTTTAATCACCATGCTGAAGAAAATACCGGCCTCTGATTGCAATAAAACAGAACATGCTCAATGGCTTCTTCAATGTGAACGATATAAAAAAACTTATCCCATTATAAATGCAGATGAGCATCCTGATAGAGATGGGTATATCAATTCATATCCATTTATGCAGAAATTATCAGCATACTTTAAGCCGAACCAAATTGTCGTGACTGACATGGGGACAGCTCTTCTAAGTGCTCATCAAGTGTTATCCATGAAAAAAGGCCAGCGTTTAATGACATCAACTGGCTTGGGTGAGATGGGGTATGCTCTGCCCGGCGCAATCGGTGCGTCGTTTGCAAGCGATAGAGGAGAAGTGATCTGCCTCAATTGTGACGGCGGCATGATGTTAAATTTACAAGAATTACAAACAATAGTGCACCATCAATTGCCGATTAAATTATTTATTTTTAATAATGATGGTTATCTGATGATCAAGCATACGCAAAAAGCTTTGTTTTCAGGACGGTACACATGCACGGATAAAAAATCAGGTGTGAGTTGCCCTGACTTTGGTGCGCTAGGGAGGGCATTTGGTATCAGTGCATTTACAATCAAAACGTGGTCTGATTTTGATTCAGTTATTCCTCAAGTTATGGCTTATGAAGGCCCTATAATTTGTGAAGTCTTCACTCATCCTGAACAACTGTTTATACCTAAATTATCTTTGGCGTTGCAAAAGGATGGCAGTATTATTTCACCGCCACTCGAAGATCTTTCTCCCATCATTTCTAGAGAAGCGCTTCGCAAAAACATGTTGATTGGGATGCACCCTAAGTCCGAAAATCTAACGCAGTGATTTTTGTAGTTAGTCAAGATCCTCGGCTAGGCGACTGCAATGCGGCAAGCAATCCGCTCTTATTTTGCCATAGAGGCATTTTTAACTCGGCTCAGGACGAAAGAAATCATCGATTATTGATCACGGCCAGGGTTATGATAGAATGAAAAAATCAGGATTTACTTTATATTTGAACAGGTTGCTATTATGCCATCCATTTTAAGTCCACGTGTTGATTTTGCATTCAAAAAATTATTTGGCACAAT
>JAOAUO010000198.1 GCA_030157565.1 Legionellaceae bacterium
GATTAGCACCCTCTACAACAACCTTCTCTCCAATTACTCGCGCTACTTTACCGACGTGCCCTGTACTTTTACCAGTAATGACAACAACGGTATCTCCACTTCTAATACGTTTCATAATTTGTCCTTCTCACAATACTTCAGCAGCAAGAGAAATAATTTTCATAAATCGTTCTCTTAATTCGCGAGTAACAGGTCCAAAAATCCGTGTGCCAATGGGCTCGTGTTGATTATTCAAGAGCACGGCCGCATTCCCATCAAAACGAATCAAAGAGCCATCGTCTCGACGCACGCCTTGTGCTGTACGTACAACGACAGCATTCATAACAGAGCCTTTTTTAACTTTGCTACGTGGAATTGCATCTTTAATGCTTACTTTAATGACATCACCTACACGGGCGTAACGCCTGTGTGAACCGCCAAGCACCTTGATACACATCACTCTACGTGCTCCGCTATTGTCTGCAACATCAAGCACAGTCTGCATTTGTATCATTATATTCCCCAGCTCTAAATTCGACCAGAAAAAGGCTGCTGATTATATCAGGCCTCTTAGTATTTTAATAGTATTAATAATGGATATTAAGCAATTACTTCTACCAGCATCCAGCTTTTCATTTTTGACATCGGTCTTGATTCGCAAATTTTAACCGTATTGCCTATTTTACAAACTTGATTTTCATCGTGCGCGTGCAGTTTAGTTCGTCTTCTCATTATTTTACCGTACTTTGGATGCTTAACTGTACGCTCGACAACCACTACAATTGTTTTTTGCATTTTATCACTAACGACTTTACCGATCAGGGTTCTGCCATTTGATTCAGTATTAGACATGACTCGTTCCCGCCTTTTCCGTCATAATTGTTTTCACTTTGGCAATCGCTCTTCTCACGACTGTTACAAAATGAGTTTTATCCAACGCACCACTTGCCTTTTTCATGCGCAAAGTAAATTGCTCTTTACGAAGAGAAAGCAATTCAGTTTGCAATTCATCAAGTGTCAATTCTCTTAATTCATTTACATTTTTCATCACATCACCTTCCGCTCTTCAAACATCACTTTGAATGGAAGCTTGGCCTTAGCCAAATCAAACGCCTCTACGGCTAATTCGCGGGTCACACCTTCCATTTCGAAGAGTATTTTTCCGGGCTGAATTTGTGCAACCCAATACTCTACGCTACCTTTCCCTTTACCCTGCCTAACTTCCAATGGCTTTTGAGTAATAGGCTTATCAGGAAATACTCGTATCCAAATTTTACCACCACGTTTGATATGACGGGTCATCGCTCGTCGTGCCGCTTCTATTTGTCTAGCAGTCAGACGACCACGCTCAAGCGCCTTCAAACCGAATTCCCCAAAGCTAACACTGGAGCCTCGTTGCGCAAGGCCACGATTTCGGCCTTTCATTTGTTTACGATATTTTGTACGTTTTGGCTGTAACATAATTGTAAATCCTCATTCACTTGCCGCTAACTACGTTACGACTTTTCTGTGGAATGGTTTCGCCTTTAAATATCCAAACTTTAACCCCAATAATTCCGTAGGTTGTTTTAGATTCAGCCGTACCATAATCGATGTCTGCACGGAAAGTATGCAAAGGAACGCGTCCTTCACGATACCACTCGCTCCGGGCAATTTCAGCGCCACCGAGCCGGCCGCTAACACAAATCTTGATCCCTTTGGCCCCAGACTTCATGGCTGTCTGGACTGAACGCTTCATGGCACGTCGGAACATAACACGTTGCTCTAATTGCTGTGCAATTCCTTCGGCGACCAAAGTGGAATCCAATTCGGGCTTGCGAACTTCTTCGATATTAAGATGAACTGGAACGCCCAACTGCGCGGCAATTTCTGCACGCAGAGCTTCAATCCCACCACCTTTTTTGCCAATTAAAACACCAGGCCGTGCTGTATGTATAGTGACCACAGCATTGTTGGCCGGACGCTCAATTTGAATTCGACTAATCGCTGCAGACATTAATTTTTTCTTCAAATACTTTCGTAAATTAATATCTTGGTTCAACAATTGAGCATAATTCTTATTGGCGAACCATTTTGAATTCCAATCTTTATTAATGCCCAGTCGGATACCGATTGGATTTACTTTTTGACCCATGGCTTATTCCTCGTCAGACACTTTAATGGTGATATGGCAGGTGCGCTTGCAAATTCGGTTTGCGCGTCCTTTAGCACGTGGACTAATACGCTTTAAAGTAGCCGCCTCATCAACACATATCATCCCTATTTTAAGTTCGTCGATATCAGCACCATCATTGTTCTCTGCATTAGCAATCGCAGATTCCAATAGCTTAAGAATCAACTGAGCACCTTTTTTAGGTGTAAACCGGAGAACATCCAGCGCTTTAGAAACGCTCATGTTCCGAACCATGTCAGCAACTAGCCTGGCTTTCTGCGCAGACATCGATGCTCCTTTTAATCTTGCTGTAACTTCCATCGTCGCCTCTTACTTGCCTTTGGCTTTTCTGTCACCAGAATGGCCTTTGAATGTACGGGTCATCGAGAACTCACCCAGCTTATGACCAACCATATTATCTGTAATATATACAGGAATGTGGTCTTTGCCATTATGGATAGCAATAGTCAAACCAATCATCTCTGGGATGATCGTCGAACGTCTAGACCAAGTTTTAATGGGTTTTTTAGACTTCGACGCGATCGACACTTCCACTTTATTAAGCAAGTGATTGTCGATATAAGGACCTTTTCTTATAGAACGAGCCACCTTGATATCCTCTCAACTAATTATTTTTTCTTACGTCTTCTGACAATGAATTGGTCAGTGCGCTTGTTGCTTCTTGTTTTATAGCCTTTAGTCGGAACGCCCCACGGAGAAACGGGATGCCGTCCACCAGACGTTCTTCCTTCACCACCACCATGTGGGTGATCAACGGGATTCATAGCGACACCACGTACTGTAGGTCGTATGCCACGCCATCTAGACGCACCCGCTTTACCGAGAACACGCAAGCTATGTTCACTATTACTCACCACTCCAATCACAGCACGGCAAGCAAGCAACACTTTTCGCATTTCACCGGATCGAAGTTTTAATGTGGCATAAGTCCCTTCCTTGGCAACAACTTGCCCGCTGCATCCTGCACTACGCAACATCTGAGCGCCTTTCCCTGGTTTTAACTCTACGCAGTGAATGGTTGTTCCCAATGGGATGTTTTTCAGTGAAAGGCAATTTCCCGGAGCAATAGGGGAATCTTCGCCGCTCACAATAACTTGATCGACTTGAAGTCCTTCAGGAGCGATAATGTAACGCCGTTCACCGTCTTTGTAAAGAACCAATGCAATCAATGCCGTTCGATTAGGATCATATTCAATTCGTTCGACACGACCTTCTATGCCATCTTTCATCCGTTTGAAGTCAATGATTCTGTATTGGCTACGTACTCCACCACCAATGTGACGAACGGTTATGCGGCCTTGGTTATTACGTCCACCTGATTTATTAAGCTTTTCAACCAAAGCAGCATGTGGCTTGCCTTTATGTATATGGTGATGAACCACACGAATCTCACCCCGTCTACCGGGAGAGGTCGGTTTCGATTTTATTAATGCCATCTTGATCTGCCTTATTCTGTCACTGTGAAATCAATGTCATAATCTGGGTGCAAAGATACGAACGCTTTTTTCCAGTCACTTCGTTTCCCAGATGTTTGTTTAAAGCGCTTTTTCTTACCTTTCACATTCAAGACTGAAACACATCTTACTTTAACGTTAAACATTTGTTCAACGGCAAGTTTTATTTCCGTCTTTGTCGCCGACTTCATGACTTTAAATGTAAATTGTTTAAATTTTTCAGCCATTACGGTTGTTTTTTCAGAGGTGTGCGGTTCTCTAAGAACCATCAACAACTTTTCAGCATTCATTGCAACTGCTCCTCTAATTTTCTAATTGCATCTTCAGTCATAACAACTCGTTCGTACCGAAGCAAACTCACTGGGTCCAAAGCGCTCACATCACAGATGTCATACTGGAACAGATTTCTGGAGGCCAGATATTCAAACTCACCCACTTCACTCATGACGATTAGCGCACTTTTCAACTCCAGCGCATTCATTTTCGCAATGAACTCCTTGGTTTTTAAAGAGGCACATTGAAAATCACTAACCACTATTAAATTTTCAGTACGGTGAAGTTCGGAGATTATACTACGCATTGCGCGTTTGTACATTTTTTTATTAATTTTTTGTGAATAATCTCTTTTTTTAGACGCAAATGTTACGCCGCCTGAGCGCCATAAAGGACTTCGAATGGTTCCAGCTCTTGCTCGACCCGTTCCTTTTTGATTCCAAGGCTTTTTACCGCCGCCTCTAACTTCTGAACGTGTTTTTTGAGCGCTGTTCCCACTGCGTGCATTGTTCATAAACGTTACGACAGCCTGATGCACCAAGCCTTCATTATAGTCATAACCAAATACGACGGGACTCACGTTGAGTGTTAAGTTTGTATCTTTTGTCATGAGTTCCATTATTTGCCCCTTCTCTGCATTTTCACGGCGAGCTTCACTTCAACCCTAACACCAGGTGCGCCTGGAATCGCGCCCTTGATTAATATCAAGTTACGCGCTGAGTCTATGCGAACCACTTCAAGCGATTGCGTAGTGCAGCGTTCGTTCCCCATATGACCCGCCATTTTCTTGCCTTTAAATACTCGGCCTGGCGTTTGATTCTGGCCAATAGAACCAGGTACACGATGTGAACGTGAGTTACCATGTGTTGCGTCTTGCGTTCTAAAATTATGTCGCTTTACAGTTCCGGCGAAGCCTTTCCCTTTGGAGACAGCAGACACATCGACCATTTGACCTTCTTGAAAAACATCAGACACGTTTAAAACTTGTCCCAGCTCAAACCCATCGACCGAATCCAGACGGAACTCACGTAGCATATCGCCCGCTTCAATTCCCGCCTTTGCAAAATGGCCTGCCATTGGCTTATTAACACGACTCGCTTTCTTTTCGCCGCCGGTGATCTGAACGGCTGTGTAGCCATCCGTTTCAATATTTTTAACTTGTGAAATGCGATTTGGAAGAGCTTCTACAACAGAGACAGGAATTGACTTTCCTTCTGGAGTAAAAACCCGCGTCATACCGATTTTACGGCCTACAAACCCACCGATCATCATTGTAACACCTCGTTAATATTCTATTCCTGTCCGCTCTGAATTAGCAGACAATTTTACGCGTCAATCTTAAACATGTGTTTGCACTCAGCGAACAACAGCCTCAACGAACTTAATTATCATCAAGACTAATTTGAACATCAACGCCAGCCGCCAGATCTAATTTCATCAATGCATCCACTGTTTTTTCAGTTGGATTTACAATAATAACCAACCGCTTATGCGTGCGTAATTCATATTGGTCCTGCGCATCTTTGTTGACATGCGGAGAAACAAGAACCGAGAACTTTTCTTTACGCATCGGCAAAGGAATGGGACCTCTCACCTGCGCGCCAGTGCGTTTTGCTGTTTCTACGATTTCTCGTGTAGACGAATCAATCATTCGATGATCAAATGACTTAAGACGAATTTTAATGTTTTGATTATTGCTCATTTTTTTTACTCAATTATTTTAGCGACAACACCGGCACCGACTGTTCGGCCGCCTTCCCGTATTGCGAAACGCAATCCCTCGTCCATTGCAATGGGTGCATGCAAATTGACAACCAAATGAACATTGTCTCCTGGCATAACCATTTCAATTCCTTCGGGTAAATCACACGTTCCTGTGACGTCCGTGGTTCTAAAGTAGAACTGCGGCCGATAGCCATTGAAGAAAGGCGTATGACGACCACCTTCATCTTTAGATAGAACATACACTTCTGCTTCAAACTTGGTATGTGGCTTGATAGAACCGGGCTTCGCCAATACCTGGCCTCGCTCTACATCATCACGTTTGGTTCCACGCAGCAACACACCGACGTTATCTCCAGCACGCCCTTCGTCCAGAAGCTTGCGGAACATTTCAACACCAGTACAGGTTGTTTTAACCGTGTCACGAATACCGATGATTTCGACTTCTTCGCCTACCTTGACTATTCCAGACTCAACACGACCCGTGACTACGGTTCCTCGCCCAGAAATGGAAAACACATCTTCGATTGGCAACAAGAATGTTTTATCAATATTACGAACGGGCTCAGGAATATAGGAATCCATCGTGGCAACCAGTTTTTCGATTGATGGAACGCCAATATCGCTAGTATCCCCTTCCAACGCTTTTAATGCTGAACCTACAATGATTGGCGTATCATCACCAGGAAAATCATAGGAACTCAACAAATCACGAACTTCCATTTCAACCAACTCTAACAGCTCAGCGTCGTCAACCATATCTGCTTTGTTTAAATAGACCACCAAATATGGAACACCTACCTGACGAGATAACAAGATATGTTCGCGAGTTTGTGGCATGGGGCCGTCAGCAGCAGAAACCACTAATATTCCACCGTCCATTTGAGCGGCTCCGGTAATCATGTTTTTAACATAATCCGCGTGACCAGGGCAATCAACATGAGCGTAGTGTCGATTGGCAGACTCGTACTCAACGTGAGCGGTGTTAATGGTGATACCACGTGCGCGCTCTTCAGGTGCTGCGTCAATTTGGTCGTATGCCCTAGCAGTACCGCCATATTGTTTTGCCATAATTGTCGTAATTGCTGCAGTCAAGGTAGTTTTACCATGATCAACGTGACCAATTGTGCCTACGTTAACATGCGGTTTTTTCCGCTCAAATTTTTCCTTCGCCATTTCAATACCCCATTAACTTTTATTGAATTTCTATTGTTTCTTAATAATCGCTTCAGCAATGTTTGCTGGCGCTTCTGAATATTTCGCAAATTCCATGGTATAGGTCGCACGGCCTTGTGTTGCCGATCTCAGGTCTGTTGAATAACCAAACATTTCTGCCAATGGAACCTCTGCTCGAATAACCCGGCCTGCTGGCGATTCATCCATGCCTTGCAACATTCCACGACGTCGACTCAAATCACCCATGACGTCCCCCATATACTCTTCAGGGGTAACCACTTCAACACACATAACAGGCTCGAGCAACACAGGGCTGGCTTTCTGCGCGCCCTGCTTAAAGCATTGTGAGCCGGCTATTTTGAAGGCCATCTCACTCGAGTCAACCTCATGGAAAGATCCATCAAACAACGTCACTTTAACGTCAACAACTGGATACCCAGCAATCACGCCGTTCTGAAGTTGCTCTTGAACACCTTTATCTACAGCGGGAATGTATTCTTTGGGAATAGCACCACCCACAATAGCATTAACAAAAACATAGCCTTCACCACGTGGCTGCGGCTCTATCTTAAGCCACACGTGTCCAAATTGCCCACGACCACCAGACTGACGAATAAACTTGCCTTCTTGCTCTACCATGGCTTTCAGCGTTTCACGATAAGCGACACGAGGTTTTCCAACATTGGCCTCAACAAAAAATTCTCGTCGCATACGGTCAACAATGATTTCCAAGTGAAGCTCGCCCATCCCTTCGATGATGGTCTGACCAGACTCTTCATCGGTGTGAACCCTAAATGACGGATCTTCTTGAGCTAACTTACCCAAAGCAAGACCCATTTTCTCTTGGTCTTCTTTTGTTCTAGGCTCAACAGCGACTGCGATAACAGGATCAGGGAAGTCCATCCGCTCTAGAATGATAGGATGATTCAAATCACATAGTGTGTCACCTGTTGTCACTGTTTTCAAACCCACTGCTGCTGCAATATCACCCGCTCGAACTTCTTTTATTTCTTCACGTGAATTGGCATGCATTTGTAGCAGCCGTCCAATTCGCTCTTTCTTTCCTTTCACCGAATTGTAGATGGTATCGCCGCACTTCAAAACACCTGAATAAGCTCTAAAATAGGTAAGCGTTCCCACGAATGGATCGGTCGCAATCTTAAAAGCTAGCGCTGAAAAGGGCTCATCATAAGCGGTTCTTCTGGAAGAAACCCCGCCATCTTCATCCAGTCCTTTAATTGCTGGCAGATCGATTGGAGCCGGCAAATAATCAATGACCCCATCCAATACTGCCTGAACACCTTTGTTTTTGAAAGCAGAGCCACAATACACTGGCACAAGTTCATTATTGATGGTGCGCTGTCGTATTGCCGCTTTAATTTCTTGTTCCGAAAACACCTCACCTTCAATGTATTTTTGCATCAACTCATCCGAAGACTCAGCTGCCGCCTCAATGATTTTCGCACGCAGGGCCTCGCACTCAGCGTTCAACTCAGCAGGAACATCATAATACTGAAAATCCATGCCTTTGCTTTCTTCATCCCACGAAATAGCCTTCATTTTAATAATGTCGACAACGCCGGAAAATGTTTCCTCAGCGCCGATCGGCAATTGAACAACAAGGGGGGTTGCTCCAAGTCGCTGCCTAATTTGAACAACGACTCGCGCAAAATTCGCACCCATGCGATCCATTTTATTAACGAACACAATCCGTGGTACACCATACTTATCTGATTGACGCCACACCGTTTCAGATTGTGGTTCAACGCCAGATACCGAATCAAAAACAACGATCGCACCATCCAATACCCGCAATGACCGTTCCACTTCAATCATGAAGTCAACGTGCCCTGGGGTGTCAATAATGTTGATACGATGTTTGTCATACTGCTTATCCATACCGGACCAATAGCATGTCGTTGCCGCTGACGTGATCGTTATACCGCGCTCTTGCTCCTGAACCATCCAGTCCATTGTAGCCGCGCCATCGTGTACTTCACCAATTTTGTGTGAGGTTCCCGTATAGAACAGAACACGTTCAGTCGTCGTTGTTTTCCCCGCATCTACGTGTGCGGCAATGCCGATATTTCGGTACAGTTCTAATGCAGTAGCTGACACGGGGTATTCCTCTCTTTTAATTCCACCTAAAATGTGCAAATGCCTGGTTTGCTTTTGCCATTTTATGCGTTTCTTCGCGTTTCTTTACTGCAGAACCTTTGCTTTCATACGCATCCGCCAATTCACCGGCCAATCGTAACATCATGCCCTTCTCACCGCGTGAGCGTGAAGCTTGAACAATCCACCGCATGCCCAATGCAATACTGCGATCCAATCGAACTTCAACAGGAACTTGGTATGTTGCACCACCGACACGGCGAGAGCGCACTTCTACTGTGGGTCTAACGTTAGTCAATGCTTGTTCAAAATAGCGTAGCACGCCACCACTTACACCGCCACTGGCTTCGCCATCATCATCGTCTGCTTTCTTCATTTTTTTAACACGCTCGTCCAACACGGAAAGCGCACCATAAATGATCTTTTCAGCGATTGATTTCTTTCCGCTAATCATTAGGACGTTAATAAACTTCGCCAACAAATCACTATGATGCTTTGGATCGGGCAAAATTTCTCTTTTAGCTACTTCTCTTCTTCTTGGCATGTCTCTTTCCTACGCTCAGGTTATTTCTTGTCTTTCGGCTTTTTGGTTCCGTACTTGGAACGCCCTTGCCGACGATCACTCACACCAGATGTGTCTAAACTGCCGCGCACGGTATGATACCTTACCCCAGGCAAATCTTTTACACGACCGCCTCGAATCAATACGACAGAATGCTCTTGCAGGTTATGGCCTTCACCACCAATGTATGAAGAGACTTCAAAACCATTTGTTAAGCGTACGCGTGCAACTTTACGCATCGCTGAGTTAGGCTTTTTAGGCGTTGTTGTATAGACACGAGTACAGACGCCACGACGCTGCGGGCAAGACTCTAATGCCGGGACGTTACTTTTCTTTTTCGCGTCCACACGAGGCCTTCTTACTAACTGATTAACAGTAGCCATTTATTGTTAACTCCGATCTTTCGCTTGATATTATTTCGCATGTATAAGGAGGCCGGATTCTATATAGGTCTAACACATTTGTCAAGTTCAAAACGTGTTAGATTTAATACAACCCTATGCAAGACCATGTGGCTTCATCGTTTAAAACAAACTAAAAAGCTGTTTTAATCTTGCATTGCCTCCCTCCATCGAACCCAAAACACACTAAGATTATGTCCTTAGTGATGTTCTTTCCTCAACTAATGATCACGCTTATCTGCATTCAATGCTTCACTTAATGCATGCTCCACATCACTGGCAGTGACCACGTGCGACCCTGACTCGTCTAAGGCTGCTTTCGCACGCTTTGCTTTGCGATTAAGATGATAGGTATATCCGGTTCCAGCAGGAATCAATCGACCGACCATCACGTTTTCCTTCAAGCCTCGCAATTCATCTATTTTACCACTGACGGCCGCTTCCGTTAAAACGCGTGTTGTTTCTTGGAAAGATGCTGCAGAAATAAATGACTCAGTCGCTAATGAGGCCTTTGTAATCCCTAATAGGATAGGTGTTCCGCGCGCCGCAATTTTATCATCAGCAACAAGCTTGTCATTTTCCTGTAACAGTGCTGTGTCTTCTACTTGTTCACCTAAAAGGAACTTTGAGTCTCCAACAAATGTAATGATACGTTTTCGTAACATTTGTCGTACGATCGTTTCAATGTGCTTGTCATTGATTTTTACGCCTTGCAAGCGATATACATCTTGCACTTCGTTAACGATATAGTTTGCTAGCGCGCCAACACCTAATAGCCGCAAAATATCATGCGGGTTCGGTGGACCATCAGCAATCATTTCACCTCGAGCCACATGCTCACCTTCAAACACAGAAATATGTCGCCATTTAGGGATTAATTCTTCGTGCGACTTATTCTCAGACTCGGTAATAATCAACCGGCGCTTCCCTTTGGTTTCTTTACCAAAGTTTATCAGTCCGGAAACTTCAGCCATGACTGCAGAATCTTTTGGCTTTCGTGCTTCGAATAAATCAGCAACGCGCGGCAAGCCCCCGGTGATATCTCGCGTCTTAGAACGCTCTTGTGGGATTCTTGCAATAACGTCACCAACACCTACATTGTTTTCATCTTCAAAATTAATAATGGCATCGACGGGCAGATAATATTGAGCGGGTACATTCGTGCCTGACAAAAAGATCTCATCACCTGAATCCGAGACCAATTTTACCATTGGGCGCATATCGCGTCCGGCAAGACTGCTTCGCTGCTTCGCATCAATTACTACAATATTACTTAAACCAGTCAACTCGTCTGTTTGACGATTCATGGTAATGCCTTCAACCAGATCAACGAATTTAAGCTTACCACTCACTTCGGAAATAACCGGGTGGGTATGAGGATCCCAGGTGGCAATGACTTGTCCTGCTTCAACAGATGAATGATCATGTACTGAGATCACAGCACCGTACGGTAGCTTGTAGCGTTCACGTTCCCGACCAAATTCGTCAGCAATGGTGACCTCGCCTGATCGAGACACGGCGACTAGATTACCGTTTTGATGGGTTACTGTCTTGATATTATGAAGACGAATAACGCCTTTATTTTTAATTTGAATATTATTTGCCGCCGTTGCTCTTGAGGCCGCTCCACCAATATGGAACGTACGCATAGTCAACTGAGTACCTGGCTCACCAATCGATTGCGCGGCAATAATGCCCACTGCCTCGCCCGTATTAACCAAATGCCCGCGCGCCAAATCACGTCCATAACAATATGCACACAATCCAAACCGAGTGGTACAAGAGATAGGTGAACGAACAAGCACTTGATCAATCCCTAATTTCTCAAGGCGATCAACCCACTCTTCATCCAGGAGCGTTCCTGCTTTAACAACCGGTTCGCTTTGATTAGGAATGAATACATCGGTTGCTACAACGCGACCCAGAACCCGCTCATGCAAGGGCTCAACAATGTCTCCCCCTTCAATCAACGGTTGCATCAATACACCGTTTTCAGTACCGCAATCCAATTCAGTGATCACCACGTCTTGCGCCACGTCTACCAAACGTCGTGTCAGGTAACCTGAGTTGGCTGTTTTTAAGGCCGTATCTGCCAACCCTTTACGTGCGCCGTGAGTGGAAATAAAATATTGAAATACGTTCAATCCTTCTCGGAAGTTAGCTGTAATAGGCGTTTCAATGATCGAGCCATCTGGTGCTGACATCAAGCCACGCATACCAGCAAGCTGCTTTATCTGTGCTGCAGAACCACGCGCACCCGAATCTGCCATCATAAATACAGGATTAAATGAATCTTGCCGAACCGTTTTGCCATTTCTATCAAGAATATCTTCGGTAGCAATATTCGCCATCATAGACTTAGCAACCATTTCCGTTGTTCGAGACCAAATATCGATCACTTTATTATAGCGTTCGCCATTTGTCACCAAGCCTGAACGGAATTGTGACTCAATTTCACGGACTTCATTGTCAGCCAACTCAATAATGGATGCTTTATCTTCCGGAATCTGCATGTCTTCGATTCCAATCGATGCACCCGCTCGGGTTGCATACTTAAATCCGGTATACATGAGCTGATCTGCAAATATAACGGTTTCCTTGATGCCAAATGTACGATAGCAGCCGTCCAGTACTTTAGAAATAACCTTTTTAGTCATCGCTCGATTGATCTGAGAGAAAGGAAGGCCTTTCGGTAAAATATCAGATAATATTGCACGACCCACCGTGGTTTCAACCAACTCATAACCTAATGGATGTTCTGCCTTCTCAGAAGGCATGCGAATTTTCACCTTGGCATGAATATCCACGCGATCATCTTCATAAAAGTTCTGTGCTTCTTGAGTGCTACCAAAAACTTTTCCTTCCCCTTTCGCATTTATTCGCTCACGCGTCAGGTAGTAAAGTCCTAAAACAACGTCTTGACTCGGGACAATAATGGGTTCGCCACTAGCCGGTGATAAAATATTGTTCGTAGACATCATCAGAGAACGGGCTTCAAGCTGTGACTCGATCGTTAATGGGATGTGAACTGCCATTTGATCGCCGTCAAAATCCGCGTTATATGCGGTACAAACCAACGGATGCAATTGAATCGCTTTGCCTTCAATGAGAACCGGTTCAAACGCTTGGATCCCCAGTCGATGCAGTGTGGGTGCGCGATTCAAGAGGATAGGATGCTCTCGAATAACATCTTCCAATACATCCCAAACCACCGGCTCTTCTCGATCGACCATCTTTTTTGCAGCTTTGATGGTTGTCGCCAATCCACGGAATTCAAGCTTACTAAAAATGAATGGTTTAAATAATTCAAGCGCCATTTTCTTAGGCAGTCCACACTGATGCAAACGCAATGTGGGCCCAACTACGATCACAGACCGTCCGGAGTAATCGACCCGTTTCCCCAGCAAGTTCTGACGGAATCGACCTTGTTTACCCTTGATCATATCTGCAAGCGATTTTAATGGCCGTTTGTTTGTACCCGTAATTGCTCGACCGCGTCGGCCAATGTCTAATAGTGCATCGACAGATTCTTGTAACATGCGCTTTTCATTTCGTACAATAATATCAGGTGCGTTTAAATCAAGCAGCCGTTTCAATCGATTATTTCGATTGATAACTCGTCGGTATAAATCATTCAGATCCGATGTTGCGAAACGCCCCCCATCCAACGGAACCAGTGGTCGCAAATCGGGTGGAAGAACCGGCAATACGCTCAGAATCATCCACTCGGGTTTATTACCTGACTCAAAAAAAGCCTCGAGAAGTTTTAATCGCTTGGTTATTTTTTTAATTTTTGTTTCTGAATTGGTTGTTGGCAACTCTTCGCGCAGCAACTTTATTTCATCTTCCAAATCGATTTGACGCAATAAATCACGAATGGCTTCTGCACCCATGCGTGCATCAAACTCATCGCCGTACTGTTCCATTGCATCAAGATAAACTTCATCATTCAGCAATTGGCCTCGTTCCATCTCAGTCATGCCAGGATCAACGACAACAAATGCCTCAAAATAGAGAACTCGTTCAATATCTCGCAATGTCATGTCTAACAATAAACCAATACGCGATGGCAGTGATTTCAAAAACCAAATATGCGCCACAGGGCTTGCTAACTCGATATGGCCCATTCGTTCACGACGTACTTTAGCCTGAGCTAATTCAACACCACATTTTTCACAAATAACACCACGGTGTTTGAGGCGTTTATATTTTCCGCACAAACATTCATAATCTTTTACAGGGCCGAAAATTTTGGCACAAAATAATCCATCTCGTTCTGGTTTGAAGGTTCGATAATTTATCGTTTCAGGCTTTCTCACTTCACCAAACGACCATGCCCGCACCTTTTCAGGCGAAGCAATGTTAGTCGTAATTTTATCAAACTCTTCGCTGTGGCCTTGTTGCTTAAGTCGGCCGAGCAAATCACTCATTACTATCGTAGCCAAGATGATGCCTCCAAAAATGGTCAATCAGATCACCCACACGGCAACTCGACTCGAGCTGCCGTGTGGAATTTGTATAACAGGCAAATGAACTAGTCGTGATCCAATTCAATATCAATACAAAGCGCTCGAATTTCCTTCAACAAAACATTAAAGGATTCAGGCATTCCGGGATCCATTCGATGATCCCCATCGACAATATTTTTATAGATCTTGGTACGCCCACCCACGTCATCCGACTTAACCGTTAACATTTCTTGTAACGTATAAGCCGCGCCATAAGCTTCAAGGGCCCACACTTCCATTTCTCCAAAGCGCTGACCACCAAATTGCGCTTTACCACCCAATGGTTGCTGAGTGACCAAACTATATGAACCCGTTGAACGAGCATGCATTTTATCATCAACCAAGTGATTCAATTTCAGCATATACATATAGCCAACGGTCACTGGATTATCAAATTTCCTGCCTGTACGACCGTCGATTAATTGTGTTTTACCATCTAGAGGCAGCCCAGCCAGCTCCAACATTGCTTTAATTTCAGATTCATTTGCACCATCAAATACAGGGGTAGCCATTGGGACGCCACCACGCAAATTTTGCGCAAGGGTCATGACGCCTTCATCACTCAAAGAATCCAAGTCAACGCGCTTAATACCGTCATGATTATAAATCTTAGAAATAAAATCCTTAATCTCCTGGAATGGTCGTTTTTTATCCAGCAGATCTGCGATGCAATGCCCTAGACCTTTAGCGGCCAATCCTAAGTGAGTTTCTAGTACTTGACCAATATTCATCCGTGACGGAACGCCTAGAGGATTAAGTACGATGTCAACAGATGTTCCATCTTCCATATAAGGCATATCTTCCATAGGTACTACAATCGAGATAACCCCTTTATTTCCATGACGTCCAGCCATTTTATCGCCAGGTTGAATTCGTCGCTTCACCGCAAGGTATACTTTAACAATTTTCAAAACGCCAGGAGCCAAATCATCTCCTTGTACTATTTTTTTACGGCTATCATTAAAGCGCTTCTCAATTTCTTTACCTAATGATTCCAACTGCTTGGATGATTGTTCCAATTGTTGGCTGATAACATCATTTTCAAGTCGGATATCGAACCATTTATCACGACTGGTTTTGTTAAGATAACTATCGGTCACTTTAGAACCAGGCTTCAAACCGCCAGGTCCACCAGTGGCCTCTTTATCCAGCAACAAGGTATAAACACGATGATAGATATCTTCTTCACGAATCCGTCGCTCATCGATTAAATCTTTTCGGACTGCCGCAAGGTGATCGTCCTCAATGCTTTTAGCACGAGAATCTTTTTCTAATCCATCCCGAGTAAACACTTGGACATCGATAATGGTTCCATTCATGCCAGAAGGAACGCGTAAAGAGGAGTCTTTCACGTCAGATGCTTTTTCACCAAAAATGGCGCGGAGTAATTTTTCTTCAGGCGTTAATTGCGTTTCACCTTTAGGCGTCACTTTACCGACTAAAATATCGCCAGCAGAGACTTCAGCCCCGATATAGACAACGCCCGACTCATCCAGACTTGCAAGAGCGGATTCTCCAACATTGGGAATATCAGCAGTAATTTCCTCAGTTCCTAATTTTGTATCTCTCGCAATGCAGGTCAGTTCTTCAATGTGTATCGTTGTAAAACGATCGTCTTGAACAACGCGCTCAGAAATAAGAATGGAATCTTCAAAGTTGTATCCATTCCAAGGCATGAACGCGACTAAAAGATTTTGACCTAGAGCCAGCTCTCCCATGTCAGTACAGGGTCCATCAGCCATGATGTCGCCGCGCTGAATCTGATCGCCCTTCTGAACGATTGGAACTTGATTGATGCAGGTATCCTGATTTGACCTGAAATATTTAGTCAAATTATAAATATCTACCCCTGTTTCGCCAGCTGTGGTTTCATCATCATTCACACGAACTACAATACGAGACGCATCTACGAGATCAATGATACCGCCTCGTCTTGCGACCACACAAACACCTGAGTCGGAGGCCACAGTACGTTCCATACCGGTACCAACCAATGGCTTCTCTGCACGCAGCGTCGGTACGGCTTGACGTTGCATATTCGAACCCATCAACGCCCTGTTCGCATCATCGTGCTCAAGAAAAGGGATTAGAGATGCGGCAACCGAAACAATTTGTTTTGGCGACACGTCCATATAATTGATTTTATCTGGCGTTGTTAATGAAAATTCATTTTCATGCCGGCAAGGAACCAAATCAGCGGTTATATTACCTTCTGCATCAAGTGACACATTTGATTGAGCAATGTATTGATCAACTTCTTCAATTGCCGATAAATACTCAATGTCATCCGTTACTCGACCTTCAATTACTTTTCGGCAAGGCGTCTCGATGAAGCCATAATTATTCGTACGAGCATATACCGACAACGAGTTAATCAAACCGATGTTTGGGCCTTCAGGTGTTTCAATTGGACAAACACGGCCATAATGTGTCGTGTGAACGTCACGCACTTCAAAACCTGCCCGTTCACGTGTCAAGCCGCCAGGTCCTAAGGCAGAAACACGGCGTTTATGAGTAATCCCTGACAAGGGATTCACTTGGTCCATAAATTGAGATAACTGACTTGACCCGAAAAACTCTTTGACAGCAGCAGAAACCGGTTTGGCATTGATTAAGTCTTGTGGCATGAGATTATCAGATTCAGCCAAGCTTAAACGTTCTTTAACCGCACGTTCAACACGAACTAGTCCGACTCGAAATTGATTTTCCGCCATTTCGCCGACACTACGTACCCGCCTATTTCCTAGATGGTCAATATCATCAACCATTCCATTTCCATTACGGATATCAATCAAGGTTTTAATGACCGCAAGAATGTCCTCTTTTGTTAATGTACCTGGGCCTGAATCAATTTTTCGGCCGACTCTACGGTTAAATTTCATTCGACCGACTGCGGATAAGTCATACCGTTCTTCTGCAAAAAATAAATTTTTAAACAGCGCTTCAGCCGCTTCTTTTGTGGGTGGTTCGCCAGGTCGCATCATCCGGTAAATTTCAACCAATGCTTCTAATTGAGATGAGGTTGGATCTATCTTTAATGTATCTGAAATATATGAACCATGATCCAAATCATTTGTATAGATCATGTTAAATTGATGCATACCGCGCTCGGGCAAAGTATCTAAAAGGTCACTGGTAATTTCGTCATTTGCATTAGCAAGAACTTCACCGGTTAAGGTATCAACAATGCTTTTTGCAAGGACTTTACCAACAAGATAATCACGCGGAACAATCAGGTCCTGCATGTTACTTTTTTCCATCATTTTAATATGACGCGCAGTAATACGACGTCCTTGTTCAACAATAATTTCGCCTGTTTCAGGAACTATAATATCAAACAGTGCTATTTCACCTCGTAATCGTGAGGGAATCAGATCAATGTGAAACTCTCCATTTTTCAAATGGCAGGAGGTTGATTCAAAAAACTCGGACAAAATGGTTTCGGTGTCATAGCCTAATGAGCGTAACAAAATACTAACGGGTAATTTTCTACGACGGTCAATTCGTACAAACACACAATCTTTTGGATCAAATTCAAAGTCTAACCAAGATCCGCGATATGGAATAATTCGTGCGGAATAAAGTAATTTACCAGATGAGTGTGTTTTACCCCGATCATGTTCAAAAATGACACCAGGAGATCGATGCAGCTGGGACACTACGACACGCTCGGTGCCGTTAATTACAAACGTACCAACATCTGTCATTAAAGGAATTTCACCCATAAAAACATCTTGCTCGCGAATATCTTTTACAGGCTTTGGATCACCTGAAGCCTCTTTATCGAGGACGACAAGTCGTATTTTTACACGCAATGGTGCTGAATAGGTCAGCCCTCTTAATTTGCATTCTCGTACATCAAAGGCAGGTTCGCCAAGGCGATAGCTTACATACTCTAGACGAGCATTCCCAGAAAAACTATGAATAGGAAATACTGAGGTAAATGCTGCGTGTAATCCTGTTTGTTGTATGCCGTGTATATCGGCATCTAGTTTTAAAAAATCGTCATAGGATTTCAACTGAATTTCAAGCAGATTTGGAATTTCCATCTTATCAGCTTGCCTACCAAAGCTCTTTCGAAATCGTTTTTTCTCAGCATGCGAATATTGACTGTTAGCAACTGATACGGCCATGGTGGTTCCTCTATAAATTATTGATGCCTTCAAACACGTAAACCCAGCCATGAAACCAGGGCTGGGTCATAACACACGAATTTTAAAATTATTTAATGTCTACAGAAGCACCGGCTTCTTCAAGCTGTTTTTTGATATCAGCAGCATCGGTTTTAGATACAGCTTCTTTCACAGTAGAAGGTGCGCCTTCAACCAAATCTTTTGCTTCTTTCAAACCAAGGCCAGTCAGCGTACGAACCACTTTGATTACGCCTACTTTGTTTTCCCCAAAGCTTTTCAGGATCACATCAAATTCTGTTTGTTCTTCAACAACAGCGGCAGCAGCGGCAGGTCCTGCAGCGGCAACAGATACTGCAGCAGCAGAAACATTGAATTTTTCTTCCATTGCTTCGATTAATTCAACAACTTCCATAACAGACATGTTTGAAATTGTTTCAAGGATATCATTTTTTGATACAGCCATTTCTAGCTCCTAAGTTATAATTTAATTGTAAAGACTATCTGATCAACCTGCTTTTTGATCTCTAATTGCAGCAACTGTTCTCACCATTTTAGCATGAGGTTCTGCAAGAGTTCGAGCTAGTTTCTCAATAGGTGCCTTCATTACATACATAAGTTTCGCAATCGCTTCATTTCGTGTCGGCAGACTGGCAACAGCATCCAAATGTTCGATGCCATAGACTTTACCACTAACAGATAACGCTTTGATTTCTAGCTTATCAAATGTTTTAGAATACTCTTTGAGCAAACGTGCTGCGTCACCTGGCGCTTGTAGGGATAAGGCTACAACTAATGGGCCGACTAGCAAATCGCTTAAGCAAGAAAATTCTGTTTGTTCAAACGCTCTTCGAGTGAGTGTATTCGGCACTACGCGCAAATAGACTTCAGCCTTACGAGCAGCAGCACGAAGCTGCGTCATTTGATTAACAGTTAAACCACGATAATCAGCAAGTACCGCCGAAATAGCCTTAGAAGCAACAGCGGTTACTTCTTCAACAACGGCTTTCTTTGCAGTTAAACTTAATGTCACGTTACTGACCTCCTACATTGTGCAAATCACAAGGACTTGACGTTATGGTGGCCGTTTCAGATGTATTCTGAACCGGTTCACCGTCTGCGCAGGAAATTAAGCATACGCACCTGCGGTCTTCGACGACATTGAACCGATGTCTATGCCGTGAATTCTTGAAAACAACCGAGCATGTTACATTGGAATTGACGAAAGATCAATAGGTAATCCAGGGCCCATTGTTGTCGATAAGGTGACTTTCTTTATATACACGCCTTTTGATGCGGCGGGCTTTGCTTTTTTCAAATCAATCAATAGCGCCGACATATTTTCGATCAAATCATCTGCCGAAAAATCTGCTTTACCCACTGTGCAATGAATAATACCGTTTTTATCTGTACGATAGCGAACTTGTCCTGATTTAGCATCTTTAACCGCTGCTTCAACATTCATCGTGACTGTGCCTACTTTAGGATTAGGCATCAGGCCTCTAGGTCCTAAAATTTGACCCAACTGGCCAACAATACGCATGGCATCCGGCGTTGCAATAACAACGTCAAAATCCATTGTCCCTGCTTTGATTTGTTCAGCCAAGTCTTCAAATCCGACTAGGTCAGCACCCGCATTTTTCGCTTTGGTTGCGTTGTCGCCTTGAGCAAAAACAGCGACTCGAACTGTTTTCCCTGTTCCTTTTGGAAGGTTAGTCGATGACCGAACGACTTGATCTGATTTTCGTGGATCAACACCTAAATTCACACTGATATCGAGACTTTCTCTGAATTTAGTGCTTGAAAAACTTTTCAGTAGTTCAATTGCATCGGCTGCTTTAAATATTTGGCCTATTGTAATTTTTTCACGAATATTTTTTTGCTTTTTACTTAACGTGCCCATAATCATTTCTCACTCTAAACCTTCGACCACGATACCCATGCTGCGCGCGGTTCCTGCAATACTACGAACAGCGGCATCCAAACTACTTGCGGTTAAATCTGGCTCTTTGATCTTCGCAATTTCTTCCAATTGTACGCGTTGGAGCGTTGCAACTTTCTTGGTGTTTGGAGTAGCACTGCCACTTTTAAGCCCTGCTGCTTTCTTCAGTAATACCGCGGCAGGTGTTGTTTTCGTCACGAAAGTGAAACTGCGATCAGAATAAGCGGTAATGACAACTGGCGTTGGTAGCCCTTGCTCTAAATGCTGTGTCGCCGCATTGAACGCTTTGCAAAACTCCATGATATTCAGACCACGTTGCCCTAATGCAGGACCAATGGGTGGGCTTGGGTTTGCTTTTCCTGCAGGAACCTGCAATTTGATATATGCTTCTACTTTTTTAGCCATTACGACTCCTTATTGGGTATAACATCATTTTATTCATATGATTAATGAATGACTTTGATTCCCCTGTTGGTTTCACTCAAAACTATGTCTTTTCAACCTGACCAAACTCTAATTCAACCGGTGTTGAACGACCAAAAATTAAAACAGCGACTCGCAGCCGGTTTTTTTCAAAATTAACTTCTTCAACAACGCCATTAAAGTCAACAAAAGGCCCTTCTTTAACGCGAATGACTTCACCTGGCTCAAATAATACTTTAGGACGAGGCTTCATTACGCCATCTTCAACCCGCTGCATGATGGCTTGTGCTTCTTTATCTGAAATAGGTGTGGGGGTTTGGCTTGTTCCGCCGATGAATCCCAAAACCCTTGGAATTGCACGAATCATATGCCAAGTTTCATCATCCATGACCATGTTAACCAAAACATAGCCGGGAAAAAATTTTCGGGTGCTTTTTCGTTTTTGCCCTGCTCGCATTTCAACGACGTCTTCTGCGGGAACAACCACTTCACCTATCTTATTCTCCAGATGATGATGCAAAGCTCGTGAGGTTATTTCTCGCATCACAAACCCTTCATATCCTGAATAAGCATGCACAACATACCATTGTTTGGATTTTTGCTCTTCCACCGTGATATCAACCTAAGTGTGTTATTTTACCGATAGACCACATCATTCCTGAGTCTATTCCCCAAAGAACAAATCCTGTAACCGTAACCATAACCATCACAATTGACGTGGTTTGTATGGTCTCTTGGCGACTGGGCCAAATGACTTTCTCTAACTCAATCTTTGCTTCTTTTGAAAATGAATATATTTTTTTCCCTTGTGACGTAAAAAATCCACATGCAAGGGTTAAGACAAACCAACCGATCCAAACCATGGCCTTGAGCGGCCCTGCGAGATGAAAGAAATAGCTTCCAGTGACGACCGAAACTGATATTATTATGATAGCCAACCAAGCCATGCTTTCACGCAGTTTCAGTGTAGATATTTCTATATTTTTCATAGTTTTCAGATAGTTGGCAGGCCAGGAGGGAATCGAACCCCCAACCTGCGGTTTTGGAGACCGCCGCTCTGCCAATTGAGCTACTGGCCTATACGATAGTGCAGCATCAAGGATGCTGCACCGCTAGTTACTAGGCAATGATTTTCGCGACAACACCAGCACCTACTGTGCGGCCACCTTCACGGATTGCAAATCGCAAGCCTTCATCCATTGCAATGGGTGAATGCAGATTTACAACCAACTGAACATTGTCCCCAGGCATAACCATTTCAATGCCTTCAGGCAAGTCGCAGGTTCCCGTGACGTCTGTTGTTCTAAAATAGAACTGAGGACGGTATCCATTGAAAAATGGTGTGTGTCGTCCGCCTTCATCTTTCGATAGCACATATACTTCTGCTTCGAATTTTGTATGTGGCTTAATCGAACCAGGCTTAGCTAAAACTTGACCCCGTTCAACATCATCTCGCTTGGTTCCACGCAACAACACACCAACGTTGTCGCCCGCACGACCTTCATCCAAGAGTTTCCGGAACATCTCAACACCGGTGCAGGTCGTTTTCACCGTGTCACGTATACCGATGATTTCAACTTCTTCACCCACCTTGACAATCCCACTTTCAACACGGCCAGTGACAACGGTTCCTCGCCCTGAAATGGAGAACACATCTTCAATAGGAAGCAAAAAGCTTTTGTCAATATTTCGGACAGGCTCAGGGATATACGAGTCCATCGCTTCTACTAGACGCTCGATTGATGGAACGCCAATTTCACTTGTATCCCCTTCTAAGGCTTTTAATGCCGAACCAATAATAATCGGTGTGTCATCGCCAGGAAAATCATAGGAGCTCAGCAAATCCCGAACTTCCATTTCAACCAACTCAAGCAATTCGGCATCATCGACCATGTCGGCCTTGTTTAAATAAACAACAAGGAATGGAACACCTACCTGACGAGACAACAAAATGTGTTCGCGAGTTTGTGGCATTGGGCCATCTGCAGCTGACACCACTAAAATACCACCGTCCATTTGGGCGGCGCCTGTAATCATGTTTTTCACATAATCCGCGTGACCAGGGCAATCCACATGAGCATAATGCCGATTAGCGGACTCATATTCAACGTGAGCTGTAGAAATAGTGATCCCACGTGCGCGCTCTTCTGGTGCGGCATCAATTTGATCGTATGCTTTTGCTGTTCCACCATATTTTTTTGCCATGATGGTTGTAATTGCTGCTGTCAAGGTTGTTTTACCGTGATCAACGTGGCCAATTGTGCCAACGTTTACATGCGGTTTGGTACGCTCAAATTTTTCCTTCGCCATCGAAAAATCTCCCCGTTTATTGGTTTTGTCATTGTATGGTGCCTACAGCTGGAATCGAACCAGCGACCTCTTCCTTACCAAGGAAGTGCTCTACCGCCTGAGC
>JAOAUO010000199.1 GCA_030157565.1 Legionellaceae bacterium
CAAACCCTCGATTAAATACGTCAAGCGTTCTCCATGCCCATGAACCCATTATCATTGACAGAAGGACATGCGTCTTTTTGCATGTTCTTTTGTCCAATGTCCAATTAGATAGACTCAAACTCCAATGTCCAATCGATCATTACGCCACGTCAATCGAGCAATGCGCTTTCGATTCATTGATGCGATCTTTCAAGGCTTTTCCAGGCTTGAAATGCGGGCTATATTTCGCCTCCGTCACAACGCGCTCTCCTGTTTTTGGATTATGCGCTTTCCGCGGGGCACGGTAATGCAATGTAAAACTGCCAAATCCACGAATTTCAATGCGCTGCCCTGAAATGAGTGACTCACTCATTAATTTGAGAATGTGGTTGATGCCATCGGTCACTTGATGCTCAGGAAGATGCATCATTTTTGCCGATATATGGGCAATAAGTTCAGATTTAATCATACGTAATGGGCCTCGATGAACAGATTTTAAACGGCGCCTCATGCGGCGCTATCCAAGAACAACTAGGCTCCGACACGGCGTATACACTTACAATTTATCATATGCCATCCATGCGGATTTGAAAAGAAAATAGTGTGATCTTTCATCCATATTCGCGCTAAATTTGAAGTTTGGAAAATTATTCATCCAGCCGCGTCTGGATATATGCTTGAACTCGACCCCAACTCATTTGCACCGTGGTTATTTTTGTAACACAGAACGATTTAGAAACCAATGCTTTGCTGGTTGTGATGACCGTTTTGCATGCTGTTGATTGTTCAATCATAGCACTTAATTCAACCCACCGTTGTCCAAAGAAACCGGTGGCATTGATAAAAATCAACGTTGCACGACTCCAGTTCAAGAAAAAGAGATCACCCTGTACGAGATGAATTTTTTTAGCGGTTTGAGCATAATGAGGCAGCAAGGCCAGCGCTGTTCGTCGACCACAAGCCGCGTCATGAAGAGAGGCGAATAATTCAACCCCATGACTTTCTTGCACTTGAAACACCATGGAGCAAGCCAGAACCGCTTTGCCTGTGCCGCTCCCTAAATCATAAAAGATGGTGTTACGGTCGGGTTGCGTGAGTGACAGCAGCGCAATAAACGACAGAAAATCAATTTCACCATACACATACTCCATGGCATCTTGCTTCTTCCGAGCATCCTTCGACAACAAAAAGCCATCAATCGATTGATACAACGCCAAGTAAACCGCATGATGCTGGTCGAGCGCCAGCGCTCGACGCCATCGATAAATCACCCACATTTTCGACCAGCGAAAAAATAAAAGTGCAGAAACAAACGCAGAAATAACAATCATAAACCAAATTGCCATAAATTAGGCCTCGCGGATGCTAATATTTACTGTATACTGTAAATACGATGTTAACATCAACCTGTAGAATATTAGAGTTGGGCCCATCCGCTCGAAGAAAGGCCCACGTATTCAATGAGGCGCCCCTTCATTAAATACAGTGAGCAATCTATAAATGGATGTTCTCATTACATTTTTACGAAATGACACGCCTCTATTTGCATGTCATTTCGTAAAAAATCCAAAATAGAATAGCACAAAATTAAACACGCAACAGAACGAAATATAGGCAGTCTCATCGGGAGAGCGTTATGACACGCAAACAACATTTTTTTTCAAATATGACCCAGCCCCCTTTATCGGAGACGAAACACGGTGCTTTTATTGATGTAGGCGGGGCCGGTGATTGTGGTTTTCGCGCCATCGCAGCCGGGCTGATTGAATTGTATTCGACGCATTCGCTTATTCAGGGACGGGATGCCCTGCTCCAGTCACTTCTAACGCGTTACGTGTCCCTGTTCCCAACCCACACGCATCAATCCACGATAGTGACCCCGACGCAGCGTTTGCAGCAATTAAAGAAACGTGTGCCGTGGCATCAATTAATCGGTGAGATCGCCTTTACGTTACGACAAATCGCAGTCGATGAATTATGCGCCCATCCGGAACGGTATCCGGGTGCTTTTGTGGGCGAGCATGAAGGCACGTCTCCCTCGGTCATGCGAAAAATGGAAACATGGATTGACGAAAGCAGTCTGGCCGCACTATCCAATGCGTTGCACTTACCCGTCACCGTCCAAGTGGTTGATGGCTCAAAATCACTTGCGCATCAGTTTCAGTACAATACTGACGAAAACCATCGTGGCGTACTCATTCGGCTTGAGAAAAGCCATTACACGCCTTATCTTCGGGAAAACGCTTCCCAAGGAAGCCCTAATCAGACGCCATCTATCGTCGCGGCAACAGATGAGCAGGCATTTAATCGCAGCCTGCCAGAGATTTTAATGATCATTGCACAAGATCAACAACGCATGAAAGAAAAATTTGAATCCATTTTTGAAACGCTAGAGGCGCAAATGCGTTTAAGTTCAGAACAGGGCGGATTAAACAAACAGGACTTATTGGATATCTATGTAAAGGGCATGCGCACCAGTGACTACCTCCAGGGGCGAGTTCACTACGCAGGAATGGAATCAGGAACGCAGCACTTTTTTGATGCGATAAAAAAACACGAGCCCACAAGCCGGTACTCCAACACATCCTCACAGCATGATGCCTATGTGGTGCACGAATTAATACACGCCATCGCGCGAGCCATCAGTATCGGTCATATCAGTCCGGATGCGATTTACAAAGACAATCGCAATCATTCTGCTCCACGGTAACTGAGTATATCCGCACTCAAATGGTATCCGGAGATGGTGACTGGATACCTCAAATTACATCCCATGTGATCGCATCCAGTCATCACTTGCAAACTTTGACATGTAGTTGCGAATAGAGTCCGGCAATATCACCAAGCATTTTTGGTCCGCTCGCAATGTTTTAGCCGCTTGTAGAGCGGCCCACATGGCCGCTCCGCTAGAACCACCCACAAGCAATCCTTCCTGATGAATCAATTGGCGTGCCGTGTGAAACGAGTCGAAGTCATTGGTCTTGATATAATTATCAATCAGACGGTTATCTAGCACGTCCGGAAAAAAATCATACCCGATGCCTTCCACTTGGTAAGGCTCAATTTCATCGCCCCCGCCTAAAATTGAGCCTACAGGGTCAGCGCCTATGATTTGAATCGCTGGATTATGTTCTTTTAATCGTTTCGCAATGCCCGTGATTGTGCCGCCCGTTCCTACGCTGGCGACAAGCATGTGTAAATCATCACCAAAATCGTCAATGATTTCTTGTGCCGTGCCTCGATAATGTGCATTGGGGTTATCTGGATTGGCGTATTGATCTAGAATATGTGAGCGAGGAATCTCTTGTTGAAGCTTTTTGGCCAATGAAATATGACTATCGGGATCATGGGACGCGGCTTCTGACGGCGTGCGATAAATTGTCGCGCCGAGTCGTTCTAAAACCACCTGCTTTTCATGACTCATTTTATTGGGCATGGTGATGATGACTCGGTAACCGAGCACGGCACCGGCCAAAGCGATGCCTATTCCCGTATTCCCGGAGGTGGGCTCTATCAATGTATCACCGGGTTTGATTCGTCCGTCGCGCGCGGCATTCTTAACCATCTCATAGCCGATCCTGTCTTTTACCGAGCCGCCTGGATTAAAAAATTCGCACTTAGCGTACAGCTGACAGGCCAACTCGGAGCCTACGTGATTCATTTTTACAACAGGGGTATGGCCAATGGTATCCAGAATGGTGGAGTAGATCATAATCGTCCTTTGATAGCGTTTAGATAAGCCGCATGCTAAAAGACGCATGCCGCTTGTCCAAATCATTGTGAGCGCAGGCG
Source organism: Legionellaceae bacterium (assembly GCA_030157565.1). Lineage (GTDB taxonomy): Bacteria > Pseudomonadota > Gammaproteobacteria > Legionellales > Legionellaceae > DDPF01. Next base: position 3,772 of record JAOAUO010000199.1, read on the forward strand.
ATTTAAAGTTGAAAATCGCGTGCGCTCCAAATATTTATCATAGCAGCGGTTACGGTAAATTTAAAATAAATTGCAACGCATGGGGTACGGGGTATAAAATGCCGGATTGTAAAAATAGGCGTTTACCCAAACTCCATTTTATGACCAAACACGCATCACCGCATTGGCCCGCAGGGCGAATTGTGGTGAATGGTTACAACTGTTAGACTATACGGGTAGCACTGCGGAAGAGTTCGTTCATGCAGTACTCTCTAAAATCATCCATTAGTAGGAGGGAGCGTGGGCTCTTTTTTAAAGCGCAAGACCATAGCCGTGACGCTTCTCGCGGGAATATTGATGACAAGCCTGCCCGTTCATGCGGTCACCGAGAGCATCCATCAAGCGACGCCCGTTCTGGACGATGGTTATCCAACCTACCCCCCTACGAAAGCCCTCAGTCCGGAACAAAACAAACAGGTTCGCCGCGGCGAATATTTGACC
>JAOAUO010000200.1:0-3824 GCA_030157565.1 Legionellaceae bacterium
GTTTGGAGGGCATGACATGCAAAAATAGCGACCCGTTGCGTTAGAATCCCCGCAGCCCCTCAATGCTGATATCTCACATGCTTATTTTAAAAAGTGAGCGAATGATTCTCGCGATTTTTTTGACCAAACTAACCTTTTTCTGCTGCATTCGCATTGGCTCTTGCACAAGTATTGACAAAAAAATAATCTTCTGTATTATTAATTATCTTGTTTGCGCGCAATTCATTCATGCGTCATGGAATAATCCGTCAGAATGGAGAAGATGATGATAAAATTAAACGCCGTTACGAAAGCGGTTGCTGATGATGCAATAGGGCTGGCCCCGTCGGCTGTTAACACAACCGTAGAAACGCTGGCAGCCCACCCGTCCTTCCTCGTAGTGGGTGGTTACCTGCTGTTTAAATATCTGAGTGAGGAATCCCGCGGGGAGCCGCTGGTGAACGGTCCTTATGGCATGCTCAATCAAGCAAATTTCTACGCACATGGTGCCGTGAAAGCCACAGTCAAAAGCACTAAAAAACTCGTAGGCCATCCTGTCAAAACCAGTGAGGAAAACGATACAACCTACACTGACAAAACTCGCCATGAGACGTTATGTAAAGAGCGAAAAAAACTAAGCGAAAAACTGCGTGCAATTGATAACCGGCAGACACTCCCTTCCGATATCGGCCACCCGCTTGAATGGGTTCTTGATGCGAGTAACAGGCCACAGTATGCAACCAATTTTTCAGAGCATGCAGATGTCATTCGCGGATTGGTCAATAACATCAATGCATCAGATTTCCCTCAAAAAGAACTCGTCTCAGCGCTCGTGGGACAGATATATAAGCTATTCAATTCTCTTTCTCATCGTTGCAATTGGTTAGATATCAATCGAACAGAACGCTGGCAGGTCTATCGTGCAGATGGGTTTGAAGTCATGTTTTTTAGCGATTTAGCCCACTGGTTTGTGAATACTTTAAGCGGCTACAATGTCAAAAAAGCTGAAACGCCAAAGTTGGTCAAGGAATGGATTCGTTATTGCGAAAAAATACGGGAACACGTCATTTTTCGGCGGGATCCACCGACTTATGAAGGGCCTGAGCCCGTCATTGTTTTGGACAGTATTATCGAAGACCTCAACATTCTACATCATCAAATGGAAAAAACCACAAAAGCGCTGACGTTTAATGACCGTATTACGAATATTCACGGGCACTTTAAATCCATATTGAAAAACACGCTTGAATTACTGCACTCTCTGCAAGAAAATGCTGTATATCCTTTCAGTGTCAAAGACTACTTAACGCATAGCGCGGATTTTGCAGCACCTTTACAGCATTACAACCCCAAAAACACCAGGATAGGAGTAAAAAATACCAATTTGGTGAATTTCGATATCGGTAGATCGATTATTGCATTACTCAATCGTACAGGAATTGTCATTGATAATTATGAGCCTACAAAAGACAGCATTGACATCGATCACAAAGAAACATTTGAACTCTGCCTTATGCCCTCCAATGGCATTTACCTCAAAGACCATCTCTATCTTCAGATACATCCAGATCATATCGAATACACGGCAAGAGATGTTTCAGTCAAGCTCGCAAAAGAATACACCCTTCGTGAAAAAAAACCATATTTTCCCAATTTCAAGCCCAGTGATCATACGTTTTACCTGACCCTCTCTAAGGATTCATTTCAATATGAAGTGCTTGATACCAGGGGACACAGACAAACAGGAAAAATCCGATATGATGCGCTCCCGGGCTCCCTGGCAGCCCCTGTCACACTGGATGCATTGAAGGCATGCCTTCCAGAAATCATGGATTTGACCTCTCTGCAGAATCACACACCTCCTATTCCAGTGAAAAAAGGAAACATTCAGCTGAGTGCTCTGGCAGAAGAATTTAAATTCCCTGTAACGCTCGAACAGTTAAAACCCCACCTGTCAGCCATTCTCGACATCACAACCATCAGAGGCCACACGCCTGCTGAAAAGCATCTGCCCCTAAATTTTAATATGGCACTGTATACGCCTGAAGAAATCGAGCATTACTTCAAGCGCTGTGGCTTAATATCTGCCGTATATGAAGAAGATGCTAGAAGTGAAATCGCATCCAGACTCCTTGATGCCGTGGAATTCTCTCTTTCCTCGCTGGGCAAGCATTTGAGGACGTTCTGGGGGCAGTTTTTCGGGGAAAATGGCCGCGTCGATGCAAAGGATGACTCCAACCCACTGCAACGACAATTGCTTCGCGCCAAACACAGTGTCCAACAGATAGAACATGATATTGAGGCAGTGAAGCAGGAAATAATATTATTGCGCAAGGAGCTTCAGCAGGAATTTGATATACAGAAGATGGAAAATCAGTTAAACAAACTGATTTCTGATGTCGATTATTATTTATTTAAAAACCATCCACGTTATATGGGCACAAACGCACCATCACACCTTCTGCTAATCAGTGGAGAGATACAGGCTTCACATACCGTATCAGCACCCGACACCCCTGAGCAATCAGCATCGACCCCGCCAGTGTCTTTAGCCGTTCCAATGCCATCTGTGGTGACACCTGTCAATAATACCGCAGATGGAAACTGTTTTTTTCATGCAGTAGAATCTGAGCTAAAAAGATTGCAGCGTGAAGCCTACACCTATAAGGAACTCCGAGAAAAAGCCATTGTAAAGCTCAGGGAAATGCAAACCAATGGCACATCAAGCTCGCAGTTTGCTACGAGGGACGAATCCATGGACGACTACATTGAACGCATGAGCGGCGATAGCCAGTACGCTGAAGGGCCTATTATTACCGCTTTAGCCGATGCGCTAAAATGTCAGCTGTGTATTATGGAAATAGCGGATGATGGTACGAAAAACGTGAGGAGTATCAATGAAGACAGTCAAGAAATCAGGGAAGGTATCGTCTGCCTGCAGCTCCAGTCAAAACACTATTCTCCAATGGCAACAAAGGATAACAATATGCCTTTAAAAACCACCAGCACACCTGTTGAAGAAGACATCGTGCCAATGCCACCTGAGCCACCCATCGACAGGCAGGTTGTCGTGGAAGATGCCACTAAACTTCCTTTTTTGAGAAAGATCCTTGAAATTTTACTTTCAAAAGAAAATATACCACTGGAAGCAATTCAAAAGAAATTGAAAAAAGAGTTATCCACCGTTAGCCCTACAAGCCAGTCTGATTTTCACAGTCCCTTGCATTTCTCGCTCTATACTGATTTTTTTGAACATAAACAATTCGGAAAAGTGGCATTGGACTGGTATTTCTGGACTTTCGTCAATCAATCCTGGTGGTTTCTGCCCAACGATCAGATTGCACCTTATTTAAATTTCTTCTATCGTTTTAAATCTGCCATGGATGCGTTGTTTATTGCGGGCCGGCAAAAACTAACGACGAGCGAATGGGAAAACACCCCAAAGCCTACACCCAATGAAATGCGACTGATCGAGCTGGTATTCTGCCACATTCTCGTCGAGGAATTTCATAAACACAAATATTATCCACATCATTTTACACTGCCAGAAGATACCATTCTGATTAAGAGCGATAAGACTCACCTCGAATTTATGTTCGATACGTTTACCCTGAAAATGGCCCGCGATACCATAAATGAGGGTTTTGCTGATTTAATCCGCACCTCTGAGGTGAAGATCGAACAGTTGACGGAGAAACTGGGAAAAAGTGAGGAGGAACTAAAAGCTACCCAATCTACTCTCAAAGAGCGAGATAGTGAGTTAGAAAAGACAAAAGATGAACTGGCAGATACAAAAGATGAACTGGCAGATACAAAAGATGAACTGGCAGATACAAAAGATGAAC
>JAOAUO010000200.1:3924-4227 GCA_030157565.1 Legionellaceae bacterium
TGGCAGATAGAGAAGATAAACTGGCAGATACAAAAGATAAACTGGCAGATACAGAAGATAAACTAAAGCGTAGAGATGCTGAGTTTACAGAGATCAAGCGTGAGTTCGATCGCTTAAAAGCATCCTTGGCGCGGGCTCGCGCCCAAAATAGCATGTGGAAGAACCACGATCCAGATGAAAGCCCTGCAGCCTCAAATCACAAACCATCAACAGAGAATGCTTCAGTCACAGAATCAAGCTTCCCGGGAATGGAGTCAAAATGACACATTACATCGCGTTAAGCCCCTCTCAGATAGCCCGCAT
>JAOAUO010000201.1:0-7201 GCA_030157565.1 Legionellaceae bacterium
AGCCTGGTGATTGCTTATCCACGTTTTATCCAGACGAAGGCATGTGAGTGCATGCGTGACCAATGGATAATCGGTGAGTGGTTTCCCGAGCGATATATTGAATTGGTTTTGAGGGAGGTGGCGCGCTAACAACCGTTGAAGCCGGGTAAACTGCGTTTGTAAATTGGGCACCACGACACCCATCCGAGAGACGGACGCGGTGACACCCGATTGAAGCCAATCCATGATTTCTAGCCATTCATCCTCTTCATCATTTGCGGTGTATCGAACGGCTGCGTGGTGTGTTGAGGGCAAATCATAATGATGTTGTGGAGAGCCCTGTTCTGCTAAAGCTTGCTGTAACATACGCTGTTGCGGTGTGTAATCATCAAAACAAACCCAGACTATGGGCGTTTCTTTAAATCCATCGAGAAACGTCAATGCGTAATCTACGATTTGCTCTTCTGTGATGGCGTTTAAGCGGGTTAATGCTTGCTGAAATGCTTGCTGCCATTCCTGAAATTGACGTGTTTGTGGTGAATGAGAGAACGCCGGGTGCTCAATGTCGATGTTCCAATGCCTGCAGCGAGTCCACGCATCTTGAACTTCATGCAATAGGCCTTCATTGCATGGATATTTTTTTTGATTTTCAAGCACAAGCCGCCATAAATGGCGTTGTTGAAATGCACTGAGTACCGTTGGATGCGTATGGTACGGATGTTGATGGCGCGCTTGATGGAAGAGCGCGCAAATAAATGCTTGATAAGGCAAGCAATGCGGTTTATCCGTGACAAGGGTGTTTTCTTGGGTGTGATAATCTTGCAATAATTGATTGCTGAGGCGGTTGTTGGGTGTGACCACCCAGGCGCCCTGGCGCATGATAGCAAATAATTCGGGTTGATTTTTTATCATGCGCTGTGTAGTTTTTGGTTCATTTTGAGCTCCCTTAGGATAGAGTCTGTCATCACGTCCCATGATGACAGACTCTATTCTTATTTTAATTTGAGGCTCGGAAAATCAGGAAAACCGTCTTCCGAAAATAAGTGGCATAATTTATTGCCTTCCGTAATGATATACATTGAAAGCATGCACCTCAATGTTTGCGGCTTCAATCCAACAAATAAACGGTTCAATCCGACACCCAAACGTTGAGTGCCGTCTTGGGTTGCGCACTTATCTTTCCATATTTTTGAGTAGGTGGGAGCAGGTCCTTTCTCTGAAAAAGATTGTTGCCTGTCAAAACGCACGTTATTGGGCGGGGTGGTTATCACGCCGACCAGGAGACCGCAAACCATGGCTGAAAAAACATCGGCAATCCAATGGTCGCCCATTTCATGACGCATTTGCTGACACAGGGGAGGCATCAAAGCAAGATAACCGACGGTCAGGCCGGCTGTGCGCACCACCATTTCGGGCATTCCTCGTGAGAGACTGAACAATCCATTCGAGTGATAGGCGTTACTGATGATGGATCTTGCCGATGGTTTCTGTTTACAGAGCTGTTGGGTTTGGGCAATGGCTTCTGGCAAGGTTGCCACGGAACCGGCTATTCCGCCGGATAGGATGGATGAAATCAATGTATGCTTTTTCTCTATCTCGCCTTGATGATTGATGTAATTTAAAAAAAGACTATCCAGTGAAAGGGCCACGCTAATTCTTAATACAAATGAAACGTTATACATGGCAAGGCCATCAAACGCACGGGCGCAGGTGAACTTGATTGCATCCGTGTGGGTGCTAGCACACCGATTCATCACGTGATTCGTATAGTTGACGACTGGCGTGACGGCTGTTGAATTGGCTAAGCCAATGACGGCTCCGCTCAAGAGTTTGGTCTGCCAGGTATAAATATTATAAGGTGTGGGTTGATTTTTTATTATGTTCTCTGCTTGGGTGTGATCTTTGTTGTTCATGTTTTTTCACTTATTTGATGGGTTCTATATGATCCTTTCTGTGAATGATCCTTTCTCTGAATTTTGTCCCAACTTCAATTAAAATGGATTATACACTGTAATGCTTGTCTTGTGGGCATTTATTGAGGGGGCGATGCTCATTTTCCCACCGAAGACCGTATTTTTTAACAGAGGCTCCCGCCAATACTTAATGTGCAATAATTTTCCATGTATACCTCAAGCCATTTAGAAAGTGATTTTTAAGGCACGATGGGCGTTGTTTCTTAACCTCCCTCAGCGTCTTCTTTCACAAAATTTAGGCGGATCGATGACTTTGTGGCATCCCTATAGATGTCATTTTATTGAGCGCACCACTTTAATGAGTAAATTTGATCAGTGAGCTTTTGATCGATAAATATGGTAAAATATTAAGCACAATTCTTTTTTAAAGAAAAATATCGTGTTTGAACTCTCTTTCAAAAAAACCTTTGCAGCAATGGATGATGCAACTTGCCTGATTGTCATTGTTGGGTCTTTTCAAGATAATTACCTTATTCATGGAGCCCCCGATCGGTCCGAAAACCAAAGTCAGCCTCTATTTGCAGAACAGTTGGCAGCGTCAGGAATAAAAACAGTTGTTATAAATTTCGATCAGCATTTTCCTAGAGAATCTCTTAATTCTGATCCAGGTTTTGAAGCAAGACCTCATCTTTGGATGGCTAATTATGCCTTGAATGTGAACAGGATGCGTGAATTCCCTGCGAGACTACCTCAAGATATAATGGCAAAGTACAAGGGATATGAGGATTTAAACAGCAATCAATTATTGCCTCTTCCGGCATTCATCCTCAATCGCATGAACCAATTTCTTAATGAAGATGTCCATAAAAAACTAATTATGATTGACCATAGTATGTTGAGTGCACCTCTGTGCAGACATCTTTATTCTTATATTGATAAACAAGAACAAACATTGGTCGTGAGTGCCTATTGGTCAGGATTGCCCGCGATTATTTTGGATCATGATGCCGCGAAAATCTCAGGTACACTTCTTGATCCACCAATAGCAGGGATTACTGAGCACTTTTTAAGGCTTTACAATGAAGATTTGACCCCTGATGAGATAAAAAAATGCAAGAAGTTACCTTTGGTTTCGGATGGAGAGATAATAAACGAACGTTACTCCTATGTTAGACAGCACCCAGGGGTTAGAGAATACATTATTGGAGGCAGAGCGGAAAATACCCCGGAAAATTGGGTTATATGCTCAAGTATCAGTGATATCATGCCATTTCACCTTGGTTTTAATCTTACCTCGGAGACGGTGAACACAGGTTACCATGCTATTGAAAAAATCTTTTATGATGCACTCAATATAGCTTCTGCTAGCAATGAAACGCCTGATAAGAAAAAATTCATGGATGGATTGAACGCATTAAAAAGAGAAACGCTAGCTAATTTTACAACGGAAAAAGCAAATTTTGATTTTGATAACAGCGTAATTTTGGCAAATAGCGCCCTGTCTTTAGCAACAAAAGTAGGTTCAAATACGGTTACACAAACTGATGTTAACCAATTCACACAAGCAACTCAAAAATACAAAACATCTCACGCTTTTGCAATCGCACTCGCCGTAATCATTGGCGCAGTGATTGGTATGATTGCTGGTGCCGCGATCGGATTTGCAGTTGGTAGCGTTCCTAGCGCCATTATCGGTGGTGTTGCTGGCCTTGTTGTCGGTGGTGGAATAGCTGGCGGATCAAGTACAATGTGGTACACCAAAAAAGAACCATTAAATAAAATATATTCCGCTGAAACAGAAATGGTACCAAGCCTGACTGATCTTGCCACAGAAAATCGGACACTTTGCTATGCGACCATTTTAACTTAACTTAAGGGGGCGTGTTTTTGCATGTTCGATTCGTCAAAACTGCTGAAAGAATGATTCCCATAGAACCCAAAGGTCAACAGTGATGTGACGCTTGGGGGATTCTTTTGAACGTCCATTGTTTCAATTGTGGTATTCCTGTTCCTCGTGTCACCATCCAAATCATGACTGAGTATTAGCGATGCATCTATCGCGGTCTGTTTGCCTTTTGTTACCTGAATGATTCGGTCTACCAATCGCATCAAATCTCGACAGGATGGTTTTTCACCCTCAGGCGATTCTTCTCTAGCAGCGAAGTATCCCTCGATTAGATCCTGTCGATAATATTGATGCAACCCTTTTTTTTCAACGATTTGATACAGTTCCTCTTTTGAATAATGGGGTAAATAGCGCAGAATCGTTCGATTGCTTAATTCTATCCTGTTCAGAAAGACTGTTAATGGCCATTTGATAGGCGTGATAATAAGCCAAATCGTCCCATATTGAAACATCGTGGCGATTGCAATCATGTGCCACGCATAGGGCTAATTGTTCCATTTGACGCGGTGAAATCAAGACTTCATCACGAGATAACTGAATTAAAGAGTGATATATTTTAAGCAGGATGGTGCCGATGCACAGATACACAAACTCATCGTCGTTAATCGCTCCATGCGCTAATTGAGCCCTTAAAATGGGCTCAATTGTTTTTTGATAGACAAACTCTGCGGGCAATGGTTGAAACACCACACTGCTTCCATGACGTTTAAAGAATGGTGCAAGGCGGCGGTCACCGCCATAATTCAGTGGGTTTCCTGCAAAAATGACTTTGTGCGCAGGCGTTAATAAATAATATTGCCCATTGATTAATATGCCTGGCGTGGTTTGAAACAAGCCTTCAAACTCACTCCATTGCTTCATGGATAAGTTGGCTTCATCTAAAAATAAAATCAGCCATTTATTTTCAGTCGTTTTTGCATTCGCCCAATTGCAGATATTATCGGATGATTCGCTATGAAACAGGTGATGTTTTAAACAGAGCTCATCCTCCACAAAACGACTTTTACCAACGCCTGTTAAGCCGGCCAAGAAAACATAGGGACCTGTGTTTAAGGTCTTGCAAACAGCATCGTAACGCTGCTGGGTAAACTGTGCGCTGCCTTTAATGCGTTTAGAGTCAAATAAATTCGGCTTTTTTATTTCATTTATGGCCGGTAAAGCCCGGGTCAACCCATCCCATATGCACTCACTGGATATGGATTGTTCAGCTTGGCTCATGGTTCCGGCGGGCACGGATGTATCGAGCCCAACGTTGGCTGAGGCCGATTGTTCGTAACGAAGGCGTGTGATCAACTGGACCAGTGGCTCATCTGCATACTCCTCTTTCAATGCTAAAATTGATGATTCATTGAATTTTTTCTTTAATTCAGTGAATTTTTGTTCCCATGTGGACACCTGTTTGCTCATTTCGAAGCAGCTTAAGTGTTCTTCACTCACGATGATGAGTTGGCCTTTTTTATTCCCGTCGTTGGATCTCGCCCATAATAATGGCATGAGTCCGTCCAGCAGTTTGGCCGAAAAAGCACCGGTTAATAGAACACTTTGTCCATTATTAAGCGCCTTCAGCAAAGCTCGTTCGTTATGGGTAAAATGAAACGTTTCATTCACAACGGATGCACCCAGCTGGGTCAATAAATCCGATGCGCCGCATTCTGATATGTCTAAAACCATCCATGTAGCATCTGTTGTTGACGTGAGTTGAGCTATTGCCAGATCACGATCATTGGCGTAAACATATTGAGTGTGCGAATCACTTTGTATGTTTACCCTATGTCCCGTCATGAATGAGTGGGGGGGCCATGTGCTCGGAATAGTCGCATCAGGAGCGCACGTTAAGGTGATACGAAGCGTTGGATAACGCGCTACTTCTTTAAAAAACAATCCCCATTCATCTTCGCTTAAGCAACGTGTAAGAAACAATTCAAGTGGAGTGTTTGCGTGTTGATTCATATGATCATGGATAATACCGGGCTTCTGTACCAATTGATTGGAATCCACTTGATATTGACGTATAAAATGACATAACAACCTTGGATTTAGAACGTGTGCGTTGGGTGTTAGACCAGCCGAACCGTTCATTTGGTTCCATATGTTACTCCAATCATAACCATTGCTGAGCAAAAAACGTTGATTAGAATGCACTGGAATGCGCTCTTTTCCATCCATGATGTACTGATTGGTTTTAGCGCGCTGAAAAAACAATTCAAAGTCGATGGTTGAGGGTGGATTTTGAATGAGGATGTTTTTATTTTGCTGGAGCGCATCACGCAGCTCCCCCGATTCAAACAACAATTCGCCCTTGTTTAATGTCCAGCCGCCCATCAGTTGTGTATGCCAATGGGAAGCACGACACAAGTTAATGCAAATATCATCCTGACTGGGTTCGGTCCGTGGTTCAAGTATTGATTTAAATGGGTCTAATGTCAGTGGGCAAGAGCCTACGTAATCAAAACGAGACGAAAAATCAGCTCCCAATGCCTCCCCAGATGACAAGGTCTGAATGAGACCTATCACCAGGGTATTTTCGGGTAATTTCGTGCCATCGGCAAATCGCTCATGATCATCAATGAGTTGGTTGAAGCGCAATGCATCATTGGCTTTAAAGCGAGAATAATTCACCATCAACACCAACGGTGGTGATGATTCGGGTAAGGTTTGCGTTAAAAAATCATGCAATGGGCCACTGCCTGTGTTTGACCGACGTAAATAGCCCTTATTTCCAACGCGTTCTATAAACGCCGCAGAACACACTAAATCCTCAGGCGTTTGTACCTCAAAAACAGGATGCCCTAACCGCGTTGCATAATCCGACATGGCTTGATTGAATGTGAGGAGCGTTTGTTGAGACAGTGAAATTAATTGACGTTTATGCCCGCTGGTGAGGCGCTGTTCTATATAATCGTCCAAGGTTTGGATTGGTTTTTCTTTAGGACTTTTTTTAGTTAAATAGTCTTCAAATATTCGTTGCTGATCTGAAATATATCGAATTTTATTGGGCGTTTCATTGAATGTATGGGGCTCGCTATCGTTATCAATGGACAAATCATCAGATGAAACATCGTGAATATTAGTCTGTGCGAAATACCCACCCAAGTCACAGGTGATCCAATGATTCCCTTGTTTGACTTCGACAAACATATGGCAATCATTGGCAATGATTCTTACCTCAAACTCGTTAGGGTACCTATCGTGAACCCACCAAAAAAAGGCAACGGAACGATGTCTACACGCACCGGTTTTTTGATTGACGATGGCTTTGATACAATCAATGCCGCGCGATTCTTTCTCGGATAGATGAAGTTCTCCTTTTCCAAAGCCGTTAAAATAACGGACCATCTCTTGTATCTTTTCATCCAAAACAATGGGTTCAGGTGATTTTGTTTGAACGACAAATTCCAACACC
>JAOAUO010000201.1:7211-9610 GCA_030157565.1 Legionellaceae bacterium
AGCGCGTCGCTAGACGAGTAACCTATGCCTACATTGGGTTTAGACGATGTTTTCGATAATAGTCGATAGGACATGATTACATCTGATGGCGTCAGTGACGCAATGGGCTGCCAACTGGAGTCTAGTGAGAATAGTTGCTTTCCAATATACTGCCCCTCTGTGAGCGAGTGATCGATCGGATTCACCATGAGCAAAGAGATCTCCTCTATCTCAGGATTTGGACGCCGTTTTAAAGTGAATGGATGCTGACTCACACCATCAGAAATGTCTACATCATGAAAAACATTCAATCGATACGTGCCTGGATGAGGGGGATTATCAACCCTGTCGCTTCGAAAAATACGTTCTAATTCGTATGTTCTGTCGTAAAATGCGGTATCGGCATCAATGGAGCTTTTTTGATTCTGTCTTCTTATCCAATACGTCTCTCTTACGTTTAAGTGTCGATACGTTATGGTTAAAGCTACCTCGATGATCATATGTATCAATCAATACTAAATCGGGTAATTGATCCAGTAATTGATGTAATTCCACATCGTTTTTCCACTTCTCAAACGTTTCATTATAATCCGATGAATGGATACTGCTTTTAATGGTTAGTTTAATTAGGTTAGGAAGAGATTTAATCCATTTTTTGATGATATCTGTTGAATATGCACCACAATTTATTTTAAGCGTTTTAATGGATTTTGGTAGTGACAGGTCATTGAAATTCAGCAACGCATCCCATTTGTCATCAATCATTAATGAACGGATATTGATCGTGGACTTCAGTAATTTATTCATTTCTGTTTTTTCATGGACACTTAAACGATTAAAGCCACAATTCTCAAGATAGATATTAATGGATTGAACAGTTGAAAGAACAAAATCATCTGAATCGAGTTCATCATCACTGTCACTATATGATTCATCATCAAGACCATAGTTGAATTGCAATGATACGTCTTTTATTTGATTTAACGTATTGATTGTCTTTTTATCAAGAACGTTTCCTCCATCCGATCGGATTATATTTAATGATTTTATCTTGGGTACATAGCGAATAATGGATTGCACCTGATTATCAAATGAATGATTGTCGATGTTTATTAATTGAATCGATTCTGCGTTAGGATAGAGGGTATTATTGATGATGCCAAAATGAGTATTTATCACTTTTGCGTTGTTTGCATTAGAAAGCAAATATTCCATCTTTTCTTTTTCATATACAGAGCAATCTATTGAATGGACGGATTTAAGATTAATTGTATCCGTTAACTCTCCTTTTATTACAACGTCATGTAACCTTAATTTCTCGCACTTTTTAGACAAAATCATTAAATTTTCAGCACTTATTGATAGGTCGTCTAATGATAAATAATCAAGCGGATTTATGGTTTTAATATCTAATGGTTCGGTTATATCTGAACGAACTAATGTTAGCGATTTGATTGCGGTTGCATGATTTAATAGATGATTCAATGATTGACCATATGAATCTGACAAATACAAATATTCAACTCGGTTAACGGATGATTCAATTCAATGTGATTTACAAACTGATCGCAAGACTCTCCTGTTATAATGTTCGACATTGAAGTCTTAGTCAGGTGATGTCATTATGCCCAACAAATACCCAGAAAAGAAAGGTTGGAATGTCCCAAAACAAAAATTCAAAGTAACGAACTGGTCAGAATATAATGAATCTTTGCGTCAACGCGGTAATATTACTGTTTGGCTATCTGATGAAGCTATATCCCAGTGGTACGAGACAGACCGGGTCTATGATGGGACTGGAGCTCCAAGGCTTTACACGGATTTTGCCATCGTTACCTGTCATGAAATTCGGCTGGTTTATAAACTCCCACTACGACAATGCCAAGGGTTCATCGACTCCTTGTTCCAGCTCATGAATATCCCATTGTCATGCCCTGATTTTAGCGTGTTAAGCAAGCGACTAGGTGAGTTGAATATCAAGGTTCCTCGGTACAACAAAACAGACAAACCCGATGATGATATTCATGCGATAGCCATTGATTCCACTGCCTAAAACGGTTTGGACGCGGTGAGTGGCACCAAGAAAAATACGAGCTATCGAGCAAAGCGAGCCGGCGAAAATGGCATTTAGCCATCAACCCAGATCATTACATTGAAGCCTGCGTATTAACCGATCGGTTTAGTCATGATGACCAGCAAGCAAACGCCTTTAAAATCGTCTATAACCCTTGTCACATATGGGCTATAGACTTTTTTATATAAAATAAATTCCTATCTGTACTCCTTGAGCAACAATTTAAAATGCAGTTCCAATCGTTGTTGTTAATGCCGTCAACTCTGTAGGATCATTAGAATGATGAATTATCGTTTCTCGCAAAGTATTGCGACATACTTTTTGAGCAAAAAAGAGAAAGATGTCT
>JAOAUO010000201.1:9620-13028 GCA_030157565.1 Legionellaceae bacterium
TTTCTTTTTTGAAATTGGACTTAAGAAAAATCTATTTTGTTTAAGAATTAAATTTTCTCGTTTGTCTTTATGACCAATATCTTCCTGCCCCTCAGCCAGCACTTTATAACCTGTTAACTTATTTTCATTCCCCGTTAATTTACATTCATATTTTTCGTCTTTTCTGACTGCCCTATGTAAAGAACAGTGATGAGGTATAACAGTATCACCTGTTGATTTATGAGATGGTTTAGCAACAACCATATAGGCTTTATACTTTATATCAATCTGTTTATAAGCAGCCGCAACATCAGCTTCCCAACCTATCGAAGCTATCGATCGCCGTAAAAGATATTTGAATGGACTAGGTAGCCCTGGCATTTTTGTCTCGACTGCTGCATAAGAGAGTGAAGAAAAAGAGCGGGAATTAAAAAGATAAACTGGCGTTTTTTTCTCATGAAAATGAAAAGCCACCATAGTTGCAATAGCAGCACCCAATGACTCGCTATCAAGCAAAATCTTTTCTGAGTTAACGCCTATATCTAATAATCGTTGTACTTGGGCTATACCATCTGTCACCAGATCTTGAAAAACTAATGGTGATTTTTTACTGTGTCCGACACCTCGATAATTAAATCCGATTACAACCATATTAGAAGAAACTGCATCTTTTACATAATCATCAAAAGTGCTTTCAAAAAAACCCTTTTGGCCTTTGAATTTGATGATAAAACTTTTTTCATTAAGATCAATATTTCTTAATGTATGAGGGGTGACTTCAACTGTATCCAAAACAGCGCCATCGTGTGTAAGAACCCGTCCACCTTGTATTTCCACTTCATATGTATTACTGAGCTCCACTCGTTTACTTTGCACCGTCTCTAAATCGGGTGCTGGGCGACTCAAAGCGGGCAATACGTTTCTAGCCATTCGTTTGGAAAAAAAACTAGGCGATGGTAACCTTGAAAACACATTCCGTCCACGTACTGGATAGGGGTTGGGGGCAGTATATTCGACGAACATAAATCAAACCTTATAGTTAATTGTATGAATATATAATGAATACTCATATTATCAGAACTTATGAAAAAATTCCCTGATACGTTTAGAGCAAATTAACGTATGTCCGATAGGGGCGTTGTTTCTTAACCCCCCGCAGCGTCTTCTTTCACAAAATTTAGGCGGATCGATGACTTTGTGGCATCCCTAGAGATGTCATTTTGTTGAGCGCACCACTAGCGATCATGGCTTCTTGCTGTTGACGAGAAAGGTCCCGGGCATGCATCGTATCCCCAAAGGTTCTTTGATAGCGCTGAACGCCAAGTTCCGAGTAATTTCGTCGACCCGTATTGCCTGGCTTTCTGCCATTCCATTCGGCCGTTCGTTTCTATTTCAACTATATTACGATTGCGTTGAATAGCTGATTTATCGCTCACAACAGCACCAGACCTCGGTGGTATAAGCACGTCAGCATTAGGTGAATGTTCAGTTATTGCAGTATAGCTTGTTTTAGTCGCTCTTTTAGCGCTGCCGGTTCTTGCGTGCGGGGCTGCAGTCATGAATGCTATTACCCCTGGCGTATTCAACAACTGGTAAGCCGAATCGATTTTCCCCTCCTGTTCGCAGATGTTTAAAGAGGGGGAGGGCTTTTGTAGAAGAATGGACAGAAAAGCATGAAAAGGGCCTCATGTTTTTCTGTCCATTCTCAGTATGCTAACTGACTAACTGACGCAATAATGCATTGATTTCGTGAATGCGTGCTTCATGATCTGTGCTGTCCAATTGAAACTTCAGGCGAGAGGGGCCCTCTAATTGATAGCGGGTGCTGTGCAGTTGAATCAGGGTTATCAATGCGCCTGCGTTTATATTTGGTGCACTGTTAAATTCGATTTTCCCTCGCTCAGCCGATGCACTAATACGCACAATGCCGAGTGTTTCAGCAACTGATTTTAATTCGGTGATGAGAAACAATTGTTTAACCGATTGCGGCAACAAACCAAAACGGTCAATCAATTCAATTTGCAAATCACGCAGCTGAGGCGCGTTTTTGGCGTTGGCAATGCGTTTGTACATAATCAGGCGGGTGTGGACATCGCCAATGTAGTCTTCTGGGATAATGGCACTTAAACCCAATTCAATCTCGGGTCCTTGATGCATGGGGGCTGATAGTTCGGGAATCTTTCCGGCTTTTAAATCACTGACCGCGCGGTCTAGCATCTCCATAAATAGATGAAAACCAATGGCATGCATATTGCCGCTCTGGCCTTCGCCTAATAACTCGCCGGCACCTCGAATTTCCAAGTCATGCGTGGCCAATGTGAAGCCGGCGCCTAACTCTTCCAACGAGACGACGGCTTCTAATCGTTTGACGGCATCTGATGTCAGTGATTTTTCATTCGGGGTTAGTAAATAGGCGTATGCTTGATGGTGCGAGCGACCCACACGGCCACGCAATTGGTGCAATTGAGCTAATCCAAATTTATCTGCACGGTCAATGATAATGGTGTTCGCTGTGGGAATATCAATACCGGTTTCGATAATGGTCGTACAAACCAGCACATTAAACCGGTGGTGATAAAAATCAGACATGATGCGTTCCAGGTCGCGCTCACGCATTTGACCGTGTGCTGAACTGATTTTGGCTTCTGGCACGAGTGTTTGTAAATCTTGGCAAATGCGGTCTATGGTTTGCACGTTGTTATGCAGAAAAAAAACTTGCCCACCCCGTAAAATTTCACGCAAAATTGCTTCACGCAACGAGGAGTCGTTGCGTTCTTGCCAAAATGTTTTGATCGCAAGCCGTTTTGCAGGCGGGGTTGCAATGAGTGAAATATCACGGATGCCGGCCATCGCCATGTTCAATGTACGTGGAATGGGGGTGGCGGTCATGCAGAGAATATCCACATGGGTGCGCAATGATTTAATGTGCTCTTTTTGTTTAACGCCGAACCGATGCTCTTCATCAATGATGAGCAAGCCTAAATTCTTAAATTGAATGTCTTTTTGAAACAATTTATGTGTGCCGATGACGATGTCGGTCCGACCATCTTGTAAGGTTTGCAATACCTGTGTGGACTCTTTGGCACTGCGAAAACGAGACAAGAGTTCAATGTGGATGGGGGAATCAGCAAAGCGGTTTCGAAACGTTTCAAAATGTTGACCCGCTAACAACGTCGTGGGCACCAATACACACACTTGTTTGCCATTTTGAACCGCAATGAATGCGGCACGCATGGCCACTTCTGTTTTACCAAAGCCCACATCGCCACAAATGAGACGGTCCATGGGTCTAGGTGATTGCATGTCTTGAATGATTTGTTGGATGGCGTGCAATTGATCAACCGTTTCCACAAACGGAAACCCGCTGGCAAAGCGTTGATATTCGTCTGCGTTGAATGCATACACATGCCCCGGACGTGCTTCACGCTT
>JAOAUO010000201.1:13038-22756 GCA_030157565.1 Legionellaceae bacterium
GCATAGATGTCTAATAATTCAATGGCTACATCGTGAATTTTTTCAGCGGCTTTCTTTTTTTCTTTTTGCCACTGGTCGCTGCCTAGTCGATGCAACGGCGCGTGTTCGGTGTCTGCGCCCGTGTAGCGACTAATCACATTTAACGCCGTGACGGGGACGTAAATTTTGTCATCCCCAGCGTAACCTAATATTAAAAATTCATTTAAATAACCATTATTTTCTAGGGTTTGCAGTCCTAAGTATCGGCCTACACCAAATTGAATGTGGACCACGGGCGCGCCTAAGCGCAGTTCCGCTAAATCCCGGATAATAAAGTCAGGGTCTACGGCTTTCTTAGCGCTGGCACGTTGTGGCGTGCTTTGTTCACCAAACAATTGGGACTCAACGATAATCGAGATACCGGCATCCATCAGCTCAGCCCCTTGAATCAATGGGCCTGTGGTGATGTTTATCTGCGTGGGGTCGTTAATGAACGCCGCCCAAGAAGGTTGTGTTTTTGGGCTTATTTGGGCTTGTTTGAGTAGATCGAGCAAGACTTCGCGGCGTCCTGCGCTCTCAACCACCAATAGGTAACGATGTGACGTGTCTTGCATAAACGCACACAGATGGTGCAATGGCTGTGGTGATTGGCGCTCAATGGGTAAAGCCGGGGGTGGTATTAAATTGAAATTTAAAGCCCCTTTTTTCGTACTGATGGCTTGAGTCACGCGTAGTTGTTTAAACGCATTGGCGCGCGTTAAGAGCTCGGTGGGCGTTAAGAAACATTGATCGGGAGCGAGCAGTGGGCGCGAAATATCATATTGACGTTGTTCATAGCGCACAGAGAGTTCACGCCAAAATTGCTCGGCATGGTCTTGTGTGGATTCAATCAGACAAACGGTTGCATTTGGGGGTAAAAAGTCGAAAAAAGTGCCAGGGGTTTCAAAGAATAGTGGCAAGTAATATTCAAGCCCACCAAAGGATTGCCCCTCAGTGACCGCACTATAAATAGGGCACTGACTGGGGTTTCCTGTAAATGTGTCTCTAAATGCGCGACGAAACAGAGCGATACCTGCTTCATCTAACGGGTATTCATGCGCGGGTAAAATTTGAATTTGAGCGATTTTTTCAATGGTGCGTTGAGTCTCAGGATCAAAACGCCGTAACCCTTCTACTTCTTGATCAAAGAGTTCAATCCGAAAGGGGAACTCACTCCCCATGGGATATAAATCAATGATTGAACCGCGAACGGCAAACTCACCGTGTTCAAGGACTTTGTTGACCGAATGGTAGCCTGCTTGCTGAAGGCGCTCTCGGAAGGAATGAATATCAAGCGTTTGCTTTTCTTGAAGGACTAGGCCGTACTGATTTAAAAAAGCCGGCGGGCAGATGCGGTGCATGAGGGTGCTGACGGCGCTAATGACAATGGCATGCGATGTTTGTTGCAAGCGACTGAACGTGTATAGCCGTTCGGAAATGATATCTTGATGAGGTGAAAACTGATCATAAGGGAGCGTTTCCCAATCTGGAAAGAGCAATAATTCAGGTGGGTTTGATTCATCAGCCAAAAAAAATTGCAATTCAAGCCATAACTGGTTGGCGGACAAATTATCGGGTGTAATGAGTAATGTGACACCAGGGGTGTGTTGGCCATACTCAGCCATGATCAATGGCAACGCACTGCCATGTAGTTGACCCCATGTTTGTTTCATGGAATCGGATTGAGGGAGCAATATTGATTTTTTAGCCATGGAATTTAAGGATCATCTCAGTGTGTGATCAGGAAGTATACCATACCTATGGTGATATTGTGGTGAATGCTTCCGTGATTCAGGGGGATGGCATCTTAAATGACGGGCCTGATTTTAGACAAGTGGGGCCGCGTTTGGTTTTTATGCGTAAAAAGACGCTTCTCGAGACTTATATTGCCCATAAAAAATAATTTATGTGCTAAAATGACGATTTTCGAATCGTTAAATGGCCATAACGTAAAGGATCGATCATGCACATCCCCATCAATATCTCGCTTTTCGCTCACATTGAGCTTGACTCTGAGTTATCAGGACGCGTTGGTGTTCAGGGGAATATATTTAGTCATACGTTTGGCTATCTTAATCAATATTTTAAAACCCTGTTGAATCTGCCCCCTCAGGTACAGAAATTGGCTGCGGCAATGGATGCATTGGTGATGAGAGAGGCCTATATTCGATCCATTCGTGGCCATGTGATCCGCCCCGACATCCTTAAATATCTCACTCCATATTTTGAGATGTTGCCGAATATACCGACGGAAATGAACGATTTTTTCACCGTAATATATAACGGCATTCAATTTATCATCAGCCTATTTATCCGCTTTAACACACTGGATGCATTCACCTTAAAGACAGCAACAGAAATTGATGCTTTACAGCCCAATCAAAATCTGCTTCTTCCGGGTGGTTGGTTAGGCACAGACCGTCCTGGACACGCCATGATTTATCAATTCGAAAAAAAGCCGAATGGTGACTTGTTTTTTTCCATCTATAATTCAGGTGCCGGCATCCAGCAGCACGATCAAACTTCCTCGACTGAGAAAGCGTTGTATTCGCCCGTTAAAACCTATCACTTGCCTGGTCCAGTTGACCCCATCGAGCTGCAGCAGTTGATAAAGCGACTGGTTGTACCTCAGCTAGCAACCGGCCATCCTGCGCGTGATAACCGTGAATTTAACGCTGAAATGGTTTATAACGACATTGGAATCAGTCTTGACTTTCTCAATGCATCACTTGTTCTGAGTGATTTAAGTTCATCGCATACAACCACGGGAGGCCAACTGTCCGGAACTTGTGCACAGCGCAGCATTCATCAAATGTTAAAAATTAATTTTGACACCTTGCCGGCCTATCAGCGCTTTATTTTTGACTTTAAAATGCATGCGCTGAATGATTTCATTGCAACGAACCCATCTCCCCGCTCCGCAGGCGTCACCGCATTGATTCAAAAGGCGATTATCAATAACCTCAAAATCTTGCAAGAACCGGGGGTGTTTCATGATGAAACGGATAAAGCCGGTGCTGTTGATGCATTAAAAAGGTTACAACAGCAATTACAACACGATGAGGCTACGGTCTCGTCTGTATTTCAGTTTAATCTGGTTCATTTCTCGACACTTTGGAGTGCGTTTACAAATCTATTCATGTCCAATCCTTTCGATACAAGCATCGCATCCTTTGATGCATCTGAAATGCATGATGCAGGCGCGCATCCGTCCTTGATGTCTCCGTTGCGTGAAGAGCATTTGCTACCAGACTTAGCCGAGATCATTCGGCAATGCCATGCACAACAAGAGACCCATCCACTCTGGGTGATGGCAAAAATCGAGCAAACCGTTCTTCAGCTGCCGATCCCTTTGTCGACCAACAATACCAAGCCTTATTTCATCACACTGCCTTTTTACAACGCCATCACAACAGCCATTGATTTTGAAACGATGGGTAATTCTCTAGATGAACTGCATCATTTATATGCAGAGGCATCCGAAAAAATGCTCCAGGAAGCCACGCTCCCGACTCAGATCGTCACCTATTGCAGCCTGTTGGCACTCCGTGATTACTTTGATGCAACAGGAGAATCGGTGACACATCAGCCGACGTTTCACCGCTACCTTCACCGAAAGTTGGCGGATTATTTGTCGAACTTTCGCGGATACCCTTACCTAGCGACCGGTCATCCGGTAAGTGATCAACGTCTGATGGATCTGATAAAAATATCACAAAACCCGGAGCCTACCCCTGATCCAGTGAAAGATTATCAAGCCCTATTAGATGCCGAACCTGATTTGAAAGCGACCTTGGAGGGTATTTATGAATCAAAGTGGCATTTTTATGATAGAATGCGCCCCTTTCTTCTCCAAAAAAAACAAACCGCTCTCTATTGTTTACTGGGCGCATTCGATGAGCATGGACAATTAAAATACGGCTCAGCATTGGCTACAGAACGCTTTAAGCCGCTCATAAAAACCATGCAACAACGATTTGTATTAGAGAGGGTGTTGACGTCTTATCTGAAGCCATTAATCAAAAAGGAGTATTTTGATAGGTTTCATTATCATGCGTTTCCTTATGAGGATGAATTTGGACATTTGATCCGAATTCAATATAGGGATAGTCATCCTATTTATCTATATGATGATCTGGGATATTCCACTTTTTTTGAGAGGGTATTTATATATAAAAAATATATTGATTATGAATATGTTATTTATAAATCCATGAGTGATTGTGTGAGTCGATACAAATACAACGTGGCGTCATCATGGGTCAGGCGCGCACTGAGTGAGTATTATGGGCCTCGTTTAGGATCTCTGGCCCACATGGCGGTTTGTGAATTTGATCGCGATTTGTATTTATATCGTGAAAAAGTAAAAAGTATCAATCAAATTCAATTGTTGGAGATTAATCCATCTGACCATGTCCTCAACCACTATTTTGCTCGAGATCTGTTTCATTTGCGCTATTCACACGCGCATCAAATCAAACTCACGCTAAACTATTTCAGCAAATCTGAATCCATTGATAAGCTGTCTGATCAAAACATACAACGTTATGTCGAGGCTAATTTATTTGAACCGGGCTTGCTTTTTCGGGCATTGGAGGAGCAGGATGGCGTTATTTTTTTTTCTCAGCTACATGATTTTATTGAAAAGGGATTGCGTTATTTTGCGCGCTCTGATGGCGGAATCAGTCAAGAATCGTTATTTTTTATTCGGTTAAAGATAGATGTGCATCGGTATGCGGCGCTGAATCATCCGAATGCGGCCTCGCTGAAACGGTTGCAAGCCAACCATGTCGCCTTGAATAAATGGATAGGCATGGAGACGGATTCATCGACACGGGCGAGTTTACATGTGTATCGTTTTATAAATGCCATGACATTGCATTCGTTACAATCCGCAGATCATGCCTTGTTACAGGAGGTGTTTTTATCTTATGTATATCTTCAAGCACATCAAAACGCTTATCTTTCAGAAGACATAACCACACGGTTTGAGCAGCAGCGTGCAGGGCTATATTTTACCGAATGGTTAAAAACCGCTGATCCTGTTGCCACTCAGGCACTCGTTTTACCCATGATGCAGAGCTTAGGGTTGGATACTAGCCATTTAACCCTGGCTGGCGTATACCCTCGATTTGAGTATCGAGATGAAGTGGGCGAAACCGTTTACACGGTTCATATTGAACAAGGGCGTGTTTTTCAAAAAGGTTATTCCCTTAGCGTCATTCCTTTAGATATCAAAAATCATGCTGTTACAAATCGGTTAGGGCTAGACCATGAAAACGCTTGTTGGCTATCAGAAGATGGACAAACGATTTTATTTAAAAATAGCCCTGTGCGCATGAAAAAAGAGGGGGGCACGCTGGCCGTACAAAAGGAATGGGCCCTGAACGGCGCCGCGTCTAAATGGTATCAATTACAGCCCCTTACCGATAAACAACAGCGATTATTCGGTTTTAGAACAACGCGTGCGGTGCATCACACGTTACAGGCCATTTTAACCGATGGCTGTGTTGAGGCATGGGTCTGTGCAACGGACTCCATCCTGGTGAAAGATAGCAAGCCGATTTATCAAATGGATGCCTGGGGTAGGCTGCATCAATTGGATGATCAAAATCAACGAAACGGCCTTATGATTAGCAAGCCACCGAGCCATTACGAAAAAATAATGGCACAATTTGAAGATCCTAAATTCGTTTGTGTCAATCTGGATAAAACATCGATAACGCGAGGAACGATTGATTTTGCGCGCTATGGTTTTTCATTAAACGTATCGGGGAATAACGTCACGTTGCCGGACACGGATTACACCTGGGTGGACTCAAGCCCTCTGGGCACACAAATCGCGGCCCTCACCTTTAGTAATGGCCGTGATGAGCGATGCATGGTTGCCGTTCAACGCGTATATATTGATGAAAACACGCCTCAGATTGTAGGCGAATATTATCGAACACAACACGACATATCAGGGCATGTCCCGATAAAAAAACTCACTCAGAATGAGCCCGAGAACGAGTTGCCCATATGGAAGCATCACCGCTCTCAACGAACCATTACCTATCGATTAGTCAATGGGGCACTGAGGCCTGAAACGGCGGCTGATGCGTGCTATTTATGTTACCTCTACCTCGCAACGCATGAAACCGTAAAGGCTTGGGCGGTATTGGAGGATATCCGTCAACGCTTAAGCCTAGATGGTTCAATGCAAGAGCGGATCTATTTATCTTGGGTTATTGATGCGCTGCCGGTCATCTTTAATCAAGAAAAAGAGGCTGATCGCAAATTTAAAACACCAGAATACGTAGCCTGCCAGCTCAAGGCCTTAGCCCTTTATGCTGATTTTTTAAAATTAGGCGAGCCGTCTGAATGGTCCCAACAAACGCCGTATGATTTAAGCTGCGCCAACGGTCTTTATGAGCAAATGTGCAGGGATGAAATGATATCCTTTGAGACGAATTTATCCGCCACGATTTATTATTTATACGCAAGGCATCAACAAGGTGCACGGCATCTTGATCATGCCTTCAGATTACGAGATGAGGAATGCAAGTCGCTTTTGGATGTCTGTGATCCATTTCAATCCATGAATGGTGCCCCCATTGCTTATGGTGCACTGGGTTACGAACGACGGCGCTTGAGTTTAAAGCGGCTGCTAAAAGATCATCAACGCCTGATGGCTATACGAGACTCATCGCCTGATTTTTCACCTGATTTCGCCAAGCAATTGGCGCATATTGAAAAAAACATGACGGACGAGCTGAAGGTGATGAAACAGAGCACGTCACTGGAGTGGATCCCGCTTAACCTCGTTCTATCTCAAACCGCTCGCTTAAATGAACAATGCTTATCTTCAATAGCAATCCGGGATTTTAGGATGTGGCAGCATGATGTTTTTCAACCGCCAACCGATATGATCGCGGCATTTTGCGTATTGAACTCTGGAATTAACCCGGATGACTTGATACATTATTTTCCAACGTATCTTCACCTAGCACGATCCGGATCGCTAGAGCAACAGGCTCATCTGAAACAGTTTTGCACGCGTTTTTTGACCGCGCATCGCCACGATTATTCTGCAAACATGCCTTATTTAACGCATATTCTGTATTGCGTATTAGAGAATCCAACGAAATTTCAGGGGCTCGATAAAAAAATGAGTCTTGAGGAGTTGACTCAAGTCGCATCACGTTGTGAAATTGCAGCTATTCTTGTACCACAAGCCAACAATGTGTATGAGGCGATTTTAACCAGCAATCGATGCATTTGGGATGATTTGAAACGCCAGATGCTCGCTCTCGATCCCATGCCCGCGCTCACCTCAATGTACCCAAAGTCCTTCTGCCAGGAATTAGACATGATGGATTTGATGAAAACGTACCGAACTGAGGAGATGATGCATCAACAGTCCATGCAAACGGTTCAAGACGAATCAGCCGCAGGAGCGTTAAAGATTCGTTGTGTCAATGCACAACGACGTATTGCTGAATCGGTATTGAATGACCCAGCACTCCGAATGGCGTTAATGACGAAAGCCACTGACCTTCAAATCAAACAGCAAAGAGATTTGGAGTGCATCTGGGACCATGCAATGAAGCAAGCGAATGCGGAGCCTAAAAATCCCATTCAATTGCTCGCCAAACAAACACCGGCACTCACTCAAAAAGACCTGTTGACCTTTTATTTACATGCGGATTTTTCCTTGTACATTGAACATACTGGGTTATCAAAATCTGCATGCATTGCGCTGCACGAATGCATTCACCACTGCGTATCGCTTGAAGTACGCCACCAACAAACAACACGTCTATTGGCCGCATTGAATCGGACCGGGATAAATGCCTTGCCCCAATCGAGAGATTTGCATGAAATAGCCTATGTCTTAATGAGCGAAAACATTCCAGAGGCTCAAATTGATCCGGGGCTTATGTTGTTTCAATATGAAGAGGATGTATTGGTTCGTCCAAGACAAGTCGAGGCGTTAACGGCTTTATTATCCAAACCAAATGATCCCCGTCATGTTGCGAACACCGTTGAAAAAATAATCATGGGCGGTGGAAAATCCAAAGTGATTTTACCGCTATTGGTCGAGAAAAAAGCCACTGGGTTAAATCTAGTGGTGGTGGAAGTGCCCCGCGCTTTGCTGGCGACCAATCATGTGGATCTTAATGCCACTTCTCAGCGATTATTTGGTCGGAAAGCGCATCGATTTGAGTTCAACCGAGACAGTGATTGTTCCGAAAAACGGTTAGAAAAAATTCATCAAACGTTCGTTGAGATCATGGGGAATCGGGATTATTTAGTTACTACGGGTGAGTCCATGCAATCCTTGGAGCTTAAATATTTAGAGTTCCTGTTGTTTCGATCGAACGCTCCTGAATGGAAAAAACAAGTCTACTGGGCCGGAAAAATAATCGACGTAATCAAGAAATGTGGCGACGTGGTGATCGATGAAGTGCACCAGGGTCTGTTGTTGAAGAAAAAATTAAATTATACCTTGGGCGGTTTAAGTGCCATTTCACCTGCGCTCATCCAACATAGCATCGCGCTCTATCAATTTGTGGATGTTTTAGAGGGGAAATCACCGATGATTGATGATCTCTTGCAGCATCCCAATAGTCCATTAAACCCCTATTTAGAGAAATTAAACAGTCTGAATGCCGTGCGTGAAATCCGTGCTTATTTCAACAACGAAACCATGCCTGTATGCATCGAACAAACCGAACCGGAGATCAAAGATGCCCTGGCTTTTTATAAAGAACAATTGACCTTGCTTCCTCAAACACAAGCGCGTCACTATAAGGAACATTATGGACCATTCGAACGTCAAGGCACAGCCCTTGAACGGGCCTTGGCGATACCTTATGTTGCAAGCAATCAACCCAATGAACGAAGCCGTTTTGGGAATGCATTAGAAACGATCAATTATTCCATTCAATCCTTGTTGAACGAAGGATTAAATGAGGCCTTGTTACGTCAGGCCATTGGTCAATGGCAAGCGCAAGCCAGACATGCGTTATTCGCACCTTTCGGTAAATATCAATCAATAGGAAAAACATGCACGGCTCAGCGTGTTAACGCATGGTTAAAAGGCACTAACCTGACGTTGCAAACGATAAACCTGCGTTCTGAAAGGAGTGTTCAGCAAATACTGGACATTCTTAATCACTTAAGGGATGAACGGTCTATTTTATTTTTTATTTTACAAGAAAACATTCTTCCGCAAATCACGATTGAGTCAGCGGTACTTCACAGCGATGCATACAATCATGTGGATATGTATCGAACGGCGCAAGGATTATCCGGAACGCCTTGGAATCACAGCACGTATCATCAATGCTTGCAATACAATCCACGCGCGTCATTGGGCACCGACGGGTATATTCAAGCCGTGTTAAAAGAAAAATCGACCGAAGTGAATCGTCTATCTTTTCTTCGCATGGATGTATTTTTATTGTCATTGTTTAGAGATCAATCCGATGCGCGCGCCATCATTGATCTGAGTGCTACCTTTGCTGGATTTAGCAATCTGGATGTGGCTCGTCAATTGGCTACCTGTTCTGCTGCACAAAACCCATCCATTCAATATATTTTATATTTCAATGAGGCAGATGTGTTGTATGCGTTTCATGTTCAGACACAACAATCCATTCTATTGGCCACGAGTGATCCTGATGAAATCAACCAAAAACTCAGATGCACACCC
>JAOAUO010000202.1 GCA_030157565.1 Legionellaceae bacterium
GATAGCGACTGGAAATCATTTGTGGATTGGTTGGTTCCTGGGCGTGAGTCAGTAAAGGCTAGTCGAGTGAAAGGTCTTTTGTCCGGGCTGTCTGCTGAGGAGCGATTAGAAGTGGCACCTTGGTTGCATTTTTTAAGTAAGAAAGAAAATAGAGTGGAAGTCGGGCCTGTGTCTGCATCTGAAAATTGGACTTTGGACAGAAAAGCATGAAAAGGATCACATGTTTTTCTGTCCAAGACACGCCAATCCATCAGGTACCTTATATGCGTCGAATGATTTACCTGATGATCCACCTATTTTTTTTAACGCCCAGTTGGTCTTCAAGTCATCATCCTGAGTCTTTTTTAAAGCATATAATTGGCTCGAAAACCGAAGGCGCCCAAATCGTGCAACATTATTGCGGCATGTGTCATGCCCCCGATCCGATGATTCCAGTAGGTGCTCCGCCCAAGGGTGATGCATTGGCCTGGGCGCCGCGCGTAAAGCAAGGCATGGATATTTTGTTGCAACACACCGACGAAGGGGTGAATGCAATGCCTGCAAGAGGAGGCTGCTTTGAATGCACGGACAAGCAGTTGATGTTGGCCATTCTAGCATTGTTGCCACAAGAAAAAGATCGCAAATAGATCTTTTGGATTAATTTTTAAATAAAAAGCTAAACTTTTGCGCATAA
Organism: Legionellaceae bacterium; assembly: GCA_030157565.1. GTDB lineage: Bacteria > Pseudomonadota > Gammaproteobacteria > Legionellales > Legionellaceae > DDPF01. Next base: position 674 of record JAOAUO010000202.1, read on the forward strand.
CTCCCGATGTAATAGAAAACAGACGGAGGATTTAATGATGAAAAAGCAACTAGCGATTGTACCCTTGTGTGTGTTGACGGCGGCTTGTGCGTCAATGGGTGACTCAATACCGATTGTGGATGATGGAGGAAACACCCATTATACCAAGTCGATGAGTGCAGACATGAAAGGCAGTGGCTATTTTCCTGAAAAACGAGAAGGAACGGGTCGTAAAGTGTTTGTGTTTGATCCGAAAGCCACCGCATGGGCGGCTTATGATGCGCAGGGCAATCGCGTGGAAACGGGCAGTGCTTCCGGCGGGAAAGATTTTTGCGAAGATGTGGGCCACCCCTGCCGAACCGTGACCGGTACTTTTGCTGTGTATTCGAAAAAAGGCCCAGACTGTACATCCAGCTTGTATCCCATTGAAACGCATGGGGGGGCTCGCATGCCCTACTGTATGCATTTTCACGAAGGGTACTCGATTCATGCCGCTTATGAAGTGCCCAATTACAATGCAAGTCATGGGTGCATTCGGGTTTTACCTGGTGCTGCAAAATGGTTGAATGAAAATTTTATAGATGTGGGAACAACGGTTGTTGTCAAGCCTTATAATTGATTGTCCCGATTCGGCCATAAGTTTAAATTTATGCTAAAATGTTTATTTCATCAACCCATTTTGCTCATCAGGCGAAATGGGTTGATCGCTGACAAATAAACAGGATCTTCATTCATGACAAGTTATTGCGGTTACATCGCCTTGGTTGGGCGGCCGAATGTGGGTAAATCTACGTTGCTCAATCGAATTTTACAACAAAAGCTAAGCATCACCTCGCGCAGGCCTCAAACAACACGCCATAGTATTATTGGTATTCGTACGGAAGGGGATTGTCAATTCGTTTATGTAGATACCCCAGGGATTCACCAAGGATCCAAAAAAGCCATGAATCGTGTGATGAATAAAACAGCCATCACGACCCTGCGTGATGTAGACGCGGTCGCCTTTTTGGTGGATGGCACGCATTGGGAAGAAGAAGATGAATATGTCTTACGGATTATCAAAAATCTAGATGTACCCTGCTTTTTGGTTGTTAATAAAGTTGACAAAATAGTCGATAAAATGCAGTTGCTGCCTTGGATTGAAACCATTAGTCAACGGCATGCGTTTACAGCCATTATACCCATTTCAGCTAAAACAGGCATTCAAGTCGACACGTTGCAAAATCATTTACGTGCCGTCCTACCAGAAGGCCCTCACTTGTTTGGTGAAGACCAGTTTACCGATCGCTCGACACGGTTTTTGTGTGCTGAATTATTGCGTGAGAAAATTTTCCGTTTGTGTGGGCAAGAGTTGCCTTACTCAACCACAGTTGAAATTGAAGCCTATAAAGACGAAGGGGCGTTGGTGCGTATTCATGCACGCATTTTGGTTGAGAAAGAAAATCATAAACGCATGATCATTGGTGACAAAGGCAGCAAGATGAAAACGATGGCAACCAGTGCACGCATGGACATGGAAGCGTTGCTGGGCAAAAAAGTGTTTTTACAATGCTGGTGCAAAGTGAAATCCGGCTGGTCTGATGATGAGCGAGCTTTAAAGCAATTGGGCTATGATCACTGATGGCCTAGATGCCTGGGTCTTGCATACACGCCAGTCAGGTGAAACCAGTGCCGAGGTTACCTTTTTCACGCGAGAGATGGGTTTGGTGCGTGCTCGATATAACGGGGGCCGCGCACCCAAAAATCAAGCCCAAATGCAAGTATTCACGCCACTGTGGCTAACCCTTGACGTTCGGCAGGATTGGCATTATGTACGCCAATTGGAAGCCGTTTCTGCATCGCTGCCTTTGAGGGGGGATGCCTTGTTTGCGGGCCTCTATATCAATGAATTAATCTACCAAGGCTTGAGTCCGCTTGATCCGTCGCCTGATTTTTATGATGCATATATCCATACGCTGCGTGCATTAACCTGGGCGACCGAACGCACGACCATCGCGATTTTATTAAGACGCTTAGAATGGCGATGGTTAACGCTTTGCGGTTATCAGATGTCATTGACGCATGATGCACAATCGAAATGGCCGATTGAATCGGGTGAAATGTACGCCTTGATCGAAGGCGAAGGGTTTGTGTTATCGCATCGAGGATTCCAGGGCGCGCACATCATCGCGTGGGCTAATGATGCATTGAATGATGCGGCGGTCCTGAAAACAGTTAAATTGGTTATGCGCCGTGCGATTGATCACGCATTGGATGGCCGGCCTATACAGGCGCGAAAACTGTATTTAAAAAAAACATAAAGGTTCGCGTCCCAAAACGTATCTTTCCATTAGGAAAATCTCGCTCTGAACACTAGGATTGAGGGGCCTTTGATAAAAAGGTACGTTAATCAATTGATTGAATTACTTTCGATGGAACCGCAGTCAAGTTCATCGTCACCGTCTTGCTCTCTTTCATCCAATGAAAGAGAGCCCAGATGACTCCTGTTTGTCTGATTATTTTGCTTGAAAAATGCATGCAAACTACTGTCAGACGTTGAAAGAGTTAAATGCGATAGTGTCTCTAGCAATATGGAGTCCTCTTTGTCTTGATTACTCTCGATAAGATCCAAAGGGTCTAAGCCAATAGATCCTGAAAGATCACTACTGCTGATATCGTGAGCGCTTGTAGCCAATTCCAGTTGATATAAATCATCATCACTTAAATCAGAGTCCTCTCCGTCTTGATTACTATTGATAAGATCGCCATGCTCTAAGCCAATAGAATCAGAAAGATCACTCATACTGATGTCGAGAGCGCTTGCAGCCGATTCCAGTTTAGATAGATCATCATCACTGAAATTAGAACCCTCTCCATCTTGACTACTATCGATAAGATCCCAATGGTTTAAGCCAATAGAGCCAGAAAGATCACTAATATTGCTGTCATGAGGGATTGCAGCTGATTCCAGTTGAGATAGATGATCAATGTTTACATTCGCTTCAGGCTCAATTCTATGATGAAAAGAATTTAAAACATTCTGCAATAGCCTGAATCCAGCTATCCAAACAATGATTGCCGAATTATTGTTTGGCTGATGAGCCATTTCAACCGTGCGCAGTTCACCTCCTGTCTCCAGATCTACATCGTTGCAGATCATGGTTGAAAGATTTATTTCATTTGATTCACGATAAGGCGCTACTTGATTAGATTGGCCTAAAATAAACGTTAACATTTTATCCAATCCATATTTTCTGTTATGCAAATCTGTCGCTTTTTGTTTCAACCAGAATCTATTTTGTTTTAATACAAGAGGAGACGCAAGAAGCACAGCAAGCATAGCAAGAAAAATCAGAACATTTTCTCCATTACTTGCTTGCTCCCTCCCTTGACCACTGGGTTGTTCTGTAGGTTGAGCACTAGGTTGGTTTGTGGGTTGGCCACTGGGCTCGTTTGTAGGTTGGGCGCTGGGCTGATTTGTGGGTTGGCCACTGGGCTGGTTTGTGGGTTGGCCACTGGGCTGGTTTGTGG
>JAOAUO010000203.1:0-1300 GCA_030157565.1 Legionellaceae bacterium
ATATTTTTCAAAGATTTATAATTTTTAAATTCAACAAAAATTAAACCCAGCGCCGCCTGATCCCATGCAAGCCAAGATCATGATGTTTTTACCGGTGTTGTTTACAGGATTGTTTTGGAATTTTCCAGCAGGTTTGGTCTTGTATTGGATTGTGAATAACAGCCTGTCTATTTTGCAACAGTGGTATATCACACGTAAATATGGCGAAGACAAACCGGCTAAGCTTACTAAACCCAACAAGCCGGTTAAGAAACTGACCGTTGTAAAATAATGACGACCATTGTTGCCATTGCGACTCCGCCTGGTCGAGGCGGGGTCGGCATTATTCGTATATCAGGCCCTCTTGCTTATTCCATTGCACAAACACTCACTCAAAGCGCCCTTTTAACCCCTCGCTCCATTCATTATCGCGATTTTTTTAATTCAGACAGCGAAGTGATTGATCAAGGTGTTTTGCTTTATTTTAAAGCGCCCCATTCGTTTACCGGTGAAGACGTGGTCGAGTGCCAGCTGCACGGTTCGCCCATTGTATTGGATCTGTTGCTGCGTGAATGCGTGCGGCTAGGTGCGCTGCTCGCAAAGCCCGGAGAATTTTCGGAACGGGCGTTTTTGAATGATAAAATGGATTTGATTCAAGCAGAAGCCATTGCCGATCTCATTGATGCCAGTTCACAAACCGCCGCCCGCATGGCCGTGCGTTCATTGCAAGGGGATTTTTCTAAAAAAATCCACGCGCTGAATGAACAATTGATTCAATTGCGCCTTTATGTGGAAGCGGCCATTGATTTTCCAGAAGAAGACATTGATTTTTTAAACGATGGCGTTGTGTTTTCAAAGTTGACGGCGTTGCGTGATGATTTGGCCTCCATCAGAGCCAGCGCAAACCAAGGCGCTATGCTACGTGAGGGTTTGTCTGTGGTCATTGCGGGCCGTCCAAATGCCGGAAAATCAACCTTAATTAACGGATTATCAGGCCGAGACGTAGCCATTGTAACACCCGTTGCTGGCACCACGCGTGATGTCATGCGAGAACACATTCTGTTAGATGATATTCCCGTGCATATCATTGATACGGCGGGTTTGCGTGAGAGTGACGATTTAGTGGAGCAAGAAGGCATTAAACGTGCGTGGCAAGAAGTTAGCCGCGCGGATTGTGTGTTGTTGGTGATGGATGCCAATGGCACGAAACAACTTCGTGATAGTATTTCTGGTTTCCACACACCGGAAACGTATTCAAAGGGTGCAATCCTCCAATTTCTCAGAAAGCCGCATCGTGGTTACAACGGAGACCATTTGCGTT
>JAOAUO010000203.1:1310-4157 GCA_030157565.1 Legionellaceae bacterium
GTGAAGTGGACTCTCATGATTTAAACCATGCCATTGCGGCCGTGTTGCCTCCAAACGTTCCGATTATTCATGTTTTTAATAAAATTGACACGATGGGACAGGTCGCTAAAAGTGAATCCAATGCGGTTTATCTTTCGGCCAAGTCAGGGGAAGGGCTGTTTTTATTAAAAGAGAAAATAAAAGAGGTGGTGGGTTATCAACCGGCAGAAGGGCAATTTTTAGCCCGTCGACGGCATATTCAAGCGCTAGATGCTGCCGAAGCATTATTACTGACGGGTTACAACCAGTTGTTGCAACATCGCGCAGGCGAGCTTTTGGCTGAGGATTTGCGTGCGGCCCATGAAGTCTTGTGCGAAATCACCGGTGAATTTACCTCAGATGATTTGTTAGGCGTGATTTTTTCTAGTTTTTGCATTGGAAAATAAAGGATAGTCTGGAGGAAATAACATGCAAAAACATGCATATTATTTCCTCCAGATATAACGAGTTCATCGATCTTTATATAGCTTAGTGTATTTAATCGAAGGTTTGAGGCATCGCAAATCCCTTATTAAATACATGAAACTCCAATTTTCATGCTGTTCTGTCCAAACGAAAATTTACTTGTTACCTTTCTTTCTGAATGGTATATTGTTATTTTTTGATTTAGTTACTCATTTTTTGTGCAAGGATTTTTATGTCTATCTCTTTTGTTCAAGATAAAATTTCTTTTTTTCAGAGCATTGAAACGCTTAATGATTCAAAAATAGGCCCGAATCAAATAGATAAGGCCTGTGCTCATTTTTTAAATGGAAACATTGAAAAAAAGTTTAAATTTTTATCGGATAATCGCCGTTCCATTGAGCATGAATTCAACGAATTACAGGCCTGCTTGAACGCAAACGGAGAGGCTCGCGACGAATTTTGGTTGTTCTGTTATTACACCAGTTTTATGTTAAAAACGTACTATGAAACCTACAATCCTGAAAAAGCATCGGATTATAAAAAAGCGTGTGACGCCATTGAAGGGCGATTCACGAAACGCCTTCCTGAAGCAATACCTGAGGTATCGTTATTGGAAATGTTGAGCAACGATCTCCAAGACGTGATCAGCACACCGTTTGATGTAGCCAAATTGCGTCCGTTGATAGGCCAGCTGAACATTCAGCGTTTGAGCACGCGGTTTGCTTTGCTCTCGTTAAAACAATGGCTGATGATGGCCAATCAATGGCATTTATTGGATGGTTTGCAAGCCATGCTGGGCCGCTCAATTAATATTGATATTTTGGACGCACCATTAGGCATTTATAATGCCTTGAGTGTAGGCCTTTGTGGACTTCGCTTGGTGTTAGACCTGGGTATGCTGGTGAAACATACCTATTTTCCTGAGGGTCAAGAAAATGAATTGACACCAGGCGAACGCGCCAGTGTCGAATTTCAACGCTATTATTATCATTTGGGCAATGATTTCGTTTGGACTACAGTGAACACGTTGTGTAATTATGGATATGTGGCAGGGCCCGTTGCAAATATATTGCTGGCCGGTTTTACGATGTTTGATATTGTGTGGTTGGGTTATTTGTTGAAACAAGTGGATGCCGATTATGCACTCAAACGACAAGAGCTCAAAGACTATCAAAAAACGCTAGCTCGAGAGTCAGCCGGCTGCTTGATGGCGGCCGAGCAGTTGAAACAGCTTGACTTGAGTGCTGAAAAAGATCGCATGGAGTTGGTGTTTTACCTGGTTGCGGCCTGCATCTTTGAAACGGGCTTATTAGCGGCCTTTATACTGGCCCCTCCTGCGTTCATGCCCGTTTGCTTACTGCTGTGCAATACGGCAATGGGTATGTATTTGTCGGGGGATAAATATGGTGTGTATTCAGAAAAATGCATGATATCAACGCAAGAACCGCATAATGAAAAAGCGCGGGTCGAGATGAATGACGCGTGGAACGATCTGACGGGCACAATGCTGAAAAAGACCATCATGCCGTTTATCTTTTTAGGCGCGTTTACGGTCAGTGTTCCTGCAGCCATTTTATTAACACTGGCATATATAGCGCACGAGCGTGGCATGATGGCTTATCTACCGCACGTGGCGGATTGTTTCTCGCCTGCACCTAATATGGGTCGATGTTAAAGGAATGGAGCTACTCCCCGCGCGCTTCTTTCAAGGCCAACGCCATCTCATACAGGTCATTTTTATGGCCTTGGGTTAGTTGACAGGCGAGCTTGACGGCCTGTTTCAAAGGCAGTTCAGCCAATAAAATTGACAGCAATTCGCGGGTTTTGCTGGATTGCTCGTCAATGGCGGCTCGAGGAGGAATCATCACCACAAACTCGCCCTTGCAGTGGTTTGGGTCGGCCAATAACCATGCTTTGATTTCAGCGCTGTTTCCGCTAATAAAGCGCTCAAATGTTTTGGTGAGTTCTTTGGCCAATACCCATTCACACGCGTCACCAAAAACAGCGTGGATGTCATCGATGCAATCGAGAATTCGATGCGTTGATTCATAAAAAACCAAGGTCTGTTCAATGTTAGTAAACGACGCCAGTTTCGCGCGTCTTGCGGCTTGTTTTGCCGGTAGAAAACCTGAAAAAACAAACGTATCGCAAGGAATGCCGGCGGCGGACAATCCGGCAATCAAGGCGCACGCACCGGGGATGGGGCAGACCGTGATGCCTTGCGATTGCGCTAATTTCACCAAAGGGAACCCCGGATCGCTGATGAGGGGCGTGCCTGCATCGCTGATCAGTGCCAGTGAGCGCCCTTGCAAGAGAAGGGCTATGATTTGTTCGCTTTTATTGGCTTCGTTATGTGCGTGCAATGATATGAGCGGTTTTTTTATTCCCAACAGTGTCAATAAT